>NZ_JAFGYW010000339.1:0-462 GCF_017491595.1 Pseudomonas sp. 51_B
ATGCAGGTGCAGGTGGCGTCCGACCGCCTGGGCGTGGCGTCGGCCACCAAGATGTGCCGCAGCGTCATGATCAAAGGGCTGGAGGCCCTGGTCATCGAGAGCTTCACCGCGGCCCGCCACTACGGGGTGGAGCAGGCGATGATCGCCACGCTGCAAGAGACGTTTCCGGGCATCGACTGGCCGGCGCAGGCGGCCTATTTTTACAGCCGGGTGGCGCAGCACGGTCAGCGTCGCGCGGAGGAGATGCGCGAAGTCGCCCGCACCGTGGCCGAGGCAGGCTTCGAGCCGCTGATGGCCCGTGCCATCGCCGACAAGGACGACTGGATGGCGGCGCAGCGGCGCGCCGGCGCGTTTGCCGGGGTCAGCGATCCGGCGGTGTGGCAGCAGTGGGCGGATGCGCTGCTGGCGGCACGGCGCTCGGGCGACGATCCGATGCCCCGTTGATCGCGCCCAGGCGTTCCT
>NZ_JAFGYW010000340.1:0-462 GCF_017491595.1 Pseudomonas sp. 51_B
GGGCTCGAGCAGATCAACGCCGCCGTCTCGCAAATGGACAGCGTGACGCGGCGCAACGCGACGCTGGTCGAGCACGCCGCCATCGCCGCGCAATCGCTCAACGAGCAATCCCGGTGTCTTCAGGACGCGGTGGCCGCATTCAGGACGGAAGCGCTCGGCTGCTGACGGCTGCGCGGCCGTCAGCCCGCGCAGCGCATGGGCGCTACGCGCCGCGGCGCGCGGTGTTCGATCGCGGCGAGCGCCGCCAAGCGGCCGTCTATTCGTTCGCCAGCGCCTGATCCGGCATCAGGCTGATTTGCGGGAGCCGCATCGCGATATCCGTTTGAATCCATCCATCATGGGTCGACGAATGCGCGCCCGACGGTTTGTCGAAACCGAGGCGAATCCCCGCGCCGTGTGAACGCCGCGCACGCACGGCAAGCGAAGCGCCCGGACGAGCGTTTCGCCGCCGGTAGCATCGCC
>NZ_JAFGYW010000341.1:0-462 GCF_017491595.1 Pseudomonas sp. 51_B
TGGTTGCAGCATGCGCGCGCCCTTCTCTTTCCTTCGTTCGTCGAGGGTTACGGGATGCCGCTTGTCGAAGCACTGGGGCTCGGCGTACCCGTCCTTGCAAGCGACCTGGACGTGTTCCGCGAAGTCGCGGCGGACATCCCCGATTACCTCGATCCGCTCGACGGCCCGGCGTGGGCTGCCCGCATCCGTGACTACGCTCGGGACGACAGCCACGAACGCACCGCGCAACTCGCCCGAATCGAACACTTCCGCGAACCGACGTGGGTCGACCATTTCGAACGCGTCGATGCCTTTCTTGACACGCTGCGCTAAATGACCCGATCCACCGCATCGCGTCGGAACTGGTCAAACACCTTACTGCATCCGGTTCGCGTCCTGTGCAGGCAACGGCCAAAGCGCTCGTCGGACACCGACCGAGAGTACATTTGGATAGACCGGAAAATCGGCCGAATGGCATTGAGT
>NZ_JAFGYW010000342.1:0-462 GCF_017491595.1 Pseudomonas sp. 51_B
GCGTCGAGGTGCGCGGGGTTCACGTCGCCGGACATCGCGGCGAACAGATCGATGTCGTCGCGCGACGCGGTGCGCACGAGCGACGCGCTATCGCCGATCGCGAGCGAATCGAACGGGCGGTTCTGCAGGATTTCGCGGTCCACGCGGCACTCCTTATTTCTGGAACACATAGGTGCCCGGCGCGTCGCCGAGCGTGCGCGCGCCCGGCTTGCCGAGCGGCGGCGGCGCGACGCGCTGCGGGCTCGAATGCCGGGCAAGCCATGCGTGCCACGCGGGCCACCACGAGCCTTCGAAATCGGTCGCGCCGGCAAGCCATTCGTCGGGCGAGATGCTCGGCGCGGCGGCGGCCGTCATCTTCATCCGGTAATGGCGCTTCGCATGGCCGGGCTCGCTGACGATGCCCGCGTTATGGCCGCCCGCCGTCAGCACGAACGTCACGTCGCTGCCGCTCAGGTAGTGGAT
>NZ_JAFGYW010000343.1:0-462 GCF_017491595.1 Pseudomonas sp. 51_B
GGCGAAGACCGTCCGGGCCTGCGATTTTGTAGGAATCGGCGCTGGCCGCTTCGGACGCTGGGCCTCATGCGCGGTAGCCAACAGCGGCATGCAAAGGCGTATGCCCATGGCGCCAAGATGGGGATAGCGTCTCCTTCAACGCTGCGCGCATGGCCGCCTTCCTTGTAAGGAGAACTGTCGAATACTGCTTCTCCACCGCATCCCCTGACACTTTGCAAAGGGCAGTCTCTCGGGGACGCAGTTGGGCAACGCCGTAATTTCTTGGTCTTTCGGTGATAACGGTCACGTAAGCACAGCTTTCTGGCTCGTCAGTGGAATTATTCGACATCAGCAATGCCCGCCGCTTCGTCAACTCCCCCTCGGTTGCGCGTGCCGGCCCGAACATTCTCCCGATTCGCCAGCTTCAGCTATACGATTGATAGACGCTCGACTGCCCGCCGCGCTTGATCAGCAGTACGTCGT
>NZ_JAFGYW010000344.1:0-461 GCF_017491595.1 Pseudomonas sp. 51_B
GCACAAAGGTGTCCTGCGCCAGATCTGCGGCGTTGTCGCGACAGCCGATGCGCCGAATCAGCCAGCCCTGTAACCACGAGAAGTGGGTGCGATAGAGCATCCCTGGATCTGCAGTACCTAGTGTTTCGTCGCTACGCATCGGCATCCCGGGACATACATGATTGATAATGAATCGCATTCTACTCAGGCGATTGATCTTAGGCAAACATGCGCAGCTCAGCGCCTGCATGCAGGCGAATGGCATGGTTGTGCAGGAACTACGAGTGGAAGATGCGTCCGGCAATTGGATAGATTGAACGCTCGCCGTCCCGAGTGGCTTGCCTTCTAAAGGGAGAGGACGTTGCCTGGGCTCACATCTGCGAACCAATCGACCAGCATGTCCGTCAGCACCCGTATCTTTCGCGCAGGGTGCTGGCTTTGGGGGCGAACAATGTAAATACCCGCCGGAACAGGGGGATATC
>NZ_JAFGYW010000345.1:0-460 GCF_017491595.1 Pseudomonas sp. 51_B
GTCGTCAAGGGCCTCGGCGAGAACGACACGCCGGATCGCCGCTGCACCGCCTGCACCGACGAGCGCAAGGATCAGCTCATCAAGGGCATGACGATCATCAAGGCGATGAAGAAGGACGGCGAAGGCTGGGACGGCGGCAACATCCTCGACCCGGAAAACGGCAAGGTCTACAAATGCAAGATGAAGCTCGAGGACGGCGGCCAGAAGCTCGTCGTGCGCGGCTACATCGGCGTGTCGCTGCTCGGCCGCTCGCAGACGTGGATGCGCTCGCAATAACTGTGCGATAACTGCGCAATAACCGCGCGGCAGCCGCACGCCCACGGCCCGCGCATCGCTTCCGTTATCGCTCCCGTTACACGGATCGCGCCGCCTGCGCGGCGCGCTTTGCAAGCGGCGGCGCGAACGCAACGCGGCGCAAACAAAAACCGGCCGCGCGCCTGTCACGCGAGGCCGGTTTTTG
>NZ_JAFGYW010000346.1:0-459 GCF_017491595.1 Pseudomonas sp. 51_B
GCCGCTAACGATACTTTCAGCGCTGGCAGCTGTTACCTCCCACATCGGCCTGGTGGCCACGGTCACCGTCAGCTACACCGAGCCTTTTCAGGTGGCCCGCCAGTTCGCCTCGCTTGACCTGATCAGCGGCGGCCGCGCCGGCTGGAACGTGGTGACATCGTGGCTGTCGGGTACCGCGGATAACTTCGGCAAGGACCAGCACCCGCCTCATGCCGTGCGCTACCGCATTGCCCGTGAACATGTCCAGGTAGTTCAGGGCCTGTGGGACTCGTGGGAGGACGATGCGTTTACCCGCAACAAAGAGACCGGCGAGTTTTTCGACCCGGCCAAGCTGCACACCCTGGGCCATCAGGGCGAGTTCTTCAAGGTTAAAGGGCCGCTGAACATCCAGCGCTCACCCCAGGGCCAACCGCTGATCTTCCAGGCCGGGGTGTCTGAAGACGGCCGCGATTTCGCAGC
>NZ_JAFGYW010000347.1:0-459 GCF_017491595.1 Pseudomonas sp. 51_B
TTCATACAGGTAGGTGGTATGCGTTGAATAAGGACGTCATCACCGTAAAGCCACAAACAGCCAAGCTCACATAGTTGTTTTATGGGCAAATCCCTACCACAGTAGTTAGGCCACTTCTCTTCGTTCCAATGCAATTGTCCATTAGGACTACATGTCACCATACCAGCCAAGATTAGGAACTTAACATCTTCGTGCCCAATACCCTCGTAGAAGGTGACAAGATCAATCGTCTCGTCGATCACCAGATGATATTTTTGTTCAGCAAGGACAGCAGCCACCTCCACAGTAAACCCAGTGAAGAGTTTATGTGTGATGGCTATGTTGTGCCCCTTCTTAGCTAGGCGTAAGAAGTCAGCAGTTTTGCTTGGTGTACCGGATGGGGCTTTGAAATTGAAATCTGGTAGTTCTTTTTGTATCCTACCTTTACTGTTTCCGTCCCCAGCCTCGTCAAGATATGGT
>NZ_JAFGYW010000348.1:0-459 GCF_017491595.1 Pseudomonas sp. 51_B
CTCGGCGATCTTCGGCAAGCCCGACTATCGGCAGGTGATCGGCGAGATGCGCGACGCGCTCGCCACCGTCGGGCGCGCGTGAGCACGATGACGACGTCGCCTCTCAATGGCGCGCCGCGCATCGAAGCGGCGCTCATCGATCTCGACGGCACGATGGTCGATACCGCAGACGATTTCACGGCCGGCCTGAACGCGATGCTCGCGCAGCTCGATGCCGAGGAGACGACGCGCGAGGAAGTGATGCGCTATGTCGGCAAGGGTTCGGAGAACCTGATCCAGTGCGTGCTGACGCCGCGCTTTTCCGCAGACGACGCGAACGCGCGCTTCGACGAGGCGCTCGCGCTCTATCAGGCCGAATACGCGAAGATCAACGGCCGCCACACGCGGCTCTACCCGGACGTCGACGCAGGCTTGCGGGCGATGCGTGAAGCGGGCGTCAAGCTCGCATGCGTGACGAAC
>NZ_JAFGYW010000035.1:0-27511 GCF_017491595.1 Pseudomonas sp. 51_B
CGCCGCTTCCAGGCGCTCGACGCTGACCGGGCGTTTTTCCAGCGCTCGCTGCATGCCAGCGCGCAGCTTGTCTTCATCGAACGGCTGGCGGGTACCGTCCTGCTTGATCAGGCGGGGCAGCACCAGTTCGGCGGTTTCGAAGGTGGTGAAACGCTCGCCGCAGGCGACGCACTCACGGCGGCGGCGCACCTGTTCGCCCTCGGCGACCAGACGCGAGTCGATGACCTTGGTGTCGTTGGCACCGCAAAAGGGACAGTGCATGGTGGCAGGCAACAAAAAAAGGGAGGGCCATGGTAGCGCATTGCACTGGCAAGACAAGCCAAAGGGGTTAACATCCATACAATTCTGCCCGTGAAGGACCCACCCATGCCTCGTCGTGCGCTCGTCGTACTGTGCTGCACTTGCTTGCTAGCCGCTTGCGGCAGTGACCGCCCAAAAACCGCAACAGCCCCTGCGCCAGTACCGGCCAAGGTGGCCAAGAACGTCGAACCGCTCGGCCCGCTGCCGGCCTATCAGCGTGAATTGAGCGGCACACTGCTGGAAATTCCGGCTGGCGCAGACGTGGAACTGGCGCTGCTGGTCATCGATGACCGTGATCGTCCGCAACAGCTTCTGGCCAGCAGTACCCTGACCGGCACTGGCCAACCCCTGCCCTATCACCTGCGTTTCAACCCCGAGGCTTTCCCCGCCGGGGCCCGGGTCGAGCTGCGTGGCCGTGCCAGCCGCTCTGGCCAACTGATCATGCACCTGCCCCCCGTGCGTATCATTCAGGCCCAGACCCAGGCTACCGGCCCGCTGCGCTTCGAAAAGGCGCCATAAGTGCCGCCGCTTGCCCTGCAGCAGGCCCTCAGTGGCCTGATTGGCGAAGCGCGCCTGGTGATCAGCGAGCTGCCGGAGTGCGAACTGAAACTGTGGCTGATCGACGATCAGAACATGGACCGCGCGTTCACCAGCGAAGAAACTCAACGCATCCTCGAGGAGCCGCCGTACTGGAGCTTCTGCTGGGCCAGCGGCCTGGCCATGGCCCGCTACTTGGCCGCGCACCCTGAGTGGGTTGCCGGCAAGCGCGTACTGGACTTTGGGGCAGGCTCGGGCATCGCCGGGATCGCCGCCGCGCGCGCGGGGGCACTGGAAGTAGTGGCCTGCGACCTCGATCCGCTGGCCTTGCAGGCCTGCCGCGCCAATGCTCAGCTCAATGCGGTCGAGCTGGGTTACAGCAGCGATTTCTTCGCCGAAGCCGACCGCTTCGACCTGATTTTGGTTGCTGATGTGCTGTACGACCGCGCCAACCTGCCACTGCTCGATGCCTTTCTGGATCGTGGCCGCCAGGCCTTGGTGGCGGACTCGCGCGTGCGTGATTTCAACCATCCGCTGTACCGAGCCCTTGGCGTGCTCGAAGCCTTGACCCTGCCGGACCTGGCAGAGCCACACGAATTCCGCAGGGTCAGCCTGTACCACGCCAGCCGCGAGCCTTTATAGTGATGCCATTCACGGATTTGCGAGAGTCGCGATGAGCCAGGAAACCCCTTACATCTTCGATGTCACCGATGCCACCTTCCAGCAACTGGTGATCGAGAACTCCTTCCACAAGCCGGTACTGGTGGACTTCTGGGCCGAGTGGTGCGCGCCCTGCAAGGCGTTGATGCCGCTGCTGGCGAAAATCGCCGAGGGCTATCAGGGCGAATTGCTGCTGGCCAAGATCAACTGCGATGTCGAGCAGCAAGTGGTGGCCCAGTTCGGCATTCGTAGCCTGCCGACCGTGGTGCTGTTCAAGGACGGCCAACCTGTCGACGGCTTTGCCGGCGCCCAGCCGGAGTCGGCGATCCGGGCCATGCTCGAGCCGCATGTGCAACTGCCGGCCGCACCGACCGCTTCGCCGTTGGAGCACGCCAAGGCGCTGTTCGCCGAAAGCCGCTTCGCCGAAGCCGAAGCCGCGCTGCAACAGTTGCTGAGCGAAGACAACAGCAACGCCGAGGCGCTGATCTACTATGCCCGCTGCCTGGCCGAGCGCGGTGAGCTAGGCGAGGCTCAAACGGTCCTGGACGCAGTCAAGGGCGACGAACACAAGGCCGCCCTGGCCGGTGCCAAGGCGCAACTTACCTTCCTGCGTCAGGCCGCCAGCCTGCCGGAGGTCGCAGACCTTAAAAGCCGTTTGGCGCAGAACCCGCAAGATGACGAGGCGGCGTACCAGCTGAGCATCCAGCAGTTGGCACGCCAGCAGTACGAGGCGGCATTGGAGGGGTTGCTCAAACTGTTCCAGCGCAACCGTGGTTACGAGAACGGCCTGCCACAAAAAGCCATGCTGCAGGTGTTCGAGCTGCTGGGTAGCGACCACCCATTGGTCGGCGTGTACCGCCGCCGCCTGTCTTCGGCGATGTTCTGAGAATGCCGGGGCCGCTTCGCGGCCCCAATCTATAGTGCAGCTCAGCCCACCCAGTGATAAACCGGGGCGTGCACACCACTTTCCACTCTCACCTCACGGCTGTGCCGCAACCGGACCAGCAGCCGCTTACCCGCCGCCGTGCTACCGGTCAATGCTTCGAGGCGGTCCAGCAACGCCGGCCCGTTCATCGTACCCGCCTGGCGCAACACCTCACACGCTGCTGCCCACTGCCCATCGTTCTGGCGCGGCGTGGCAACCACAGCCGCATCGGGAACCGGCAGCGGGGCTGGCACCTCAGCCTCGCGCCGTAACTGGGCCCACTCATGGGGTTCTAGTTCAAGGGTCAAGTCCACCGGCCATTCACCGATCTGTCCACGAATTCTCACAGTCTGCTCCAGAGGCTCAGGTCAATGCCGCCATGCTACCGCAACATGAAACCTGCGCTACACAGGCTGGCAGCGGACTAAAAAGTTGTTATAACATAACCATAATACCAGCCCCGCTTCCGGAGTCGTCCATGCGTCGTTTGCTGCTCGCCCTGCCTTTCGCTCTGCTACCCCTGGCTGCCGCCCAAGCCCATGAAGATCATGACCACGATCATACCCACGGCACCCTTGGCGCCCACGAACATGGCGTCGCCAAGCTCAACGTCGTACTTGACGGCAATACTTTGGAGCTGGAGCTCGATAGCCCGGCAATGAACCTAGTGGGCTTCGAGCACATGGCCAGCAGCGATGCCGACAAGGCTAAGGTGGCGGCTGTGCGCCAGCAGCTCGAGCAACCGCTCAAGCTATTTGCCCTGGCCTCGGCCGCTGGCTGCAAGGACGACCAGCAAGAGCTGCAAAGCCCGCTGTTCGGCGACGCGGCGAAGGCAGACGACGACGGTGATGAGCACGAGGAAGGCCACGTTCACAGCGACATCAATGCCCACTACCAGCTGACCTGCGCGACGCCCGACAAACTCACCCAGATCGATCTGGCCCCGCTCTACAAGGCGTTCCCGGCCACACAGAAAATCAACGTGCAACTGATCGGCCCGAACGGCCAGAAGGGCGTCGAAACGTCGCCCACCAAGGCCGTGGTCACTTTCTGAAATGAGCCAGGCGTTGATCGAACTGCAGGACCTAGTGTTTGCCTGGCCCGGCCAGGCGCCCCTGCTGGATATACCGGCGCTGCGCCTGGACGCCGGCGAAGCCCTGTTCCTCAAAGGGCCCAGCGGCAGCGGCAAGACCACGCTGCTGGGTTTGCTGGGCGGGGTCAACCGGCCGGGCCAAGGGCGTATTCAGCTATTGGGGCAGGACCTGGCGCTGCTGGGCCAAGGTGCGCGTGACCGCTTTCGAGTCGACCACACTGGCTACATTTTCCAGCAGTTCAATCTGCTGCCCTTCCTTTCGGTAAGGGAAAATGTCGAGCTGCCTTGCCGCTTCTCGCGCAGCCGCGCCCAACGTGCTACCCAGCGCCATGGCAGTGTCGACCAGGCGGCCAGTGAACTGCTGGCGCACTTGGGCCTGGGCGAACCGGCGCTGCTGGCGCGCCGGGCCGACAGCCTATCGATCGGCCAGCAGCAACGCGTGGCCGCAGCACGGGCTCTGATCGGCCAGCCTGAACTGGTGATTGCCGACGAGCCGACCTCGGCACTGGATGCCGATACCCGCGAAGTGTTCATCCGTCTGCTGTTCGACGAGTGCCGCGCGGCGGGCTCCAGTCTGCTGTTCGTCAGCCATGACCAGAGCCTGGCGCCGCTGTTCGACCGCCATCTGTCCCTGGCAGAACTCAACCGCGCCGCCAAGCCCCGGGAGGCCTGATGTACTTGCTTCGCCTTGCCTTGGCCAGCCTGGCCAACCGCCGGTTCACGGCCTTTCTCACCGCCTTCGCCATCGCTCTGTCGGTGTGCCTGCTGTTGGCCGTCGAACGTGTGCGCACCGAAGCGCGTGCCAGCTTCGCCAGCACCATCAGCGGTACCGACCTGATTGTCGGTGCCCGCTCCGGCTCGGTGAACCTGCTGCTGTATTCGGTGTTTCGTATTGGCAACGCCACCAACAACATACGCTGGGACAGCTACCAGCACTATGCCCATGACCCCCGGGTAAAATGGGCGATCCCCATTTCGCTGGGTGACTCGCACCGGGGTTACCGGGTGATGGGCACCACGGGTGACTACTTCAGTCACTACCAGTATGGCCGCCGGCAGCATCTGGAGCTGAGCCAAGGCCGTGAGTTCGCCAGCGATCCGTTCGAGGTGGTGCTCGGTGCCGAAGTGGCCGACGCGCTGCATTACAAGCTTGGCGACAAGCTAGTGCTGGCGCACGGTGTCGCCGCGATCAGCCTGGTCAAGCATGACGACAAACCCTTCACCGTTGTCGGCGTGCTCAAACGCACCGGTACGCCGGTCGACCGTACCCTGCATATCAGCCTGGCGGGCATGGAGGCGATTCATATCGATTGGCACAATGGCGTGCCGGCCCGTGGCGCAGGCCGCATCAGTGCGGACCAGGCGCGCACCATGGACCTGCAACCTGCCGCCATCACCGCATTCATGCTTGGGCTGAACAACAAAATCGCCACTTTCAGCCTGCAGCGCGAAATCAACGAGTACCGCAGCGAGCCGCTGCTGGCGATTTTGCCTGGGGTCGCCTTGCAGGAACTGTGGAGCCTGATGGGCACCGCCGAGCAGGCGTTGTTCGTGGTGTCGTTGTTCGTGGTGCTGACCGGTTTGATCGGCATGCTCACGGCGATTCTCACCAGCCTCAACGAGCGCCGCCGGGAAATGGCCATCCTGCGTTCGGTGGGCGCACGCCCCTGGCATATCGCCGGGTTGCTGGTACTCGAAGCGCTGGCGCTGGCCGTCACCGGCATCGCGGCAGGGCTGGGTTTGCTGTACGCAGGCATCGCCCTGGCGCAAGGCTACGTTCAGGCCAACTACGGCCTTTACCTGCCGTTGGCGTTGCCCAGCGCACATGAGTGGACGCTGCTGGCGATCATCCTTGGCGCCGCGCTGCTGATGGGCAGCGTACCGGCCTGGCGCGCCTATCGGCAGTCGCTGGCCGACGGCTTGTCGATTCACCTTTGAGAGGCACCATGCTCCGGGTACTGCTGTTATCGATCTTGTGCCTCGCAGCCCCGCTGTGGGCGAGCGAGGTGCGCGAGCTGGACTGGCCTGCGCTGATTCCTGAGGGCGCGCCGGTCATCCCGCCTCAACTGGCGCCGCTGCACGACATGTCGCAATTAAGCGATGCCCTGTCTGCCGAGTCTGCCCCTGCGGCGCGCCAACAGGCGCCCGATGCCCCGGTGGTGCAGAGCCTTGATGGCCAGCAGGTGAAGATCCCGGGCTATATCGTGCCGCTCGAGGTCAGTGAGGAGGGCCGCACCACAGAGTTTCTGCTGGTGCCTTACTACGGCGCCTGCATCCATGTGCCGCCCCCGCCATCCAATCAGATCGTGCATATCTTCAGCGAAATGGGTGTGCGTGTGGAGGACCTCTACCAGCCCTACTGGATCGAGGGAAAGATGCAGGTTAGAGCTTCCAGCAGCGAGTTGGCCGATGCCGGCTACCAGATGGAAGCCGAGAAAATCTATGCGTATGTGCTCAAGTGAGAACTGTTTCTAATTTGTAACGACGCTTCGTTGAGCTGGGTCAAACAATGCGTTTAGCCGGCTCCGTACCATTGGACCATTCGTTTAATCACGTCCTTTGGGAGCTTCCATGAACAAGTCCTTGCTCGGCGCCTCGCTAGTGGCCCTTGCGCTCACCACCCCAGTTGCCTACGCCCACCAGGCGGGTGATGTCATCGTCCGTGCAGGTGCCATTACCACTGCGCCGAACGAGAGCAGCAGCGACCTGAAATTCGATGGCAACAAGGTATCGGGCACCAAGGCGACCCTGGACAGCGACACCCAATTGGGCCTGGCCTTCGCCTACATGCTGACCGATCATGTTGGCCTGGAACTGCTGGCGGCGACGCCCTTCAAGCACAGTGTCGGGGTGAAAGGCCTCGGCGCAGGCCTGGACGGCAAACTGGCCGACATCAAGCAACTGCCACCGACCCTGTCAGTGCAGTACTACCCAATGGAGCCCACCTCCAAGTTCCAGCCTTATGCCGGGGTTGGCATCAACTACACCCTATTCTTCGATGAAGACCTCACAGGCCAGCGCAAGCAACAAGGCTTCAGCAACCTCAAATTGCAGGATTCGGTAGGCCTCGCCGGCCAGTTGGGCATGGATTACATGATCACCGACAACCTGCTGGTGAACGCTGCGGTGTGGTATGTCGACATCGACACCAAGGCCAGCGTCAATGGCCCGACTGCTCTGGGCTACAGCAAGACCAAGGTCGACGTGGATGTCGATCCATGGGTCTACATGGTTGGCCTTGGTTACAAGTTCTGACCTGGGAAAAAGGCGGCAGTAGCCTAACGCCCGTCAGCTAATATCTGATGCTCATCAACTGGGGCCGCGTAGCGGCCCCAGTTGCGTTGCCAGGTTCAGGCTTTGCCAAGCAACTTTGCCAGCCCCTCGACCATCGAGGTGGGCTGCGGGAAATCGAAGCGCGCCAGCAGGCGCTGGTTGTCCGCCCGCGAATGGCGGATATCACCCGAGCGGGCCTGGGCATAATGGACTGCCGGCAAGCTACCCACCACCTGTTCCAACGCCTTGAGCATCTGGTTGAGCGAGGTTGCCTGGTTCAGTCCCACGTTCACCGCCCCCTCCTCCACCTGCGCCAGCTCCAGCGCCTGCACCATCACCTGCACCAGATCACCGACGTAGAGGAAGTCACGAGTTTGCTCGCCATCGCCGAACACAGTGATTGGCAAGCCTCGGGCGGCGCGCTCGCTGAATATGCTGATGACGCCCGAGTATGGCGAGGAAGGGTCCTGGCGCGGGCCAAAGATATTGAAGAAGCGGAATACCACCGGTTCCAGCTCATGCTGCCGGCGGTAGAAGTCGAGGTACTGCTCGCTGGCCAGCTTGTCTACCGCATAGGGCGTCAAAGGCGCCTTGGAGGTTTCCTCGGCAATCGATTCCCCTTCGCCATTGTTGCCGTATACCGCCGCACTGGAGGCAAACAGCACACGGCGCACGCCATGAACGCGCATCGCTTCGGCAACGTTCAGCGTGCCGATGAAGTTGCTCTGGTGAGTCTTGACCGGGTCTTCGACCGAGGCCTGCACGGACGCCACCGCCGCCAGATGTACCACGGCGCGGCAACCGGCGACGGCGCGCTGAACCAGCTGAGCATCGGCCACATCACCCTCGATCAGCTCCAGGTGCGGGTTGCTCAGTTGCAAGTTGTCGCGCTTGCCGGTGGAAAGGTCGTCGAGAACACGTACCGCATAGCCTTTAGCCAGTAACGCATCGCACAGGTGGGAGCCAATGAAGCCGGCACCGCCGGTGATCAGGATAGGGGCGTTAGCCATGGCGGTAGAATCGATCCAATAATGGCGGCAAACCTGCGCGCCAGGCGCGCGGTTTGATGCCGAAAGTGTGAAGAATTTTCTTGCAGGCCAGCACTGCGTTCTGCGGCTCCTCACTGGCGTCCGGCCGCAAGGCATGGGCTTGCGCAGTCGGTGCCTGTACCGCCAGCTGCCGATGCTGCCCGGCCTCGGTCAGAATGGCCTGGCCCAGGACCAGTGGCGTGGTCGCCTCGTTGCCGGCGTAGTGGTAAGTGCCCCAGAGCGGCGCACTGCAATCGAGTTGCTTGAGCACCGACAAGATCACCCGGGCAGCATCGTCGACCGGTGTGGGGTTGCCACGGCGGTCATCGGCCAGCAATAGCTCCTGCGGCTGCTCGGCGCGGGTCAGAAAGCGCCCCAGGACCCCGTCGATGCTCTCATCCAGCAACCAACCGAACCGCAGCAGCACATGTTGCGGACAGGCGGCGCGTACGCTCTGCTCGATGCGCCAAAGCGCCTGGCCGCGCGCCCCCAGCGGCATCGGCTCATCCTTTTCGCTATAGGCCGTGGCCCGCGAGCCGTCGAACACCCGGTAGCTGGAAGGCTGCACCAACGTGATCTGGTGGTGCTGACACAACTCCGCCAGCCGCTCCACCGCCCGCTCCTGCTGAGCAAGGCGCGGTTCGCTGACCGACTCGGCCTGGAACCAGTCGAAATAGTAGGCCAGGTTGACCAGGGCATCGGGGCGGTGATCGTCGAGCAGCTGAGTGAGGCTGGCCGGGGCCCAGCCGTCTTCCGGCGGGCGCGGCGCCAGGAATGCGATGTCCTCCTCGGCCCCGAGACGAATCAGCGCTTGCCCAAGGGCATTGCCACCACCCAACAGCATCAGGCGCATACGCATAGAGTCAGCAGATCCGAACAGAGTGATTGGGGAAAGGGGCATTTTGCGGTTTCCAGGCGGGGAAGTCCAACCCGAGGTGCACGGCTTCCTGGGTGCTTCAGGCCTACCACCCCATAAGAAAAGCCCTACAGACCTAAGTGACCATGTACTGCATCCAACATTAGAAAAAACTGACCAAATAGCTCCATTACATCATGAAGTTTCAACCTATTCTTACACGCAAGGAAAAAGCCATGACAGGAAGTTGCGCCGAAGAACCTCAGGATGTCGCCTATTTTAAGTTTCAGCAAAGTCAAGCCCATATCCTGGATAGGGCGTGCCGCCATATAGCTGCCGCGGGCGGGCCCGAAACACCAGGGACTGCAGCATTATCAATGGATCTAGCACTAAAACTTAAAAAGGAATTCACGGCCAAACAGCTGGTGCAACTTGATGCCTTCTCACTTGGTAATATTTGCGCAATTGAATTCAGCAACCGAAGGCTACTGATTCGGCTCTTCGCTTATGCGCCACACACCAAAGCTCTAGTGCTTCAGTCAGACCCACTCGTCGTTCGCGGATAAGATTGGAGAACTGTAGATGGAAATCGAAATTTCCACAGTGTGCCTGCTTGCCGCTGTTGCGTTCCTAGCCGGATTCTTCGATGCCATTGCGGGAGGTGGAGGCTTGCTGACGCTTCCGGCACTTTTCATCGCCGGAATTGATCCATTGGCTGCAATGGCGACCAATAAGTTGCAGGCTTCATCAGCCAGTGTTTCGGCAGTCTGGGCGTTTGCTCGAAAACGCATGATCCAATGGCAAGCGATCTGGCCGATGGCTTTATTAGCCTTTTTCGGAGGCGTTGCAGGGGCCTTTTCAATCAGCTTGCTCGATAGGGCAATGCTCGAGGCGTCAGTCCCAATTCTACTAATAGCAGTAGCCATCTATTTTGCGCTTAGCCCCAAGCTCGACAATCAGGATCGCAAACAACGGCTACCTCATTGGACCTTCGCACTCGTTGTGGCTCCAGGCATCGGTTTTTACGATGGTATCTTTGGTCCGGGTACCGGTTCATTTTTCATGATCGCTTTCACGTTGCTCTTGGGTCAGCACCTTATGCAGGCGATCTGTAGCAGCAAGCTGCTCAATGCCTCGTGCAACCTTGGGGGGTTGTCGGTATTCATCTTCAGCGGTGCCGTCATATGGCCATTGGCGCTGGCTATGGCCGCCTGCGCCATCATTGGCGCTCAGTTCGGCGCTCGTTGTGCACTTTACTTCGGACCTAAACTGATCAAACCGCTGCTGGTTACTGTGTGCTGCTTGATGGCTATCAAGTTGCTTCTCAGCGCAGGTCATCCGATAGGTGAATGGCTGCGTTTCCACGCCGCGTTGCTTTGATAACGTCACTCGATCTCAAACAACCCATTGCGCAAAGGCGCCACGCTCAAGCGCTCGCGCACGTCGTCATCGATCCGCGAATCATCCGGCTGATACAGCTTGACCTGCCGATAGGCGTTGATGCGGTTTATCTCTTCACCCAAATACTCCCACACCACACGCGTGCAAGCGGGGTTGCGACGGTCGCCGCTGGAAACGCCGGCCTTGAGGCCGTTTAGCCGAGTGATGCGGCTTTTGAAGCTTGGAATGAGAATGGTCTGGCTCATCTCGTTGTAGGTCAGCGACTCATAGTCGATCAGGAAAAGTCGATCCTGCAGCTGAAACGCCGCACCCAGATAGCGGCACCGCACTTCGGCATGCTGGTCGGCAGAGCTGGAACGCTCCTGACGCTCCTGGCGCTCGAACAGAAAGCGGCCCCGCTCTTCCCAAAGATGCACCAGCGACACCAGGATGGTGCCGGGGACCGACATGCAGTTGGAGTATTCGAAGTAATAGCCGCAATAGCGCGAAAGATTGCCGGCGTGATCATGCAGCGGGCGGAACAATTCACTGATCGGATCGCCGGGTTGCTCGGCTGGCGTCGACACCCGTGCACCGATCAAGCGGCTGAACTGCTCGGGTGGCAAATTCAGCTCGTAATCTTCCACGCCAAAGAAATCGCCAATGCGCTTGAGGTTGTAAGCCGTCGGACGGCTCTGCCCGCTCAGGTACTTGTTGAACTGGGCACGGTTGATTGACAGCTGGCGGCAAACTTCGGAGATAGAGCGGTAGTGGCTACAAGCCAATTTGAGATTGTTGGCGAAGTGATCGCTCATGACAGCAGACTCAGGTGACGCGAATGACGCAAGTGTAGCATCAAGTCGCACCAAAACGGAGCAAGCCGCGAAATTGTAACGAGTCTTGTCATGGCCAACCATGCGCCCCAACGAATAGTGGTGCGCCTGCCGTCCGCTAGTCATTCCATGCGAACAATAAGAATCGAGGTCATTTTCCAATGCTCGAAGCACTTAACGATTTCCTCTCGGGGAAACTCCTCATCGTGCTGATCGTCGGTCTCGGCGGTTACTTCACCATCCGCTCGCGGTTCGTTCAGTTCCGCCACTTCGGCCATATGTTCGCCGTTTTCAAGGAATCGCTGCGTGGCCAGGCAGGCCAGTTGAGCTCCTTCCAAGCCTTGATGCTGAGCCTTGCCGGCCGCGTTGGCGCCGGTAACATTGCCGGTGTCGGCATCGCCGTGACCATGGGCGGCCCAGGCGCGGTATTCTGGATGTGGGTCACAGCCCTGGTCGGCATGGCCAGCAGCTTCTTTGAATGTACCTTGGCACAGGTGTACAAGCGCGCCGACGGCGATGGCCTGTACCGTGGCGGCCCTGCGTACTACATCCAGCACGGCCTGAAGCGCAAAAGCATGGCTATCGTGTTTTCGATCCTGCTGTTGGTCACTTACGGCTTCGCCTTCATCGGCCTGCAGTCGTACACCGTGACCCACTCGCTGCAGAACGCCTTCGCCTTTGACCCGCAACACACCGGCATCGTCCTGGCAGTGCTGTTGGCCATCACTTTCATCGGTGGCATCAAGCGCATCGCGGCCGTGTCGGACCTGCTGGTACCGGTCAAGACCCTGGCCTACATCGGCGTAACCCTGTACGTGATCGGCACTCAGATCGAACACGTGCCTGCCATGCTGGAAACCATCTTCAAGAGCGCCTTCGGTCTCGACCCAGCCTTCGGCGGCCTGCTCGGCAGCGCCATCGTCATGGGTGTGAAACGTGGCGTATTCGCCAACGAAGCAGGCCTGGGCAGTGCACCGAACGTAGCCGCCGTAGCTGCCGTGAAGCACCCAGGTGCTCAAGGCGTGGTCCAGGCATTCAGCGTGTTCCTCGACACCTTCGTGATCTGCACCTGCACCGCCTTGCTGATTCTGCTGTCGGGCTTCTACACCCCAGGCTTCGAAGGTGACGGCATCGTCCTGACCCAGAATTCGCTGGCCGCCGTGGTGGGTGACTGGGGCCGCCTGTTCGTCAGCATTGCGCTGTCGCTGTTCGTGTTCACCTGCATCCTCTACAACTACTACCTGGGCGAAAACAGCCTGCAGTTCCTCAGCCGCAACCGCACCGTGCTCATGGTATTCCGTGGCCTGGTACTGGCGCTGGTAGTCTGGGGCTCGATGCAGGACCTGTCCACGGTCTTCGCGTTCGCCGACATCACCATGACCTGCCTGGCCTTCGTCAACCTGATCGCCCTGGCCCTGCTGTTCAAGGTCGGCCTGCGGGTGATGCGTGACTACGACGAGCAGCGCAAGGCCGGTATCAAGCAGCCGGTATTCGACTCGTCGAAGTTCGCTGACCTGGACCTTGACCGCAACGCTTGGCCTGCCAACCCGCAAGCGGCAACAGTCGCTGACAAAGCCGTCGGCCAAGCGCAAACCCAGCGCTGATATTCTGCCCTGCCCAGCCGCCCCGTCCGTGGGCGGCTGCTCTACTTTCGCTCCCCGCTACGGATGCTCTCCATGCGTGCAGTCAAGAACCTTTTCGTCCTCTACACCGGCGGCACCATCGGCATGCTGGAAACCGCAGAAGGCCTCGCGCCGGCCGGTGGTTTCGATGTGCGCATGCGCGAACACCTCGCCCAACTGCCCGATGCACCACAGGTGCACTGGACGCTGCAGGAAATGAACCCGCTGCTCGACAGCGCCAACATGCAGCAGCACAACTGGCTGGCGATGCGCGAAGCCATCGTCGCGGCGGTGGATGCCGGCCATGATGGCGTGATGGTGCTGCATGGCACCGACAGTCTGGCCTACAGCGCCGCAGCGTTGTCTTTCTTGCTACTGGGCCTGCCGGTGCCGGTGTTGCTGACCGGCTCGATGCTGCCAGCCGGGGCACCGGGCAGTGATGCCTGGGACAACCTGTGCGGGGCCCTGCGGCAGGTCGAAAAGGGCCTGGACAGTGGTGTGCAGCTGTATTTCCACGGCCAGTTGCTGCATGGCTGCCGGGCTTCGAAGCTCCGCAGCGAGGCCTTCGACGCCTTCGCTGCACTGCCACGCCACCGCGAAGGTGAACGGGCCAGCCAGTGGCCTGCCGCCCTGGACTATCGGCAACGGCGCCAACCGGTCAACCTGGCGGTGATGCCGGTATACCCAGGCCTGCAAGCGGTACATCTTCAAGCCGTACTCGAAAGCGGCGTGCAGGGCTTGCTACTGGAGTGCTATGGCAGTGGTACCGGGCCATCGGATGACCAGGCGCTACTGGAAGTGCTGCGTGCAGCGCGCCAGCGCGGTGTCCTGCTGGCCGCCATCAGCCAGTGCCCGGAAGGGTCGGTGGTATTCGACACCTACGCAGCGGGTAACCGCTTGCGTAGCGCCGGGCTAGTCAGTGGCGGCGGCATGACCCGGGAAGCTGCATTGGGCAAGATGTTCGCACTGCTGGGCGCCGGCCTGGATGTCGATGCAGCCGAACAGTGGTTTGCGTTGGACCTTTGTGGGGAACGCGCCTGATTGCCGGTGAAAGTGGCGGAAGGCAGCGGGAGTCGAACCTGCCCGGGAACGGCTGCCGTCCCCAACCGGGTTTGAAGCCCGGCCGCGCCACCGGGCGCGATTGCCTTCCTTGTACTCAGTGCCCGGCCTGCTGCTGGGCCAATGCACTGTCGGCGCGGATGTAGCGCTGGTCGGCCACCCTGCGGGTGAAGCCAATGCGGTCGAAGTATTCGAGAACCTGCACACTGCGCTTGCGACCGATGCCCAACATATCGCGAAACGCGGCAACCTGCACTACTGGCGTATCCTCCATCTGCTTGAGCAGCAGTGCTGCCATGCGCTTAAGCGTCTGCTGCGGATAGAAGAGGTCGCGTACCACCTGATGCACCAGGCCCAAACGCGCTAGCTTGCGAAGCAGCAAGCGCACATCCGCTTCGGCACATTGCTCTTCGGCTGCCAACGTCCTGACCCAGGGCGGGTCGTATTCGCCTGCCAGCAGCCTCGGCTCCAGCCGCCCCCACATTGCGCTATCGGCAGCGCTCAGCTGTACCTTGTGCTCCGGCAAATGCAGCCATGGCCCACTGCTGGACAGCAGTTGGTCACTGAGCAACTCGTCGAGCAGGCTGACAAACGCCGGCCGCTCCAGCGCCAGGCCAGCAAAGCGGCGCAGGCGGTCGCGGTCAGGGCCGAGCTGGTCGGGCTCCAGCTCGTGCAAGCGTGCCAGTTGCTCGAGCAGTTGCTGCCTGAGCGCATGCCATCGACATTTGGCAAACAGCAACGGCCCCTGGCGCGTGGCGACTACCAGCACATCTTCGGGCAAAAGCCAGGTTTCGCGCTGGCGATTGAACTGGCGCTCAAGACGCTGTGGGTCCAAGCCGCCTTGAGCACTGGCGAGCAGTGCCGGTAGCGCTTGCTCCAGATCATCTGCAGCGCGCAGCACCTGCAACTGGCGCAAGCGTTCGTCGCTGCGACGCTGTCGGCTTGGGGCGAACGGGTCAAGCACTTTGCCCCCGCCGAGCGTGCGCTGGGCACGCTGGTCGCGCAATACCAGGCGGTCCCCGTGCACTGCCTGCAAAGGCGCATTAAGCAGCAACTGCGCGAACATACGCTGCCCGGCAGCCAGGCTTTGACCCTCGAGCAACGCCACTCGGGCGGTGACATCCTGGGTACCAAGATGCACATGCACAGCACTGAAGTGCTCGAAGGCACGGCTTTCGCCGGGCAGCAGGGTAAGGTCGATATCCACTCGCAAACTGGGCGCATGCAACCATTGGGGCACCAGCCAGTCCCCGCGGTGCACCTGCTCAAGTGCCAAGCGCTCAGCAGCAATGTTCAGCGCCACCCGCTGGCCGGCCTCGGCCACCAGGGCAACCTGGTTCTGCGCATGCAGGCCACGCACACGCACCGGCTTGCCCGCCTTGCCTAGCAGTAATGTGTCGCCTGCACTCACCCGCCCTGCCAGGGCAGTGCCGGTGACGACTATCCCGGCTCCGGTGACGGCAAACGCACGATCCACCGCCAACCGAAAGCCACCGCGTGGGCTGCGTTGGCGCCCCTGTGCTTCAGCCTCCAGCAAGGCCCGGCGCAGCACCTCGATTCCCTGGCCGGTGAGGCTCGATACGGGGAATTGCCGCGCCTTGGCGTAAGGCCCATGGGCCAGTAACGCGCTGATCTGCGCCTGCACCTGTGCCAAGCGTTCGGGTTCCACACGGTCACATTTGCTGATCACTACCAGCGCTTGCGCAATGCCCAGCAGCTCGATGATCGCCAAGTGTTCGCGGGTCTGGGGCATCACCCCATCATCGGCGGCCACCACCAGCAACACCAGATCGATACCATGGGCACCGGCCAACATGTTGTGGATAAAACGCTCGTGACCCGGCACGTCGATGAAGCCGGTCAAGGCAGCCCCATCTGCAAGCGCCACGTAGCGGTAACCCAAATCGATCGTCATGCCCCGAGCGCGTTCTTCCTGACGCAGGTCACCGGCCTGGCCGGTGAGTGCCTCAAGCAGCGCGGTCTTGCCGTGGTCGATATGGCCGGCTGTCCCGACGATCACTGCACAGGCCCCAATTGCAAGGCTGGTAATTGTGCTAGCCACTGCGCTTCATCGTCCAGCTGACGCAGGTCGAGCCACAGGGCGTCATCATTGATGCGCCCGAGCACTGGCACCGGCAAGGCGCGCAGAGCACGCTCCAGCACGTGCAGGCTGCGGCCACGCAGTTTCTTCGACACCTGCGGGCGCAGGCACAGTGCCGCGCTGGGCAGGCGTGCCACCGGCTGGCTACCGCTTCCAATCATGCCCAGTGCCGGCTCGACGCCAACATGCCACTGCTCGCCCAGGCGCGCTTTGAGCTCTGGGGCAAGGCGCTCGGCCTGGGCCTGAATTTCGGCCTGGCCACGAGTGAGCAAGCGTAAGCTCGGCAGGCGCTCGGCCAAGCGGTCGGGGTCGCGATACAGCGCCAGCACCGCTTCAAGTGCGGCGAGGGTGATCTTGTCGACGCGCAATGCCCGTTTAAGTGGGTTTTTCTTGATCCTGGCGATGAGGTCCTTGCGCCCGACGATGATTCCTGCCTGCGGGCCACCGAGCAGCTTGTCGCCGCTGAAGGTGACGATATCTGCGCCATCGGTTAGGGCTTGGCGCACCGTGGGTTCGGCCGGCAGGCCCCAGCGAGTAAGGTCGAGCAAGCTGCCGCTGCCGAGGTCTTCGAGCAGCGGTAATTGATGCTGGTGGGCGATCTGCGCAAGCTGCGCCGTCTCGACCTGGTGAGTGAAGCCCTGAATGCTGTAATTGCTGCAATGCACACGCATCAGCAGGCCAGTGCGTGGACCGATGGCGGCTTCATAATCACGGGCGTGCGTGCGGTTGGTAGTGCCGATTTCGTGCAGCTTCACGCCGGCGCGAGCCATGATGTCAGGGATGCGAAAGGCACCGCCGATCTCGATCAGCTCGCCACGCGAAATGATGCCCTCTTTGCGTGCCCCCAGGCTGTTGAGCGCCAGCAGCACTGCAGCGGCATTGTTGTTGACCACGGTAACGGCTTCGGCGCCGGTCAATTCGCGAATCAGACCTTCGATCAAATCATCACGGTCGCCGCGCTTGCCGGTAGCCAGGTCGAACTCAAGGTTGAGCGGGTAGCGCGCGGCCATCTGCATCGCCTCGATGGCTTCATCTGGGAGCAGCGCGCGGCCGAGGTTGGTGTGCAGCACCGTTCCTGTCAGGTTGAACACGCGACGCACCTGGCTGCGCTGCTGTACCAGCAGCCGCTCGCCCGTGCGCCCCAGCAGCACTTCAGCGCCAAGCTCGGCGGTACTGAGCTGGCCATGGAGCGCGGGGCCGCGCAGGTCGTCGAGCAGTTGGCGCAGTGTAGCCAGAACAGCATCGCGGCCGTGCCGGTCGATCAGCGGCATGCAAGCCGGGTGGCGCAGAAGGGTATCGATGGACGGCAGGCGTGGGGCGTGGCAGGTGAGGCTGGAGGACATGCGGTACTACCTTGGACTGATCCGTTGTCTGTGCTGGCCTTTCTCGGCGGCTCTACGACTCGAACCGCCGCCAAGCAAGCGAAGTGGTATTTCAGTGTAGACCCGAGCTACGACCCAGGCGCGAGCATCAGGTTCGGTGCCAAGCGATGCAAGCCCTCCTCGTCCAAGCGTATATCCAGCGCAAGGCTAGCCAGATCGTCAGCCAGCGGCTCGGCCGCCGCGTCATTCTCCAGGTAGCTCTGCTTCAAGTAGCTCTGACAGCCCGGGCAGCATTCAGCACGCAGCGGCGCCTTGCCCGGCGCGTGGCGATCATCCTCCAGGCTGCTATAGCGCAAGTCTTTGCTCGACTCGCAATAAACACATTTCACGCGCACTACATGCCATTCGCAGGCACAGAGCGAACAGGCCAGGTAGCGCAAGCCATTGTGCTTGCCACGGTTACGCACCACACCGGCCATGGCGGGCGAACCGCAGGCGGGGCACTGCGCAAGGCTGCCCGCAGGTTTGAGCTCGGTAGCTGGCAGTGCCAGCAACCAACTTGACCAGGCAGCCTGCAAGGCAGCACCAAGGAACGGCACCAGCGCTGCAGGCACCGCATCGTATTGCCCGGCAAGCAGGGCGATACCCCAACCCTTGCGCTGCCCCTGGTCACTGGCGCGCAACGCTCGCAACGCTTCGCCCAGCGCCCCGGTGGCTTCACTGCTCAAGTGCGCGAGCAGTGCCTGTAACCAGACCAGCCAAGGCCCCTCACGCACCAGACTGTCAGCTGCCAAGGGGGGAAGTCCATGACTTATGCACAAGCGCTGACGTGCCTCGGCCACGGGTAAGCCGGCGGGCGGGTTATCCACAAGCAGCTGCTGCACCCGACAAAGCTGAGCTACCAGCCTCAGGTAGTCCGCCAAGGCGTGACCCTCGGCCAGGTGCTCCAGGCGCTGCGCGCGTTGTGCGAACAAATCGCCAGGCGGCAGATGCAGAAACGGCGGCATAACCGCCGACGCTTCGATCTGCCCAGGTTCCAGTATCGTGCTCAAGCGCTCATCCTTCTTTGCGTCCGTGATTGCCACGAGTTTTATCGCCAGTCACCTCGCGGTACCACAATTCATGGTGCTTACGCGCCCAAGCGCGACTAACCCAGCCATGCAGCATGGCGCTGATCGAGCCTTTGATCCAGATACCGGCGTAGATGTGCACGATAATGCTCAGCACCAGCACGAAGGCTGCCAGTGCGTGGGCCAGCGCCGAAAGGCGGATGACCTCGATACCGAACAGGTGGCTGAAGTATGCACGCCAGATCACCACCCCTGTGAGCAGGAGCACCAGCATGCACGCAAGCAGCGTCCAGAACAGCAGCTTCTGCCCGGCATTGTATTTACCGACCGGTGGCACGCCCTGCTCCTGGTTCAGCATTACCCGATCAACCCGGCGCAGCCACAGGCGGTCGTTGGCGGTGATGAAATTGGCACGCCAGAAACGCACCACCAGCCCTAGGAAAAACACGAACATCGCTACGCCCAGAAACGGATGCAGGATGCGCGTCCAGGGGCCCCCACCGAACAGATGGCAGAGCCAGAACAATGCCGGGTGGAACAGCGCCAGCCCGGAGAGCCCCGCCATCATGAACAGGATTGCGACGATCCAGTGGTTGGTGCGTTCATTGGCGGTGTAGCGCAGGATGGGTTTGTTGTCGTTCATGGCCGCGGCTCCCCTTGCCCACCGGGCTTGGTCGGATCATAGACATGGACCGCCGGGTCCACCTGATGCACGCTCTCGTCCACAGATGTCGGGTGGTCGTCTTCTTCTACTCGTTGCGGGCCAACACGCACGTAGTGGAAGAACCCAGCCAGCACTGCCGCACCCATGGCCAGCAGCGCCAGTGGTTTGGTAATGCCCTTCCACAAACCCACCAGCGGGCTGATCACAGGCTGGTCCGGCAGGCCGGCGTACAGCTTCGGCGTGTCGGCATGGTGCAGCACATACATCACGTGGGTGCCGCCGACGCCATCAGGGTCATACAGGCCAGCCTTGTCGTAACCGCGCGACTTGAGGTCGACGATGCGCTCGTCGGCGTGCACCTTCATTTCTTCCTTGCTGCCGAATACGATCGCCCCAGTGGGGCAGGTTTTCACGCAGGCCGGTTCCAGGCCCACAGCCACGCGGTCGGAGCACAGGGTGCACTTGTACGCCTTGTGGTCTTTCTGCGAAATGCGCGGGATGTTGAACGGGCAGCCGGTGATGCAGTAGCCGCAACCAATGCAGTGGTCCTGATTGAAGTCGACGATGCCGTTGGCGTGCTTGATGATGGCCCCCGGGCTCGGGCAGGCTTTCAGGCAACCTGGGTCAGCGCAATGCATGCAGCCGTCCTTGCGGATCAGCCACTCCAGGTTACCGTCGTCGCGCTCGTGCTCGGTGAAGCGCATCAAAGTCCAGGTTTCGGCACTGAGGTCTTGCGGGTTGTCGTAAGTGCCATGGTTATGGCCAACTTCGTCACGCAGTTCGTTCCACTCAGAACATGCCACCTGGCAAGCCTTGCAGCCAATGCACTTGGTGGTGTCAATCAGCTTGGCAACCTGCTCCAGCTGGCGTACCGAAGGTGGAGCCGTGGTGGTGGCCGAGCGGGCGATGATGTCTTGGCTGGCCATCAGAGTTTCTCCACTTTGACGAGGAACGACTTGGACTCCGGCGTCTGGGTATTGCCGTCACCCAGGAACGGCACCAGGGTGTTGGTCAAGTAGCCGTGCCGCGTGGTGCCGGTGAAGCCCCAATGCAACGGGATGCCGATCTGATGCACGGTCTGATTGTTGACCATCAGCGGACGAATACGCTTGGTCACTACCGCTACCGCATCGATGTGCCCGCGCTTGCTCGATACCCGCACTCGATCACCGGCCTTGATACCTTTTTCGTTGGCCAGCACCTCGCCAATCTCGACGAACTGCTCGGGCTGGGCAATGGCGTTCAGCCGGCAATGCTTGCTCCAGAAATGGAAGTGTTCGGTGAGCCGGTAGGTAGTGGCCGCGTAAGGGAACTCGTCATGGGTGCCGAGGCTTTCCCATACGGAGTCGAAGATCCGCCCGGCCGGGTTGCTGGTGGCCTTTTTGTTCTGCGGGTGCAGAGGGTTGATACCTATAGGGGTCTCGAACGGCTCGTAATGCTCGGGGAACGGGCCTTCGGCCATCTTGTCGATGGCGAAGAACCGAGCCACGCCTTCAGGGTTCATGATGAAGGGGTTCATCCCCGCCTCCGGTGGCGAGTCGACCTTGAAGTCAGGCACGTCGGTGCCGGTCCAGGCCTTGCCGTTCCACCATACCAGCCGCTTCTTGTCCGGGTCCCAAGGCTTGCCCTGGGTGTCACTCGATGCGCGGTTATAGAGAATGCGGCGGTTGGCCGGCCACGCCCAGGCCCAGTTCTGCACCTGATGCATGCCGTACGGGTCGCTGTTGTCGCGCCGGGCCATCTGGTTGCCCTGCTCGGTCCAGCAGCCAGAGAAGATCCAGCAGCCCGAAGCAGTGCTGCCATCGTCCTTGAGCTGACCGAAACCAGACAACTGCTGGCCAGCCTTGATGGCTGCACCGGCCGGATCGGTCATATCAGTAACGGCCCAGCCGTTCATCTCTTTGGCCAACTCTTCCGGCGAGGGCTCTTCGGGAATTTTGTACGGCCAGTGAATGTTCAGCAGGGGGTCGGGGAAGGCACCGCCTTCGGCCTGGTACCGCTGGCGCAGCCGAATGAACAGCTCGCTCATGATGCGCACGTCGGTACGTGTCTCCCCCGGGCCATCTGCGCCTTTCCAATGCCACTGCAGCCATCGGCTACTGTTGACCAGCGAGCCGTCTTCCTCGGCAAAGCACGTGGTGGGCAGGCGTATCACTTCAGTCTGGATATTGGCCGTGTCGACGTCGTTGAAAGGCCCAGCATTGCGCCAGAACTCCGAAGTTTCGGTGGCCAGTGGGTCCATGATCACCAACCATTTGAGCTTGCCAAGCGCCGCCGTGACGCGGTTCTTGTCCGGCAGCGCGGCAATCGGGTTGAAGCCTTGGCAGATATAGCCATTGACCTTGCCCTGGCTCATCATCTCGAACATGCGTAATACGTCGTATGCCGGTACGTCGAGCTTGGGTAGCCAGTCGTAGCCCCAATTGTTGTCTGCGGTTGCATTGGGGCCATACCAGGCCTTCATCAGGCTGACGTGGAATTTGCCGTAGTTTTGCCAGTACGACAATTGGCCTGGACGCAGCGGCTTGGAAGCACGCTTATCGATGTAGGCGGTGTAATCCTGCTCGGCGTCGCCTGCCAGGGTCAGGTAGCCTGGCAAGGAGTTGGACAGCAGCCCGAGGTCGGTCAGGCCCTGGATATTGGAGTGCCCGCGCAAAGCGTTGACGCCACCGCCAGGCATGCCAACGTTGCCCAGCAGCAGCTGGACCATGGCTGCACTGCGAATGATCTGCGCACCGATCGAATGCTGCGTCCAGCCGAGAGCGTAGAGGATCGTCATGGTCTTGCCCGGCACCGAGCAACTGGCGATCTCTTCCCAGACCTTCATCATCGCGTCCTGGGGCATGCCGCAGGTCATGCTCGCTAGTTCAGGGGTGTAGCGGCTGTAGTGCTGCTTCATCAGTTGGAAAACGCAACGCGGGTGCTGCAGCGTCAGGTCGACCTTGGCGAAGCCGTCCTCACCCAGCTCGTAGCCCCAGCCGGATTTGTCCGCGTAGACACGCTTGGCCTCGTCGTAGCCGCTGAACAGCCCGTCCTCGAAGCCGTAGCCCTCTTTGACGATGAACGACACGTCGGTGTAATTACGCACGTACTCGTGCTGAATCTTGTCGTTGCTCAGCAGATAGTTGATCAGCCCGCCCATGAAAGCGATGTCGGTACCGGTACGGATCGGCGCGTAGTAATCGGCCACCGAAGCGGTACGGGTAAAACGCGGGTCGACCACGATCAGCCGCGCCTGGTTGTGCGCCTTGGCTTCGGTCACCCATTTGAAGCCGCACGGATGCGCTTCTGCTGCGTTGCCACCCATCACCAGGACCAGATTCGCGTTGGCGATATCGGACCAGTGGTTGGTCATGGCGCCACGGCCGTACGTCGGGGCAAGACTTGCCACCGTCGGGCCGTGTCAGACACGCGCTTGGTTATCGAACCCCAGCATGCCGGTTGCACGGATGACCTTATGGGTCAGGTAGCCAGCCTCGCTGGACGCGGCAGAGGCAGCAAGAAAACCAGTGCTCACCCAGCGGTTGACCGTCTGGCCCTGTGCGTTCTTGGCAATGAAATTGGCATCCCGGTCCTTTTTCATCAGCTCGGCGACGCGGTTAAGGGCGTCATCCCAACTGACCCGCACCCACTCATTGCTGCCCGCCTTGCGCACTTCGGGGTACTTGAGACGGCTAGGGCTGTGGATAAAGTCGAGCAGCCCGGCACCTTTGGGGCACAGGGTGCCACGGTTAACCGGGTGATCGGCATCACCCTCAATGTGGATGATGCTCTGTTTGACGTTTTTGCCTGCATCACCCTGGCTGTACAGGATCAAGCCACAGCCGACCGAACAGTAGGGGCAAGTGTTACGGGTTTCTTTGGTATGCGTCAGTTTGAAATGACGCACCTGCTCGGCGAATGCCGGCGTTGGGGCCATGCCCAACGCCGCCAGGCTCGAGCCTCCAAGGCCGACGGCGGCGACCTTGAAGAACTGCCGACGGTTGAGGTCCATCGTGCACTCCTGATCAGGTTTGGACGCACGGAGCTTGGCCGGCGCCTCTTGCTTAGTCACGGTGGCGGCAGACTGATGGCCGCCAGTAGATAAGACTAGTCAAGAATCGAGAAGGTGCGATGACATGGGTCACTTGATTGCCGCATACCCTACAGATCACGGAGATACGCCTGACAGCAAACGAGGAAACGGACTACAGATTTTCCAGCTTCTACCTGTAAAGCTGCCGAAAATTCCCACGGAAGGTGTCGCATGACTCAGAAGTTCACGTTAGCCTGGCTGATGTTGAGTACCTCATTGCTTACGGTGCATACCCATGCCGAGGCCCTCAGCGCACAACAAGCCCAGCGCATGGCTGCTGCTGCCGAACAGGCCGCTCGCGTGCAGGGGTTTTCGATCGTTATCAGCATCGTCGACAAACACGGCAACCTCAAACACTTCCATCGCATGGACGGCGCTGGCACTCACAATATCAATGCCGCCCAGCTCAAAGCCACGACTTCGGCGCGTTTTCCGCTTTCCTCCAAAGGTCGTGCAGCCTCGCCAGCCAACCCATATGCCTCGCTGCCGCGAATCACCTTGCTCCAGGGCGGACTACCAATCGTCGATGCCAATGGCGAGCATATCGGCGGTATTGGAATCAGCGGTGCAACGCCTGAGCTGGATGCAGCATTTGCCGAGGCGGCGCTTGATGGCTAGGCGTGAACAGTTAACTGAAGCCCAGCTTCAGACATAAAAAAACCCAGGGCAATTGCCCTGGGTTTTTAGTGTTTGCGCGAAATGATCGCGCTGATCAGAACGGAATATCGTCATCAAAGCTGTCAAAGTCCGCTGCCGGCTGGGGTGCTGGCTGCTGGGGTACCGGACGCTGAGGCGCTTGCTGCGGACGCTGGGCCTGCTGGCGGGGCGGGGCCTGGTTGTACTGCTGCTGGCCACCACCGTAGTTGCCACCACCCTGGTTGTACTGGTCACCGCCTTGCTGGCCCTGCGGGCGGCCGCCGAGCAGCTGCATGGTGCCGTTGATGTCGACGATGATTTCAGTGGTATAGCGCTTGATGCCGTCCTTTTCCCACTCACGGGTCTGCAGTTTGCCTTCGATGTAGCACTGCGAACCTTTGCGCAGGTATTCGCCGGCGATTTCGGCAACCTTGCCGAACAGCGACACACGGTGCCATTCGGTACGCTCGACCTTTTGGCCCGACTGCTTGTCAGTCCATTGCTCGCTGGTAGCCAGGCTCAGGTTGGTCACGGCGTTACCGTTGGGCAGGTAGCGGACTTCGGGATCCTGGCCGCAGGTACCGACCAGAATGACTTTGTTAACCCCACGGGCCATAACGTTCTCCTAGGCTTCGCACGCCGAAGAGGCTGGATTCACCAGTCGCTCGAGGGTCGCACGGTCCAAAATTTTCGTATCCAGTTTGATATAGATGGCGGCTTCGTCTGCCACCACCACGGCGTCGGTCACACCCGGCACGGCCATCAGGCGCTCGGTCAAGCCGGCTTCCTGAACTGCTTCTGGCGTCAACGGCATGCGCAGGCTGGTCACATAGGGTGGCTCGTTCATGCTCACAGCAACGACCAACCAGATGGCACACAAGATAGCGCAGCCGAGGAACACCATGTTCAGCCCGCCGTGCTGGAACAGCCAGCCACCGAGAATGCCTCCCAGGGCAGCGCCGAGGAACTGGCTGGTGGAATAAACCCCCATCGCCGTTCCCTTGCCGCCAGCAGGCGACACCTTGCTCACCAGCGAGGGCAATGAAGCCTCCAGCAGGTTGAATGCGGTAAAGAATACCACGGTGCCAATCACCAGTCCGCGCAAACCGTCAGCCCACTGCCAGAAGAATACCTCTGTCAGCAGCAGGACACTGACCGCACCCGCCAACACACGCTTCATCTTGCGCTTTTTTTCGCCGTAGATGATGAACGGGACCATTGCAAAAAATGAGACGAACAGCGCGGTCAGGTACACCCACCAGTGCTGCTCTTTGGGCAGACCACCGCGCTCGACGAACGCCAGCGGCAAGGCGACGAAGCTGGCCATGAGAATGGCATGGAGGATAAAGATACTCACGTCCAGGCGCAGAAGGTCCGGATGACGCAGGGTTGGACCGAGAGCCTGGCGGGCCACCCCGGACTCACGGTGCTGCAGGATGCTGTGGGTGTTGGGCACGACGAAGGCGATCAGCAGGACACCGACCAGGGCGAGTCCTGCAGTGGCCAGGAACAAGCCTGACAAACCAAAGGCACTTGTCAACAAAGGCCCGACTACCATAGCCACAGCGAACGACAGGCCGATGCTCATACCAATCATGGCCATGGCTTTGGTCCGGTGCTGCTCGCGGGTCAGGTCGGACAACAGCGCCATGACCGCGGCCGATATCGCCCCGGCACCCTGCAGAATTCGCCCGGCGATCACCCCCCAGATCGAGTCAGCCTGGGCCGCCAGTACGCTGCCCAACGCGAAAACCAGCAGCCCCAGGTAAATCACCGGGCGGCGGCCGATTCGGTCGGAGATCATCCCGAACGGGATCTGTAACACCGCCTGAGTCAGCCCGTAGGCGCCGATGGCCAGACCAATCAGCGCGGGCGTGGCGCCGGCCAGGTCCATGCCATAGGTGGCCAGCACCGGCAGGACCATGAACATGCCCAGCATACGAAAGGCAAAGACCAGAGCCAGGCCGCCTGCAGCGCGGGTTTCGCTGCTGCTCATGCGCTCGTTGTGGGTATCGTGCATGGATAAACCTCGTGTGAACCGGCGGCGATTCTATCAGTCCGACAGGCTAACGGCATCTACGCGACGCTTTGCCGCGTAATGGCAGCGCGCCGTATACTTCTTTGTTTATGCCCGCCAAGCGAGGCCGCAGTGGACAAGATCCTGATTCGTGGGGCACGTACCCACAACCTGAAGAATATCGACCTGACGCTGCCGCGGGACAAGCTGATCGTCATCACTGGCCTGTCTGGCTCCGGCAAGTCTTCACTGGCGTTCGACACGCTCTACGCCGAAGGCCAGCGCCGCTATGTGGAGTCGCTGTCGGCTTATGCCCGGCAGTTCCTGTCGATGATGGAGAAACCCGACGTCGACACCATCGAAGGCCTGTCGCCGGCCATTTCCATCGAGCAGAAGTCGACTTCGCACAACCCGCGCTCGACCGTAGGCACCATCACCGAAATCTACGATTACCTGCGCCTGCTATATGCCCGCGTCGGTACGCCACGCTGCCCGGACCACGATATTCCGCTGGAAGCGCAAACGGTCAGCCAGATGGTCGACCTGGTGTTGGAGCGCCCGGAGGGCAGCAAGCTGATGTTGCTGGCTCCGGTGATACGTGAGCGCAAGGGTGAGCACCTGGCGGTGTTCGACGAGATGCGCGCTCAGGGCTTCGTCCGTGCACGGGTCAACGGCAAGCTCTATGAGCTGGATGAACTGCCCAAGCTGGACAAGCAGAAAAAGCACAGCATCGATGTAGTCGTGGACCGTTTCAAGGTACGCACCGATCTGCAACAGCGTTTGGCCGAGTCGTTCGAAACCGCCCTCAAGCTGGCCGATGGCATTGCGCTGGTGGCCCCGATGGATGACGAAGCTGGCGAAGAAACGATCTTCTCCGCACGCTTCGCCTGCCCCATCTGCGGCCATTCCATCAGCGAACTGGAACCTAAGCTGTTCTCGTTCAACAACCCCGCCGGCGCCTGCCCGACCTGCGACGGCCTGGGCGTGAAGCAGTTCTTCGACACAAAGCGCTTAGTCAACAGCGAGCTGACCCTGGCTGAAGGTGCCATACGCGGCTGGGACCGGCGCAATGTGTACTACTTCCAGATGCTCGGCTCACTGGCCGCGCATTACGGCTTCAGCTTGGAGGAGCCGTTCGGCGAATTGTCGGCAGAGCATCAGAAGGTGATTCTGCAGGGTAGCGGCAAGCACAGCGTCGATTTCAAATACCTCAACGACCGCGGCGATATCGTCAAACGCTCGCACCCGTTCGAAGGCATCGTGCCGAACCTGGAGCGCCGTTACCGCGAGACAGAATCGGCCACGGTACGTGAAGAGCTGGCCAAGTTCCTCGGCACTCAGCCCTGCCCGGACTGCCGTGGCACGCGGCTGCGTCGCGAAGCGCGCCACGTATGGGTTGGTGAAAAAACCCTGCCGGCGGTGACCAACCTGCCGATCGGCGAAGCCAGCAGCTATTTCGGTGAATTGACCCTGACTGGCCGGCGCGGCGAAATCGCAACGAAAATCCTCAAGGAAATCTGCGAGCGCCTACAGTTTCTGGTCAATGTCGGCCTCGATTACCTGACCCTGGACCGCAGCGCAGACACCCTCTCCGGTGGCGAGGCGCAGCGCATCCGCCTGGCCAGCCAGATCGGTGCGGGCCTGGTCGGGGTCATGTACATTCTCGACGAGCCGTCCATCGGTCTTCATCAACGTGACAACGACCGACTGCTGGCCACCCTCAACCACCTGCGCGACCTGGGTAACACGGTGATTGTGGTAGAACACGACGAAGACGCCATTCGCCTGGCCGACTACGTCGTCGATATCGGCCCAGGTGCCGGAGTACATGGCGGCCAGATCGTTGCCGAGGGCACGCCGCAGCAAGTCATGGAGCACCCTGACTCACTGACCGGCAAGTACCTGTCCGGGCGCAAAAAGATCGTCGTGCCGGCCAAACGTACACCGCGCAACAAGAAGCTGCAGCTCAAACTCAAAGGCGCGCGTGGCAACAACCTGCAGAACGTTGACCTGGAAGTGCCGATCGGCCTGCTGACTTGCGTGACCGGCGTATCGGGCTC
>NZ_JAFGYW010000349.1:0-459 GCF_017491595.1 Pseudomonas sp. 51_B
CCACGGTTCTTCGGCCTGCTTGACCAGAAAACCGATCTTCACCGCGTCGGCGGCGAGCAGCGCACTGCTCAGGCTGAACGCAGTGACCGCCAGGGCAGTGCTGCACAGGGTACGAATCCCGAAACGACGTTTCATCAGATGACTCCTTGTTATTTTTTTTGAGCAAGGTTTGAAAAGCGTTGAAGCGTGTTCTCAGTGAAGCTGGTTAAAAATAGTCATATCGTATGATGATTGGATTTCAAGCGTAGTTCAGCGCTGGAGATCCGTTTTATTCAGTCGTGGTACATCACCGAGCGGCCACCATCGATGGTGATGCACGAAGCGTTGATAACGGTGCCTCATCGCTGGCCAGAAACACCGCCGTCATCGCCACTTCGATCGGCTGGCCGATGCGCTTGGGCGGATGCAGGTCTAAGGCGCGCTGCCTCTCGGCATGCGGATCGGCAAAGCCATTCCAGT
>NZ_JAFGYW010000350.1:0-459 GCF_017491595.1 Pseudomonas sp. 51_B
GGAGATTTCGGTCCAAACCGAATTCCATTTGTGGGAGTGAGCCTGCTCGCGAATGCGGTGTCTCATTCAGATGCATCAGTGCCTGACAGGACCTCTTCGCGAGCAAGCTCGCTCCCACATCGGGCCTTGATCGTGCCGGAGATTTCGGTCCAGACCGAATTCCATTTGTGGGAGCGAGCTTGCTCGCGAATGCGTCAGTCCATTCGACGCATCTCTGTCAGATCACCTCCCAGCCACCCCCCAACGCTTTGTACAAGGCAATGCTCGCCTGCAACCGCGACAGGCGCAGTTGCACGTTGAGGTCTTGCGCCGCATACAGCGTGCGCTGGGTTTGCAGGACGGTGAGCAGGTCTGCGGCGCCGGCCTGGGAGCGGCTCTGGGCGATGTCGAAGGCGGTTTGTGCCTGGTTCAGTTCTTCGCTTTGCCATTGCCGTTGTTCATCGAGGCCACGAATGCTGC
>NZ_JAFGYW010000351.1:0-459 GCF_017491595.1 Pseudomonas sp. 51_B
GTAATAAACTTCGGCGCCTTCCAATTTGGTCCCTTGATTGGAATTGGACCATCACCATTTGCCAGCACGCCTTCTTTGAAAAGTTGTGCATATGTCGTTAATAGCTCGCCGCTCGCGATAAGCTCGAATTTATATCGCCCAATCATTCTATCCAAGGATGGGTATGCCATGCCGATGCCGAAAGCCGTCAGTACATCAGCAATTGGTTCGTGCTTGAGAATTTCTTCGATAGGAATCATTGGCCTGTTCCTTTAAGCAATTGTTCATATATGCGTTGCATTTGCTTGTTTCCCGCCCGCAGCGCGTCAGGTGAATAAAGGACATGATCCTCGCTTCCGAGCTTGAAGTCCTCCAGCGTGGCGGTATGGGCATTATTCCAGGCGGGAGATCCGTTTTCGGGCTTGAAGTCATCGCTAAGTCCCATTGCTCGAAATCTTTCCAGTTCACGAATCTCATGGG
>NZ_JAFGYW010000352.1:0-459 GCF_017491595.1 Pseudomonas sp. 51_B
GTGTTGCTGATCGCCACCGAGACCACCAGCAAATTGCCCAGCGCACTGGCCACGCCGCCGGCCGCGTAGAACAGGCCGCACAACAGCCGCACATCGACAAGCGCCAGGGTGAACAACTGCGCCGGGCGCCGGGTGTTTTCAAGGAACACCACCAGCAGCATGTTGATGATCAGGTACAGCCAGCTGCCGCCGCGCAGCAGATAGTCGTTGGCCGACGTCAGCAGGCGGTTGTCCATGTTGCTGGAGATCAGCAGCACCAGAGTGATGCCGACACTTAAACGGTACAGGTGATAAAGGCGCAGCAGACGCTGCGCCTGTTTCTGGTCGGCGTTGGCGGCCTCAGCGACCACTGGCGCCCGGGCCTTGCTCGAGATGAGCCTGGCTGCAATACCACAGTTGCTGGTTGCCCAGCGCGCGGTCGCGCGGCAGGTGCACGCCGCAGTGGGCGCAGCGCACCAT
>NZ_JAFGYW010000353.1:0-459 GCF_017491595.1 Pseudomonas sp. 51_B
GATCGGCGTGTGGCCGATGAGGCCGATCGCGAGCGTGCCGACGAGCGTCTTGTCCATGTGCCGCGCTTCGCCCGTGAATGCGTCGACGGCCGCGTACAGCTTCTTCGCGAGCGCGTAGAAGCGCTCGCCCTTCGTCGTCAGCCGCAAGCCGCTGCGCCCGCGCTCGCACAGCCGGAAGCCGACGCGCGTCTCGAGCGTCGCCAGTTGCGTGCTGATCGTCGGCTGGCTCACGTTCAGCGTCGCTTGCGCGGCGCTCACGCCGCCCGCGTCCGCCACCGCGACGAACACGCGGATCAGCCGAAGGTCCAGGTCCGTCAGGGTGCCGAGCATGTCTTCTCCAGCCTGTCGTCTCCGTCGCGCGCACCGCCGATACATCGACACATATCAATGTGAACGTTCGAACTTCGGGATTCAAGTCGCCATTCTGGCGGCGTACAACGCCCTATGTCGGCGTATTCG
>NZ_JAFGYW010000354.1:0-459 GCF_017491595.1 Pseudomonas sp. 51_B
TGCGTTGGCCGTGCGCTCGGCGAGCACCGCGTCGACGGCGGCGAGCGCGAGCCCCGCGGATAGCGCCGCGATCTCGTAGCTGCCACGGCCGAACGGCGCGAGTTCGCCGAGATCGCCGCCACCCGCGTCGCTCGCGCGCTTGAACGCGTCGAGGTAGTGCGCGGGGTGGATGCGCCGCAGATCGTCGTCGGCCGCGGCGGGCGCGCTCGACATGTCGAGTTTCGCCGCGAGCCCGGACGCGTGCACGAGCGACAGCAGACGCCGCTTCGAATCGGGCGATTCCGCATAGCCCGCGCTCGACGGCGGCTGCACCCAGCCGCCGACCGGAAAGAACAGCGCATGCGCGCCGCCCGTGTGCCAGAAAGTGCGTTCGTCGGTGAAGAAAGCGGTTTTTGTCATGGCGATGGGCCGAAGCGAAGAGGGAAGGGAAAGCAACGACACGGAGTGTCGAGGCGTCAG
>NZ_JAFGYW010000355.1:0-458 GCF_017491595.1 Pseudomonas sp. 51_B
GTAAAGCCCCAGCTCGTCACGCCGACCACGGTATTGTGCGCGCCCGAGTTACCGAAAGTCGTGCCACTAAGCGTCGGCGGCATGCCGAGATTCACGAGCCACGGACCGCCGCTCGAACCACCGGTCATGAGTGATCCAATAATCGTATTATTGGAGTAGCCAGAGGATACGTAGCCTTGCGATTCGTTGCGCTCCATGAAAACGCCGCTATCCAGCGCCACGGGGTAACCGAGTTGATCGATTAAGGCGAGTCCCGACGGATTGTAGCCATAGCCGTTCCAGCCATAGCCATACCATCCGGCGCTATTACCCGCGTACGAGCCGCCTGGCGGCGCCAGCAAAATGACGGCGACATCGTCTTGGCAAACGATGCCCGAAACGGCACATGAATCAGTGCCATCGTAGTAAGACGTCATGACAGTGGCGGACGCTGCGCTCCACACGCCATAGGGCGCGCT
>NZ_JAFGYW010000356.1:0-458 GCF_017491595.1 Pseudomonas sp. 51_B
GGGCCTTGTCGGCGGACGCATCGACCGCATACGGCCTGTCGCCGGTGTTCACGGTCCATGACGAGCTAGGGCAGGTGAAGGGGCCGAGGTCGGAGCTGTACGAGGCGCTGGAGACGGCGAGCGCTGCGCAGGACGAGCCGCTGTCGGTGATCATCAGCACGCAGGCGCCTACCGACGCTGACTTGCTGAGCCTATTGATCGATGACGCCTTGAGCGGCGCTGACCCACGAGTCAAGTGCAGGCTGTACAGCGCCCCTCTGGACGCTGACCCATTTGACGACGACACCATCCGGCAGGCGAACCCGCACTTTGACACCCTGATGAACAGGGATGAGGTGCGCAGGCAAGCAGAGGATGCGCGCCGGCTCCCAAGCCGCGAGGCTTCGTATCGAAACCTCATCCTCAACCAGCGGGTAGAGGCGCACAGCCCATTCGTGGCCCGCGCGGTGTGGCAAGAC
>NZ_JAFGYW010000357.1:0-457 GCF_017491595.1 Pseudomonas sp. 51_B
AAGTTGTACAGCTGCTCACCACGGCGGAAAACCATCGAGCCCAGGCGCTGGGTCAGCGGTGCGCCGCGCCGGGGTTGCAGCCCCGACAACGGCACCATGCCCAGGCTGAAGCGCGCGTATCCGTGACTCTTATAGTGTTGAATCAGGCCGACCATCATGAATTCCATGGTCAGCTTGGGCGCTTCCGGGTGCGCGCGCATCAGGTCGAGACTGGCCAGATCGTGGCTGTAGGTCTCGAGCAGATTGGCGAACGCCACCGGGCGGCCTTCGAAGCGAATCACCGCAATGCGGAAATGCTTCAGGTAATCGTCGCTGAAACGGCCGAGGGAGAAGCCTTTCTCGCGCACGTTCTTGCCCGTCAGCCAGGCATCGGAAATCACTTTCAGCTCGTCCATCGGCGCCTGGCCCGGCTCATGGATTTCCAGCGACAGACCATCGCGGGTGCCACGGTTCCAGG
>NZ_JAFGYW010000036.1:0-26007 GCF_017491595.1 Pseudomonas sp. 51_B
TTCATACGACGCGATACCGCGCCATGCACCAAGGCGTCCGCGCGCAAATCCCGCAGGCATAATTGGCCCGAAACAAACGTAGGAGCGAGCGCAGCTCGCGATGCGCCGCGCGGGCGGCGCTCGATCTCACAGGCACTAAACGGCTCAGATTGAACCCAAAAAAAATCCGACACCAGACCCCTGGTATCGGATATTTCGACCCCAAGCCGGACTCAAATGCTTAAGTGAACAGCATTAGCCCGAGGGCTGGTTTGAGTACTGCGTGTCGTGATCAACCGCGCGGCTTGCCGCGGCCACGACTGGCTGGCTTGTCACCCTCAGGTTTGCCTGGACGCTTACGCATCTCGCTCGGGCGCTCAGCCACCGTGCTGCCACGGCTGCCTTTGCGCGGAGCTTCTTCACGGGGCTGACGTGCCGGCCGCTCTGAAGCGCCAGCAGCGCCCTCGTGGGCTGGGCGTAGGCTACGCACACGCTCGTTGCGCCCCATGGGCCGGCTCGACTTGCGCTGCAGACGCTCCAGCTTGTCCTTGGCTTTGAGGTTCAAGGCAGGCAGGGCAACCGGCTGCAGGCCCACTTCAGCGGCCAGGATGTCAATTTCGCCCTGGGTCATTTCACGCCAGCGGCCCATCGGCAGGTCGGAGTTGAGGAATACCGGGCCAAAACGCACGCGCTTCAGGCGGCTTACCACCATGCCCTGAGACTCCCACAGGCGACGCACTTCACGGTTGCGACCTTCCATCACCACGCAGTGATACCAGTGGTTGAAGCCTTCGCCGCCGGGTGCCTTTTGAATGTCGGTGAATTTTGCCGGGCCATCTTCGAGCATGACGCCCGCCTTCAGGCGATCGATCATTTCGTCGTCGACCTCACCCCGTACGCGCACGGCGTATTCGCGGTCCATCTCATAGGACGGGTGCATCAGGCGGTTGGCCAGCTCGCCGTCGGTGGTGAACAACAGCAGGCCGGTGGTGTTGATGTCCAGGCGGCCGATATTGATCCAGCGACCTTCCTTTGGCCGCGGCAGGCGATCGAACACGGTCGGGCGACCTTCCGGGTCGTCGCGGGTGCAGATCTCGCCATCGGGCTTGTTGTACATGATCACCCGGCGCGTGGCCTCAGCGGCCTCTTCGCGCTTGATCAGCTTGCCGTCCACGGTAATGGCGTCATGCAGGTCGACGCGCAGGCCCAGGGTGGCCTCGACGCCGTTGACCTTGATGCGGCCCTGGCTGATCCAGGCTTCGACGTCACGGCGCGAGCCGACGCCAATGCGCGCGAGCACTTTCTGCAGCTTTTCGCCGGCTGGAGGGGTGATTTCGGTAGTTTTCAGGTCTTGCTCACTCATCTGGGCACCTCCCGGTGTAGGAATGAAATCAGGGTTTTGGCAACGAATGCGCCAAAAGGCCGCGCATCATACGCGGTTCGGCGAAGGAACGCACTGGAGGGTAGAAGGTTTGGGAAGCTTTACGCATGAATTCTGCCCAATGGCGATGGGCAAGGATTGCTGGCCTTTACGCGACAAGGCCGAGAGCACAAACTGCGCATTCAATGCTGCGGCTTGCTTTGTTGCTCAACCGAAACTTCGGGTTCTTCATCGCGAAGGTCAGCGAAATCGGTCTTCAAGCCTTGCTCCATTGCATCGAGTTCCACCAGCAAGCTGCGGAAGCTGGTTTCATCCTTAGGTTCACTGGCCTGTTCGCCTTCTGCCAGGCTGGCATCGGCCAAAGCCTGCAGATGCGCAGGCACCGGCGCGTCATCGGGGTCGAGCACCGGTGCTGGCTCCATTTCGCGCAATTCGGCCAGCGCAGGCAATTCGTCCAGGCTTTTGAGGTTGAAGTGATCGAGAAACGCCTTGGTGGTGGCGAACATCGCCGGCCGGCCAGGAACCTCACGGTGGCCGACCACGCGAATCCACCCGCGCTCCATCAAGGTCTTGATGATGTTGCTGTTGACCGCAACGCCTCGCACATCTTCGATCTCACCACGGGTGATGGGCTGGCGGTAGCCAATCAGCGCCAGTGTTTCGAGCAGGGCCCTCGAATAACGCTGTGGGCGTTCCTCCCATAACCGGCCGACCCACGGGGCGAAGTCTTCGCGGATCTGCAAGCGAAAGCCACTGGCGACCTCCTTGAGTTCGAAGGCCCGCCCGGCGCATGACTTCCCTAGCACCTCCAAAGCCTTTTTGAACACCTTGGGCTCAGGGCGCTCGGCCTCCTCGAACAGCTCGTACAGGCGCTCGAGCGACTGCGGCTTGCCCGAGGCGAGCAGAAAGGCTTCGATCAGCGACGCCAAGTCGCGCGGTTCATTCAGATTCATCAGGGTCTTCGACAGTCTCGGGGCGCAGCCGCACATGGATCGGCGCGAACGGCGCATTCTGCACCAGTTCGACTAGGGATTCCTTCACCAACTCAAGGATCGCCATGAAGGTCACTACCACCCCCAGCTTACCCTCCTCAGCCCCAAACAGCTCGACGAACGGTACGAAGGCGCCGCCTTTGAGGCGCTCCAGCACATCACTCATGCGCTCGCGAGTGGACAATGTCTCGCGACTGATCTGGTGGCTTTCGAAAAGATCATTACGGCGCATCACCTCAGCCATGGACAACAGCAGCTCTTCCAGGCTGACCTGCGGCAGCAGTTTGCGCACTTTGGCCTGCGGGGCGTCCAGGCACGGCACCACGACTTCACGGCCAACCCGAGGCAGTGCATCGATGCCTTCGGCGGCAGCCTTGAAACGCTCGTATTCCTGCAAGCGGCGGATCAGTTCGGCGCGGGGGTCGCCCTCTTCCTCCTCAATCGCAGCCGAACGCGGCAACAGCATGCGCGACTTGATCTCGGCTAGCATGGCCGCCATTACCAGGTATTCGGCGGCCAGCTCCAGACGCACGCTTTTCATCAGCTCGACGTAGCCCATGTACTGACGGGTGATTTCCGCCACGGGGATGTCGAGGATGTCGATGTTCTGCTTGCGGATCAGGTACAACAGCAAATCAAGCGGGCCTTCGAAGGCTTCGAGGATGACTTCGAGTGCATCTGGCGGGATATACAAATCCACCGGCATTTCAGTCAACGCTTCGCCGTAGACCAAGGCCAACTGCAATTGCTGAGGCGAGGCCTCGGGTGCCTCCACCTGGCTCACGCGTTGACCATGAATGGCGTCGGGTCGCCACAACCTTCGCGGATCAGTTCAGGTTCATCACCGGACAGGTCGATGATGGTCGAAGCCTTGAGGTCGCCAAAGCCACCATCGATGACCAAGTCCACATGGTGCTCCAGGCGCTCGCGAATCTCGTAAGGGTCGGTCATCGGCTCGCTGTCACCCGGCAAGATCAGGCTCACGCTCATCAACGGCTCGCCCAGTTCGGCCAACAGCGCCAGGGTGATGGCATGATCCGGCACGCGCAGGCCGATGGTGCGGCGTTTTTCGTGCAGCAGCAGGCGCGGGACCTCGCGGGTGCCATTGAGGATGAAGGTATATGGCCCAGGCACATGGGCCTTGAGCAGACGGAACGTGCCGGTGTCGACTTTGGCATACAACCCTAATTGCGACATGTCGCAGCACATCAGCGTAAAGTTGTGAGTCTTGTCCAGGCCCCGCAGGCGGCGCACACGCTCGATCGCCGCCTTGTCGCCGATCTGGCAACCCAAGGCATAGGCCGAGTCGGTCGGGTAGACCACCACCCCGCCCTTGCGGATGATTTCTACTGCCTGACGGATCAGGCGCGGTTGGGGGTTCTCCGGATGAATCTGGAAAAATTGGCTCACGAAGTCATCCTGTTCAAAGCGCCATAGGCTGTTCATGACTGAATCGACGCCACAGAGGTGGCAGGTCCTCGGGCAATGGCCGATAGGCACCGATCTCGCCCCAGGTGCCGGGGCCGTGGAAATCGCTGCCAGCACTTGCCAGCAGGCCGAACTCACGGGTCAGGATGGACATAGTGCCCACCTGCTCGGCAGGCATCATCCCGTTGACGACTTCAAGTGCCTGCCCTCCTGCCTGAATATAGTCGGCAATCAGGCGCCTGCGCTTGCTGCGCGTCAGTTCGTAATGCATAGGGTGGGCAAGGCTCACCCATGCTTTGGACTGGCGCAGGGTGGCGACAGTTTCTTCGAGGGTTGGCCAATGCTGTTTGACATCGCCCAGTTTGCCGGCGCCCAGCCACTTGCGAAAGGCCTCGCCGCGGTCCTTGGCATGGCCGACACGCACCAGAAATTCGGCGAAATGCGGGCGGGCTGGAGCGTTGGCGCTGTCGCCCAATTCCTGCTGCACGGCTCTGGCCCCCTCGAGGGCGCCTGGCATGCCCTTGGCCGCCAACCGTTTGTCGATTTCTTCGGCGCGAAGCCAACGCCCCCGGTGCAAGGCCTCGATAGCCTCCAGCAACGGCGGCGCATCCAGCGGAAAATCGTAGCCCAGCACGTGAATGGTCGCACCACCCCAGGTGCACGATAGCTCTACCCCGCTGACCCAGTGCATGCCGTGCGCCGCGCAGGCCCGGCGTGCCTCGGGCAGGCCTTCGAGGGTGTCGTGGTCGGTCAGTGCCAGCGTTTGCACCCCGTGCTCATGGGCCCGGGCGACCAGGTCCGTGGGCGACAGGGCGCCATCGGAGGCCGTGCTGTGACAGTGCAGATCAACATTCATGGAGGAGCGCTTTCGCTGGAATCGATGTTTGTTATTATGCCGTCACATCCCGATTCTGGCTGCCATTGTGAAACAATTCATCGATTTCATCCCGCTGCTGCTGTTCTTCATCGTTTACAAGCTTGACCCACGGCCTATGGAGGTCGCTGGCCACAGCTTCGAATTCGGCGGTATCTACAGTGCCACAGCGGTACTGATCGTCAGTTCGCTGGTGGTGTACGGTGCCCTGTTCCTGCGCCAGCGCAAGCTGGAGAAAGGCCAGTGGCTTACCCTGATCGCCTGCTTGGTGTTCGGCGGCCTTACCTTGACGTTCCATAGCGAAACCTTCCTCAAATGGAAGGCACCGGTGGTCAATTGGCTGTTCGCCCTTGCCTTCGCCGGGAGCCACTTCATCGGCGACCGGGTATTGATCAAGCGCATCATGGGCCATGCGCTGACCCTCCCCGACGCCATCTGGTCACGCCTGAACGTGGCGTGGGTCGTTTTCTTCGTTTTCTGCGGTGCCGCCAACCTGTTCGTAGCCTTTACCTTCCAGGAATTCTGGGTGGACTTCAAAGTCTTCGGCAGCCTGGGCATGACCGTGCTCTTCCTGGTGGCGCAGGGCGTATACCTGTCCCGTCACCTGCACGATGAACCTTCCCCTTCCAAACCCAAGGATTGACATGCTCTACGCCATCATCGCCAGCGACGTCGCGAACTCCCTGGAAAAACGCCTGGCCGCACGGCCAGCACACATCGAGCGCCTGCAGCAGCTCAAGGCTGAAGGCCGCGTGGTGCTGGCCGGCCCGCACCCGGCCATCGACAGCAACGACCCAGGCGAAGCTGGCTTCAGCGGCAGCCTGATCGTCGCTGAGTTCGACTCCCTCACCGCTGCCCAGGCCTGGGCCGATGCCGACCCGTATATCGCCGCGGGTGTCTACGACAACGTGATCGTCAAGCCTTTCAAGCAAGTCCTGCCTTGACCTGCACCCGCGTCGCCGGTCAAGCCGGCGGCGTGGCACATGCGCTGCAATTGCACACTCGTGCTCAGTCTGCGGTATCTTTGCCACTGGCGGACACCGTAGACGCCGTCAATGGTTGAATTGAGTGAGTCATGAGCGAGCTGTTACTGATTGATGATGACCAGGAACTCTGCGAGCTGCTCGGCAGCTGGCTGACCCAGGAAGGGTTTGCGGTACGCGCCTGCCACGATGGCCAGAGCGCGCGCCAGGCGCTTGCCGAACAGGCACCGGCGGCAGTCGTACTGGATGTGATGCTGCCCGACGGCAGCGGCCTTGAGCTGCTCAAGCAATTGCGCAGCGAACACGCCGAGCTCCCGGTGCTGATGTTGTCGGCACGGGGCGAACCCCTGGACCGCATTCTGGGCCTTGAACTGGGCGCTGACGACTACCTGGCCAAGCCCTGCGACCCCCGCGAGCTCACCGCCCGCCTGCGTGCCGTGCTGCGCCGCAGCCACCCCACGGCCACCGCTACCCAGTTGGAAATCGGTGACCTTGCCTTCAGCCCGGTGCGCGGCGTGGTCAGCATAGAGGGTCGCGACATGAGCCTGACGTTGTCTGAAAGCCGCATCCTCGAAGCGCTTCTGCGTCAGCCTGGCGAGCCGCTGGACAAGCAGGAACTGGCACAGATAGCCCTGGGCCGCAAGCTGACCCTGTATGACCGCAGCCTGGACATGCATGTGAGCAACCTGCGCAAGAAGGTCGGCCCCCACGCCGACGGGCGCCCAAGGATTGTGGCATTGCGCAGCCGCGGCTACTACTACAGCTTGTAAACCGTCATGGGGCCGCCCGCGCCCCATCTTTACCCTGCCTTTACCCTGCACTGACGGCGCTTGACCTTGATCTCCCTAGACTGGGCTCATCCGGTAGCAACCGGCCCATGAAAGGAGAGACACCATGCGCAAGACCCTTATCGCTCTGATGTTCGCCGCCGCCCTGCCGACCGTGGCCATGGCAATGCCTGATGGCGGCCCACGCCACGAAGGCCCGCACCATCGCGGTGACGCAGCCTTTGCGCAACTGGATCTGAGCCGCGATCAACGCCAGCAGATCGGCAAGCTGATGGGCGAGCAAATGCAGAACCGCCGGGCAATCACCGAGCGCTATCTGAACAAGCTGCCAGCAGCCGACCAGAAAGCCATGAAAGACGAGCTCAAGGCCAGCCACGACAAGACCGACAGCCAAGTGCGGGCGCTGCTCAAGCCTGACCAGCAGAAGAAGTTCGACGAACTGCAGAAAGAACGCGAAGCACGCAAAGCTGAATGGAAAGAGTTCCAGGCCTGGAAAGCTGAAAAAGCCGCCAAGGCCCAGTAAGCTGTCCCTCTGTACCCGGCCCGCCCTCCAGCGGGCCGGGCTTTTCTCGTTTAGGAGGTGCTCTTGCGTTCCTTGTTCTGGCGCATCCTGGCCAGCTTCTGGCTGGCCATCGCCTTGGTTGCGGGCCTGTCGATCCTTTTGGGCCACATGCTCAATCAGGACGCCTGGATTCTTAGCCGCCACCCGGGCCTTAAAAACATGGCCAGCCAGTGGGCTCAGCATTATGAGCATGAGGGCCTGGAGTCCGCTCAAGCCTTCCTGGAGCAACGCAAGCAGCGCTACAAGATTGATGTACAGGTGCTCGACGACAGCGGCGACGCCGTGGTGCCCGGCACCTTCCCGCGCCGCGCCGCCGCCTTCGAGGCCCGTCAGCATAATGACGAGCGGCGCCTGCCGTGGCGGCGCTTGACCGAGGAATACACCAGCCCCACTACAGGCGAAACTTACCTGCTGATCTACCGCATCCCGCACCCGGAGCTTGACGCCTGGCACCGCGACAGCCTGCTTTGGCCTTTGAGTGCGCTGGGCATCGCATTGGTCGTGCTGACCTTATTCAGCCTGCTCGTCACGTTGTCCATCACCCGCCCGCTCAGCCGCCTGCGCGGCGCCGTGCACGACCTCGGCCAGGCCACGTACCAGCAGAACAGCCTCGCTCGCCTGGCCGCGCGGCGAGACGAGTTCGGCGTGCTGGCCACAGACTTCAACAAGATGGGCGCGCGCCTGCAAAGCCTGATCGGCAGCCAGCGCCAACTGTTGCGCGACGTGTCCCACGAGCTGCGTTCGCCCCTGGCGCGCCTGCGCATCGCCTTGGCCCTGGCCGAGCGCGCCGAAACCGAACAGCGCCAGGCGCTGTGGCCACGCCTGACCCGTGAGTGCGACCGCCTGGAAGACCTGATCAGCGAGATTTTGACGCTGGCCAGGGTCGATGCCGAGCAAGCCCACGCCGAGCCGGTGGACATCAACGCGCTGCTTGGCAGCGTGCGCAAGGACGCCCAACTCAGCGCCCCGGAACAGGAAGTGAAGCTTGAGGCTCAGCCTGGGCTGACACTGCAAGGCTGGCCGACTCTGATAGAGCGTGCGGTGGACAATCTGCTACGCAACGCACTGCGCTTCAACCCTGCCGGGCAACCGATCGAAATCAGCGCCAGGCGCGAGCAGGAGAAAGTCGTGCTGAGCGTGCGTGACCATGGCCCGGGGGCTGCTCCGGAGCACCTGGCGCAAATGGGTGAGCCGTTCTTCCGGGCCCCAGGGCAAGAAGCCGCAGGCCATGGGCTGGGCCTTGCGATTGCGCGCAAGGCCGCTGAGCGCCATGGCGGCGGCCTGGTATTGGAGAATCACCCCCAAGGCGGGTTCGTGGCCCGTCTGGAGTTGCCGCTAACCGTGACGACTGGCAGTTAAGCGAGGCTGGCCTGGCCGGCCTCTTCGCGGGTGAACCCGCTTGCACGGGCAGAAACGGCCCGACCATATGGCGGTAGCAGCAGCCCAGGCCCAAACCTGCGCAGCCACTGTGCAAGCGGGTTCATGCGCGAAGCTTCCAATCCATCACGCGCCCCAAACGCTCACGAAATCTGCGGTTTCCAGGACCGGCGCCGTGCGCGGCTCGGTCAGCGGAGTACCGACATAGAGGTAACCGATCAATTCTTCGTTCTCGGCCAAGCCCAGGCCTTGATGAACGTGCGCATCGAAGGCCATATCGCCCGTGCGCCACACCGCGCCAATTCCCTGGGCATGGGCCGCAATCAGAATGCCGTGGGCGGCACAACCTGCGGCTAGACGCTGCTCGGACTTTGGAACCTTGAAGTGGTCTTGCAGCTTGGCGATCACCACGATCAACAGCGGCGCGCGCAGCGGCATTGCACGGGCCTTGTCCAACGCAGCCGGGCTCGCATCGCCCTTGTTCTGCAACGCCTGGGCGAACAGTTCACCGAGCTTTTCACGGCCCTGACCTTCAATGGTCAAAAAGCGCCACGGCCGCAGCTGGCCGTGGTCCGGCGCCCTGAGCGCGGCCTGGAACAGCGCCTCGCGCTGCGCCTGATTGGGCGCAGGCTCGGTCAGGCGTGGCACGGAAACACGGTTGAGCAATGCGTCGAGAGCCTCCATCGGCTACCCTCCTGGCAGGTAAATGTGCAGCCATTCTAGCGTTTACATCATCAGGACCATAGGTAGAATGGCGCCCTTCCGTTTCGAGCCCGAGCAGATCACATGGCGTTGCCGACCTTAAGGATCATTGGTTTCATCATCGGCATCTTCCTGATCACCCTGGCCGTCGGCATGGCCGTGCCCATGGCGACCCTGGTGATCTTCGAACGCACCCGCGACATGCCCTCGTTTCTGTGGTCCAGCCTGATTACCTTCATCGCAGGCCTGGCCTTGGTCGTGCAGGGGCGCCCCGAGCACGTTCACCTGCGCCCGCGGGACATGTACCTGTTGACGGTCAGCAGCTGGGTTGTGGTGTGCATTTTCGCCGCGCTGCCATTCCTGCTGACCCAGCACATCAGCTACACCGACGCATTCTTCGAAAGCATGTCCGGCATCACCGCCACTGGCGCAACGGTGCTGAGCGGGCTGGACAACATGTCACCGGGCATCTTGATGTGGCGTTCGATGCTGCACTGGCTCGGAGGTATCGGCTTTATCGCCATGGCCGTGGCCATTCTGCCGCTGCTGCGCATCGGCGGCATGCGGTTGTTCCAGACCGAGTCGTCCGACCGCTCGGAGAAGGTCATGCCCCGCTCTCATATGGTGGCCAAGTCGATCGTTGGCGTGTACGTGGGCTTCTCGATTCTGGGAGCACTGGCTTTCTGGTGGGCCGGTATGACCCCGTTCGATGCCATCAACCACGCCATGTCGGCCATCTCCACTGGCGGTTTCTCCACCTCCGACCAGTCGCTTGCCAAGTGGGACATCCCAGCGGTGCACTGGGTAGCGGTGGTGGTAATGATCCTCGGCAGCCTGCCCTTCACCCTGTACGTAGCGACCCTGCGCGGCAATCGCAGGGCATTGTTGCGCGACCAGCAGGTTCAGGGCCTGCTGGGCATGCTGGTGGTGACATGGCTGGTGCTCGGCACCTGGTACTGGTACACCACCAACCTGCATTGGCTCGACGCCTTGCGCCACGTCGCGCTCAACGTGACGTCGGTGGTCACAACCACAGGCTTCGCCTTGGGCGACTACAGCCTGTGGGGCAACTTCTCGCTGATGCTGTTCTTCTACCTGGGCTTTGTCGGCGGCTGCTCCGGCTCGACAGCCGGCGGTATCAAGATCTTCCGCTTCCAGGTGGCCTACATTCTGCTCAAGGCCAGCCTCAACCAGCTTATCCACCCGCGTGCAGTGATCAAGCAGAAGTACAACGGTCATCGGTTGGACGAAGAGATCGTGCGCTCGATTCTGACCTTCTCGTTCTTCTTTGCAATCACTATCTGCGTGATGGCATTGCTGCTGTCGCTGCTGGGCGTGGATTGGATGACGGCACTGACCGGTGCTGCCGGCACGGTATCGGGCGTAGGTCCGGGGCTGGGCGAGGTGGTTGGCCCATCTGGCAATTACTCGACGCTACCAGACGCCGCCAAGTGGATTCTTGCCACCGGCATGTTGCTCGGCCGCCTGGAGATCATCACGGTGCTGGTGTTGTGTATGCCGGCGTTCTGGCGTCACTGACATCGCCGGGCTCGGTGCCCAGCCGAGCTCTGTATTCGCTAGGCGTTTCATCGAACCATCGGCGGAACGCCCGGTAGAAATTGCTCGGGTCGGCAAAGCCGAGCAGGTAGGCAGTTTCCAACAACGTCATGCCTGGTTGCGCCAGATACTGCTCGGCCAGTTCGCGACGAGTGTCGTCGAGCAGGTTCTGAAAGCTTGTCCCTTCTTCCTGCAAACGCCGCTGCAAGGTGCGTTCGGAAAGGTGCAGCGCCCGGGCCAGGGTTTCGCGCTTCGGCTCGCCCTGCGGCAAGATGCGGCACAACACCTGGCGCACCCTGTGGGTAACGCGACTTTCCGAAAAGCGCGCAAGGTATTCACCGGCGAAGCGATCGTGCAGGATCGCCATGGCTTCATTTGCGGTAGGCAGCGGGGCCTCCATGTCGGCCCGCTCGAACAGCAATGCATCGTGGGGCGCGCCGAACACCAAAGGTGAATGAAACGCCACCTTGTATGGCTCGATATCTTTGGGCTGCGGGCCTTGTACCAGCACCCGACGAGGCTGCACGGGCCTGCCGCTCAGCCACTTGCACAACGCCAGGGCACAGGCCAGCGATGCTTCGGCGCTGTGCCGGGTGGGGGGCAGGTGATCGCCATGTACCGTCAGAATCAGCGAATAGCCTTCAGGACCAAGCGTGAAACTCAGGTCAGAGCTTTCGGCAATGATTCGCTGGTAGCGCACCAACCGCTCGAAGCCTTCGGCCAACGTACGGCTGGACATCAGCGCGTAACCCACCACGTGAAACGAAGCCGGGCGCACTACCCGGGCCATGTTCAGGCCGATGGCTTCATTACCAGAAAGCTCCACCGCCAGCTGCCAGAGGCGGGTCATGGCGTCTTGTGGAAACCGCGCGTCCGGGTCGTCGAGAGCGGCGAAATCAAGCCCCAATTGCTTGAACATGGCCGGGCAGTCGAGCCCTTCGAGCTCCAGCGCCTTGACAATCCCTGATGCCCAGCTGGCGGACGTGGTTCTTTCACTCATGGCAGGCTTCTTTTGCTGACCGCTTCGTGCGGTTACCCCCAAGGATACTCATTTGGCGCCGATTGTCACTGGCTGGCTCCGCCATTCACTCTAGACTCGATTCAGGCTCCACGCTGTGTATCCCGTCTAAAAGTGATAATGCCGGAGTACTGTTCATGGCCACCTCTACATCGTTTCGCACCTTCGCCGAGTTCTATCCGTACTATTTGGGCGAACACAGCAACCCCACCTGCCGGCGCCTGCATTTCGTGGGCACCAGCCTGGTGATAGCGCTGCTGGCCTATACGATCGCCAGTGGGAAATGGTTGCTATTGTTGGCAGTACCGGTCTTCGGCTACGGGTTTGCCTGGGTTGGGCATTTTTGCTACGAGCGGAACAAGCCGGCCACGTTCAAGCACCCCTGGTACAGCCTGATGGGTGACTTCGCCATGTTCCGCGACATCCTCCTCGGGCGCATCAGCCTGTAGCTGATAACCCGGGTCGCTGCCAGGCCTCCCTGCACGCCTGGCATCAACGAAGCCACGCAGCTGTTTACTGCCCTGCTGATGCGTGATCTACGCCGGGCATTCCCAACCTGATCACCGCCAACCTTGTGATGCTTTCGCCCTACCCTGCGCAAACAGGCCCTGGACTGCGATTTTTGTGCTTTATGCATCCTTGCCTGCTGCTGGCCACGCCGCGTGTAGCTGGCTCAACAGCGCCAGCAACCTCCCTTCAGAAGTTTTACACTGCGCTGCACCAGCGCTTTGGCAAATGAGGCCACTTAACAGGCTGCCAGAAACGACCCAAGGATTTGCAATGAACCACCGCACTGCCCTCGCCGCCCTGCACTTCGGTGCGCTGTTCTTCGGTTTGACCGGCGTCTTCGGCAAGCTGGCAGCCAGCGCCAGCCCGGCGGTCATCGTGTTCGGCCGGGCAGCGTTCGCCGTGTTGGCCTTGGCGCTGTTCGCCAGCCTGACCGGGCCGGGTTGGCAACGCCTGAGTGGCCAGGACTCACGCCGCCTGCTTTTTGGCGGCATGCTGCTGGCCGGCCACTGGGTCAGCTTTTTCATCGCCGTGAAGGTCGGCGGCGTGGCCATCGCCACACTGGGCTTTGCCAGCTTCCCGGCCTTCACCGTGATACTCGAGGGGCTGTTGTTCCGTGAGCGCATCCGCCGCAACGAAGGCGTGCTAGTGCTATTGGTCAGTATCGGGCTGATTCTGGTTACCCCATCATTCGACCTGGCCAGCCAAGCCACCGGCGGGCTGCTCTGGGCATTGCTTTCAGGCTTGCTGTTCTCCCTGCTGTCGCTGACCAACCGTGCAGGTTCTGGGCGCTTGCCAGCCGTGCAGGCGGCGCTGTGGCAGAACCTGGTGGTCGGCGTGTGCCTGCTGCCGTTCGCAGGCCCCGGCCTGAGCCAGGTCGCGGGCCGGGACTGGCTGTGGATCGCCTTGCTCGGCGTATTCTGCACAGGTATTGCCCATAGCCTGTTCGTGGCCAGCTTGGCGGTGATCAAGGCGCGCACCGCCGCTGTCGTGTTCGCCATGGAGCCGGTTTACGGTATCGCTGTCGCCTGGGCGATCTTCGCCGAAACGCCAACCCTGCGCATGCTGTTGGGTGGTGCGCTGATCATCTTTGCCATCGTGCTTTCCAGCCGAATGTCCGCCGAACAACCGACCAGACCCAAAGTGCCGGCCCAAGCCCCATGATCAACGGTCGTTATGGCCCAGATGGCGCTGAGGGTCGATCTGGTCGCGCACGCGCTGCTTCAGCACCTTCGCCTCGGGGAAACCACCATCGGCTTTGCGCTCCCAGATCTGCACGCCATCGCAGGTGATGCGAAATATGCCGCCGGTAGCCGGCTCCAGCGCCACCCGGCCAATGTCGTCGCTGAAGGTGCTGAGCAACTCCTGGGCAAGCCAGGCTGCGCGCAACAACCACTGGCACTGCGTGCAATATGTGATGACGATTTGCGGCTTGTTGTCAGCCATTGCTGAGATCTCTCCTGGTGAGGGGCCGCTTATACTAGCGGTCTTTCGCCTTCGGTTTGAGACTCACGATGCGCCGCCTGCTGTTATGCCTTTTACTGACCGCCACCGCTCTCACCGTATGGGCCGCCGAGCCTGCGCACCCTAAGATCGGCCTGGTGCTATCTGGCGGCGCCGCTCGCGGTCTGGCCCATATTGGCGTGCTCAAGGCCCTGGAGGAACAGGGCGTGCGCATCGATGCCATCGCCGGCACCAGCATGGGCGCAGTGGTCGGCGGGCTGTACGCGTCGGGCTACAGCGTCCAAGAGCTGGAAACGCTCGCCACCACGCTGGACTGGCAACAGGCACTGTCGGATGCCCCGCCACGTCGCGATGTGCCATTCCGGCGCAAGCAAGATGACCGCGACTTTCTGGTCAAGCAGAAACTTAGTTTTCGCGACGACGGCAGCCTGGGCCTGCCCCTTGGCGTCATCCAGGGTCAAAACCTGGCGCTGCTGCTGGAAAGCAAGCTGGCGCACACAGCCGACACCCGCGACTTCGACAAGCTGCCGATACCCTTCCGCGCCGTTGCCACCGACATCGCCAGTGGCGAAAAAGTCGTGTTCCGCCGTGGCCACTTGCCCCAGGTGATCCGCGCCAGCATGTCGATCCCGGCCGTGTTCGCACCTGTCGAACTGGAAGGTCGGCTGTTGGTGGACGGAGGCATGGTCGACAACATTCCGCTCGATGTGGCGCGTGAAATGGGTGTGGATCTGGCCATCGTCGTCGATATTGGTACGCCGCTACGCGACCGTAAGCAACTGGCCACAGTGGTCGACGTGCTCAACCAGTCGATCACCCTGATGACCCGGCGCAATTCCGAAGAACAACTGGCCAATCTGCACCGCGACGACATTCTGATACAGCCGCAACTGGCCGCCTTCGGTGTCACCGACTTCGGCCGCGCTCAAGACATGATCGATGCCGGCTACAGAGCCACCCGCTTACTAGGCACGCGTCTGGCAGAGTTGCGCCAACCCGATGGGGACGCCAACCTGGCCGTAGCCCGCTCCTCAAGCCAGCGAACGCCCCTGATCACTGCGATCAGAATAGAAAACGACTCCAAGGTCAGCGACGATGTGATCCGCTATTACATCCGCCAGCCGCTCGGCGAACCGCTGGCACTCGACCGTCTGCAGACCGACATGGGCACGCTGTACGGCCTGGACTACTTCGACAGGGTGCAGTACCGCGTGGTGCACAAGGGCCAGGACAACATCCTGGTCATCAATGCGCGAGGCAAGCGCGGTGGCACTGACTATCTGCGTTTAGGCCTTAATCTATCGGATGACCTACGCGGCGACAGTGCCTTCAACCTCGGCGCCAGCTACCGCATGAACGGCATCAATCGGCTGGGCGCCGAATGGCTTACGCGCGCCCAGATCGGCGAACAACAGGAACTTTACAGCGAGTTCTACCAGCCCCTTGACGTCGGGTCGCGCTACTTCGTGGCTCCTTATCTGGACCTGGGCTCTCAGAACATCGAAGCGACCCTGGATAACGACCCGATCGCCGAGTACCGCCTGGAACGCTACGGCTTTGGCCTGAACCTTGGCCGTCAGATCGGCACTTCAGGTGAGGTCCGCCTGGGGCTGGGCAAAGCCTGGGGTAAGGCTGACGTGCGAGTAGGCGAACAAGACCTGCCTTCGGTGAGTTTCAATGAGGGTTTCTACGAGCTCAAATACTCCTTCGACACACTCGACAATGTGTATTTTCCGCACAGTGGCGAAGACATCAGCCTGACCTTGCGCAAGTACGACAAATCCCTGGATTCGGATTACGATTACCGGCAATGGTTGCTGAACGTGGACAAGGCGATCAGCAGTGGCCCGAACACTTTCGTGCTGGGTGGACGCTATGGGCGAACACTCGATGATACTGAAGTGGTGACCTCAAGCTTCGTACTGGGCGGGGCCAGGGAGCTTTCGGGCTTGCGCCAGGACTCGCTTTCGGGGCAGAACGCCAGCCTGCTGCGGGTGGTGTACTTCCGGCGCCTGACCCCACGGGCCTACCTGCCACTGGACTTCCCACTGTACCTGGGTGGGTCGCTTGAGAGGGGCCGGGTGTGGAATAACGACAACGCCTTCGACAGCGGCTATATCAATGCGGCAAGCATATTTCTAGGGTTGGAGACGCCGCTGGGCCCGTTGAACCTCAGCTATGGCGCCAACACCGCCCATGAACAGGCGGTGTATCTCAACCTTGGGCATACATTCTAGCCTGCAGGCGCGGCCATGCAGGCCGTGGGGCATCAGGACCTTTCAAGGTTGGCGAGAATCTTGGCATGCACACGCATGCACACTTGCAGGTCCGCCTCGTCTACGCCGGTGAACAGCTCAATGCGCAGGGCATTAGCAATGGTTTCGATCTGCTCGATCAAAGGTTTGGCGGGTGGGCACAGCAGAATTTTCTTCGCCCGCCGATCCTCCAGAACCGCTTGGCGCCGCACCAGGCCTTGTGTTTCCAAGCTATCCAGCAAGCGCGCCAGGGTCGGGCCCTCGACACCGACGCTCTGCGCCAGCTCCCGCTGAGTAGGCGCCTCCTCGAAGCGGGCCAGGTGTAGCAACACCAGCCAGCGCGCCTGGGACAGATTGAGCCCGGCCAAACGGCGGTCCAGTTCGGCACGCCAGCCACGGGACATCTGCGCCAGCTGCATGCCGAAGCGGTGTTGATTGTCGGTCAGGGGCATAAGCAACTCATAGACTTGAACTAATTATTAGCCAGCTAACCATGCCCCATGGCATGAGGCAAGGCTGACCTCTAAAGATACGTGTGAAAATCGTCAAAAAGCATGACAAACGTCAGTATTTGACTGAAATGCCGCCCAATCAGAGCTCGAACTCGGCCGCCAATGCTGCTCGTATGCAATACAGCACACCCTCTGGCACCCGTGCGCCAAACAAGGGGGCAATTGCCGAAACCGGCGGCAGTTCGCCCTCGCCATCGAGGAAAGCATCCTGGACCTCCATCATCAGATCTTGCGGCAGATCAAGCGCCTGCTCAAGGCTCAGCTCCTGGCGGCCAAGGGCCTCGGCCAACAGGCTGTACACGTTCTTTTCGCTGCAGTTGAGCTGGCCGGCGATTTGCGCTGGCGTCATACCAGCGCGAGCCAGGCTGACCAATTCATGGCGCAGGTCGAGCACAACCTTAGGTGCTTCGGCAGTACCGCCTGCGCCGTTGAGCACTTCAAGGAAGGCTTGGCCATAGCGCTCCAGCTTGCGCGCCCCAACACCGCTGACCTGAGCCATGTCGCTGAGGCTAGTAGGCTGGCTACGGAGCATTTCCAGCAAGGTGGAATCGGGGAAAATGACATAGGGAGGCACGCTGTGTTCTTCGGCCAACTTGCGCCGCAGGGCGCGTAAAGCCTCCCACAGCTCGCGCTCCTCGGCGCGCACCAGCTGGCTGGCCGGGCTGCCGCCGCTGGAGGAAGTTTTGGCCACGATCTGTGGCTTGAGGTCACGACGCAGCTGCAGGTTCACCTCCCCACGCAGCAGCGGCCGGCAGCGGTCGGACAAGCGCAGGCCGCCATAACCTTCAAGATCGATATCAACCAAGCCGCGCGCCACCAGTTGGCGGAACAGCGAACGCCATTCTGCCTCGGACAAGCCCTTGCCCACACCGAAAACCGAGAGCTTTTCGTGGCCGAAGTTGCGTACCTTTTCAGTGTCCTTGCCCAGCAACACATCGATCAGGTGACCCACCCCATAACGTTGCCCGGTACGGAACACCGCCGACAGAGCCTGGCGAGCAGGCTCGGTGGCGTCCCAGGTCTGGACCTGATCTACGCAGTTGTCGCAATGGCCGCAGGGCTGTTCGAGGGTTTCATCGAAGTAGGCCAGCAACGCCTGGCGCCGGCAGCGGGTTTCTTCACACAGGGCCAGCATGGCGTCAAGCTTGTGCTGCTCGACGCGCTTATGGCGCTCGTCGCCTTCGGAGTTCTGCAGCATCTGCTTGAGCATCACCATGTCCTGCAGACCGTAAGCCATCCAGGCATCGGAGGGCAGCCCATCACGGCCGGCACGCCCGGTTTCCTGGTAGTAGGCCTCCAGCGACTTGGGCAAATCGAGGTGAGCAACGAAACGCACGTTGGGCTTGTCGATGCCCATCCCAAAGGCAATGGTAGCGACCATGATCAGCCCTTCCTCGTTGAGGAACCGATGCTGGTTGGCCGCTCGGGTTTCGGCGGCAAGCCCTGCGTGGTACGGCAATGCCGGGAAGCCTTGATCGCACAGGAACGCTGCGGTCTCATCGACTTTCTTGCGCGACAGGCAGTAGACGATACCGGCGTTGCCACGGCGCTCGGCGAGGAAGGCCATCAGTTGCTTGCGTGGCGCCTCTTTGGGCACGATGCGGTAGAAGATGTTGGGGCGGTCGAAGCTCGACAGGAACCGCTCGGCGCCCTGCAGGTGCAGGCGCTGGACGATCTCTTCACGGGTGCGCATATCGGCGGTGGCGGTCAGGGCAATGCGCGGTACGTGGGGGAACAACTCGGCCAATTGCCCCAGTTGCAGGTATTCGGGGCGGAAGTCATGGCCCCATTGCGAAACGCAGTGGGCTTCGTCAATGGCGAACAGCGAGATGTCCAGCCCGCGCAGAAAATCCAGCATCCGCGGCTGAACCAGGCGCTCTGGCGCCAAGTACAGCATCTTCACCTCGCCCCGGCGCAGACGCCCGGCCAGATCACGCTGTTGCTCGGGGCTCAGGGTTGAATTCAGCGCTGCAGCGGGAACGCCGAGCTCGTCCAATGTGGCGACTTGGTCATCCATCAACGCGATCAGTGGCGACACCACCACCGTGAGGCCCGGACGCAGCAGGCCCGGCACCTGGAAGCACAGCGACTTGCCGCCACCGGTAGGCATCAGTACCAAGGCATCGCCGCCATTGGCCACGCATTCGATGATCGCTGCCTGGCGCCCACGGAAACTGTCGTAACCGAAGATATCCTTGAGAACGCGCTGAGCCTGTTCGAGCATGTGCAACTCCAGAAATCGCCGTACCACCCTGGACACAGGCTGGACGAAAAACCCGCTCCGCACACGCAAGAAGCGTAAGCGGCTTTTACCAAGGGCCGGTAAATCTCGCCCTTGGATGAAAAACGGCGGAGTATACCGCAGTGCTGACCCTTACAGGATGCCCGGTGACAGACGTTCCCTTTGCCCCGCCGCCGCCGCAAGGTGCTAGAATTCACTATCGTTTATTCCCCAAGGTAGCCCTGTAATGTCCTTCGCCGAGCAACTGACCCGCCTGCAAGCCTTCCTCGACGCCGACGAGCTGCACGAAGAAGCGCTGGACTACGTCGCCGCACACGGCTACCTGACCGCGCTGTCGATCTGTTCCGAGGATGTTCCCGAACGTGAATGGATCGACGCGCTGTTCGCTGAAGAGCCTCACTACGCCAGCGATGCGCAGCGCACCGAGATCGAGGCGACCTTGGCAGCCCTTAAAGGCCACATCGCCCGCCAACTGGCAAGCGACGAGGAATTCGACCTGCCCTGCGACCTGGACCTGACCGACGAGCCGGACGACTCCGACCTGCGCGGCTGGTGCATCGGCTTCATGGAGGGTGTATTCCTGCGTGAAGAAGCCTGGTTCGAAAATGCCGAGGAAGAAGTCAGCGAGATGCTGCTGCCGATCATGGTCGGGTCCGGCTTGTTCGACGAACAGCCCGAGTTCGCCGACATTGCCAGCAATGCCAACCTGCAGGACGATATGATCGTGCAGATCCCTGAAGCGTTGAGCGCGCTGTTCCTGCTGCTGCACGCACCTGAAGAGAAGCCTGCACTGCTCAAGCCGCGCCATCACTGAGTCGACCGTGCGCTACCTGCTGCTGGCGCTGGGCTGGCTCAGTGTTGCGCTGGGGGTGCTGGGCATCTTTCTGCCGGTGTTGCCCACCACCCCGTTTCTGCTGTTGGCGGCCGCTTGCTTCGCACGCAGTTCGCCGCGCTTTCATGAGTGGCTGGTCAACCATCCCAAGCTCGGGCCATGGATTCGGGATTACCTCAATGGCGAAGGCATTCCGCTCAAAGGCAAGGTTTACGCCATCGGGCTGATGTGGGCCAGCATCGGTCTATCCTGCTACCTGGTGCCGTTGTTCTGGGCAAGAGTTTTCATGCTGACCAGTGCCGTGCTGGTCAGCGTGTATATCCTCAAGCAGAAAACCCTGCGCAGGCCCTTTTGAGGTATTGCCTGAGCTCACGCCTTGGCGCGTGAATCCGCAGGGTTCTGTGCCGTGGTTGAAGCTGCACAGCACCTGTGTGAGCAGGTGAGCATCACACCGTATCCACCTTCAACGAATGATCATTGATCATGCCGGTGATGATCGTCGCCGTATCCTGCCCCGCTGAAATCACCCCGCCCGCCCCTGCCGTCACGCCGTAATGCTGGGCCAGGTCGACGCCTGCCAAGTCGATGGTCTGGGTGGCTGCCGCGCCAGCTACACTGCTGACTTCGATGGTGGAAACCACCGCGTTGCCGCTACCACTGACCCTAAAGTGCAGATAGTCGTCCAGGGAAGCGGCAGTGGCATTCTCGCCCTGCAGCAGCTGCGAAAGATCCAGGTGATCACTGCCTGGCGTGAAGTCAGTGACCGTGTCATGCCCGCTGTCACCCTTCTGCCAGACGAAGGTGTCATTGCCATTGCCACCCGTCATGACATCGTTGCCAGGCCCACCAACAAGGATGTCATTGCCGTCACCACCCTTGAGTACATCGTTGCCGCGGCCTCCGTTGAGGGTATTGTCGGCGGCATCGCCGATCAAAGTGTCGTTATAGTCTGAACCGATCAGGTTCTCGATGCCGGTCAAGGTGTCGACACCGGCAGCACCGGTATCTTGAGGGCCGCTCAGGCTCAGGTCGACAGTCACCCCGGCAGTGGCCGAGGCATAGCTGGCGGTATCGTTGCCCGCCCCGCCATCAAGCAGGTCGTTGCCAAGGCCGCCGATCAGCAGGTCATTGCCATTGCCGCCATGCAGGGTGTCATTGCCCGCGCCCCCCACCAACACATCATTGCCTTCCCCGCCATCGAGCAGAGCGTCTGCGTTGCTAGCCATCAGCACATCATCGCCTGGAGTGCCGTCGAGTGTGCTGCCGGCATGGTAGGTGATGTCCACCGCGCCAGTTGCATTACCCCCGTGGCCATCGGTAAGCGCGTAGCTGGCCTGGTGCACGTCGTTCACAGCATTGCTGTAGTCGACCACCATGCTCAATTTATAGCTCTCGGCGGCTTTGCTGTTGTCTGATGGGTTGATCTGATTGACCACATGGATGCTGTAGATGCCGTCATGGCTGGCCGTAAAACTGCCGCCGTCGGCAAGCGCCTGGTAGCTGCCGTTGGCATCCTTCCACTCAAGGCTGAGGTTGCCGTCGGGGCGATCGTGGTCAACCTGCAAGGTTTCGCCCTTGCGCAGGCTCACGGTGATCACATCCTCACTGTTGGCGTTGCTGCTAGTGATAGCACCAAGGTACCCGAGCACCACCAGCGCCGCACTCATGCTGCCAGCGGCACTGGTGAAAGCGCTGCGTTCCAGGGCTTTGAACTGATTGCTGAACGAGTTGGCATGGGCATCGAAGGTGATGGTCGGGATGCCACTGCCCAGGCTGAAGCCTGCACCCTTGTCGGCAAAGCCGGTGTTGACGGTGATGGGGGAAGCACTCAGGCGGTCGTTGTCGGCATCCTGGTCATTGGCCAGCAATACTTCGGACGGCACGGTCAGATTGGCGCCAGTGATATTGGTAATGATGTGGTCGGCGACCGCTACCGGTGCATGATTGCCATCGATACGCACGACGAGGCTGGCACTGCTGGTATCGCCGTCGTTGTCACTGACGGTGAAACCGAAGTGCTCGGCCTGGCTACTGTCGCTGCCCTTGGGCGGCGTGTAGGTATACTCGCCGCTATCCATGTTCACCAGCAGGCTGCCGCCCATACTGGTCTTGATGGCCAGGGTATTGGCAGTGCTGTCGAAGCTGGCCTGGTCGGCGCCGCCGCTGGCCTGATAGCCACCCTGCCCTGCATTGGCTTTGGGGTCGTAGGTGTAGGTTGTCCCGTCCACCAGCAGGGCCTTGATGAAGCCGCCATCGGCACCGAAGGTGCCACCACTGAGCAGGCTGCCGGTGATCGGTGAGCCTTGCACAGTACCCGAAAGCACACCATCGAGTTGGTTGAGGTTGGTCACGATCACCGAATCAGTGTCGGTGTGAGTACTGCCGTCGTAGGCCAATGGATTGAGGTTGCCCGCATTGATGTCTCGGCCAAGACCTACGGCGTAGGACTTGATGCCATTACCGTCGAGGAAGCTTTCCCAGCTGGCCTCGCGTGCGCCAGTTATCGCGTGCCCGAAGGTCGGTTCGTCATCGGAGAAGAAGTAGCTGACATTCTGCGCGCCGGCCAGCTTGCCACTCTGGGCAAAGGCTGTCTGGGCTGCGCTAGCTGCACTGTCATAATAGGTCGAACCCCCTGCGTGCAGTCCATTGACGATGGTCTTGGCCACATCGATGCTGACCCATTCGGCTGCCTGTACCTGCGCGCCGCTGCCGAAGGTGACGATCTGCACTTTGATGTCACCCATGTCATCGTATTTATCGAGCAATGCAGCAATGGCCTGCTTGGCCGCTTCCAACCGGGTCATGCCCGGTACGCCGGAGGCAGCCGCCATGCTGCTGGACACATCGATGACCAGCAGCACGTTGGAGTCCACCTGGCCGGGGGTGATGCTGCGCTCGGCGCACACCGCCTTGGGCACATCGTCGACGATGGTGATGGCGATGTTGCTGGTGATGCTATGGCCCAGCGAATCGGTGGCCTTGTAGGTGAAATATTCAACTGCCGAATCAGCGCCAGGTGTGTTGGCAGGTGAGGTAAGTGTGTAGGTATAGCTGCCGTCGGGGTGAATGCTGATCTGCCCGTATTGGCCGACCGCATTGCCCACCAAGCTGAAGGTTAGGGCACCCACAGCATTGGCAACCGAACCTACCAGGCTGCCACTGGCCGTTTCCCCGGTCGAACTCGGGTCGCTGCCAGTAACGCTGCCTGCGGCCAAATCATTCCCATCCTTGTGCAGGTCCAGAGCTTTTTCGTACACCGTGACATCACGATCCGTGCAGGCTTCGAGCCTTGGGTCATGCACATTGATAGCCAGGGTCGTGGTGCTTTCGTCTCCATCGGCATCGCGAATGGTGTAAACGAAGGTGTCGACGGCATCGCGCGCAGAGACCACATCTGGGTTCGAGTGATAGACCGCGTTGCCTTGCTCATCGATCGTCAGGTAACCGTATTGGCCATTCACCTGAGTATTCAACTGGCCGATGGCCGATGTGGACGTGTCACTGCCTGCCCGTACACCCACCACGTAGTTGCCGTCACTGCGCACATCGGCGCCGACCACGTCGTTGTACAGCACGTTGCCGCGCACTTCGTCGCCTTTGTACACGCTGACCTCATCGCTATGTGCGTGTGGTACGTCGTCGACGATGGATATGACAAGGGTGCTGGTGGCCGAATGGCCATAGGCGTCCTGTACCTGATAGGTAAAGGACTCTGTGACAGTGTTGGCGCCGTCGTTGGTATGAACCGGAGAGCTTGCCGGGGACGTCAAGGTGTAGGTGTAGCTGCCATCTGCATTGAGCTGAATCTGCCCATATTGACCAACGGCGCTTCCCACCAGGCTGTAAGACAACGCACCGATGCCGCCGCTGGCCAAACCGGCCAGGCTGCCAGAGGCTGTTTCCAGGGGCGATGCCGGATCGCTGCCAGTGACCGTACCTGCGGCGAGATCGCTGCCATCTTTGTTCAAGTCCAAAGCATTTTCGAACACAGTGGCTGTGCCGTCCATGCACACTTCGATTCGGGGGTCATGCACGTTGATAGTCAGGGTCGTGGTGCTTTCATCGCCATCGGCATCGCGAATGGTGTAGACGAAAGTGTCGACGGCATCGCGCGCAGAGACCACATCTGGGTTCGAGTGATAGACCGCGTTGCCTTGCTCATCGATCGTCAGGTAACCGTATTGGCCATTCACCTGAGTGTTCAACTGGCCGATGGCCGACGTGGACGTGTCACTGCCCGCCCGTACACCCACCACGTAGTTGCCGTCACTGCGCACATCGGCGCCGACCACGTCGTTGTACAGCACGTTGCCGCGCACCTCGTCGCCCTTGTACACGCTGGTGTAGTCACTGTGAGCTTGGGGCACATCGTCGACGATGGTGATGACGATGGTGCTGGTGGTCGAATTGCCGACCGAGTCCTTCACCTGATAGGTGAAGGTTTCAGTCACGGTATTGGCACCGTCATTGGCGTGAGTGGGCGAGTCGGCCGGTGAAGTCAGGGTGTAGGTATAGGTGCCGTCGGCGTTCAGGTGCAACTGGCCGTACTGGCCGGTGGCATCGCTTACCAGGCTGTAAGTCAACGCGCCAACACCGCCGCTGGCGGAACCCACCAACGTGCCGGTGGCCGTTTCCCGGGTCGAGTCCGGGTCGCTGCCGGTCACGCTGCCGGCAGCCAGGTCGTTGCCGTCCTTATTGAGATCAAGGGCATTTTCGTAGACCGTCGCATCCCGATCGGCACACGCCATCAACGAGTTGTGCACGTTGATGGTGATGGTCGTGGTGCTTTCATCGCCATCGGCATCGCGAATGGTGTAGACGAAGGTGTCGACGGCATCGCGGGCAGAGACCACATCTGGGTTCGAGTGATAGATCGCGTTGCCTTGCTCATCGATCGTCAGGTAACCGTATTGGCCATTCACCTGGGTATTCAACTGGCCGATGGCCGATGTGGACGTGTCACTGCCTGCCCGCACACCCACCACGTAATTGCCGTCGCTGCGCACATCGGCGCCGACCACGTCGTTGTACAGCACGTTGCCGCGCACTTCGTCGCCCTTGTACACGCTGGTGTAGTCACTGTGAGCTTGGGGCACATCGTCGACGATGGTGATGACGATGGTGCTGGTGGTCGAATTGCCGACCGAGTCCTTCACCTGATAGGTGAAGGTTTCCGTCACGGTATTGGCACCGTCATTAGCGTGAGTGGGCGAGTCGGCCGGAGAAGTCAGGGTGTAGGTATAAGTGCCGTCGGCGTTCAGGTGTAGCTGGCCGTACTGCCCGGTGGCATCGCTTACCAGGCTGTAAGTCAACGCGCCAACACCGCCGCTGGCGGAACCCACCAACGTGCCGGTGGCCGTTTCCCGGGTCGAGTCCGGGTCGCTGCCGGTCACGCTGCCGGCAGCCAGGTCGTTGCCGTCCTTATTGAGATCAAGGGCATTTTCGTAGACCGTCACATCCCGATCGGCACACGCCATCAACGAGTTGTGCACGTTGATGGTGATGGTCGTGGTGCTTTCATCGCCATCGGCATCGCGAATGGTGTAGACGAAAGTGTCGACGGCATCGCGCGCAGAGACCACATCTGGGTTCGAGTGATAGACCGCGTTGCCTTGCTCATCGATCGTCAGGTAACCGTATTGGCCATTCACCTGGGTATTCAACTGGCCGATGGCCGATGTGGACGTGTCACTGCCTGCCCGCACACCCACCACGTAATTGCCGTCGCTGCGCACATCGGCGCCGACCACGTCGTTGTACAGCACGTTGCCGCGCACCTCATCGCCCTTGTACACGCTGGTGTAGTCACTGCGAGCTTGGGGCACATCGTCGACGATAATGACATCCAGGCTACCGGTGGCAGTGCTGCCATCGATATCCTTGGCCACCACTTCGAAGTGTTCGCCGATGCTGTTGCTACCAGCGCCGTCGGGGTGGCTCTCGTTGCCAGTCAGGGTGTAGCGGTAGCTCACAGTACCGGTCGCGGAATCGTAGCCGGTGACGGTCAGGGTATTGCCCTCAGGCGTGGTCACCGTTTGCGGGAAGCCTGCGGCCACGCCAGCAGTCACCACGGCAATACCACCCACCGTCAGGCTTTGCAGCCCATCTGCTGCGGTGACCTTGAACGTGCCTTGCTGGGTCAGCGCATTGGCATCCGGCGCACTACCGTCGCTGAGGTTTTTCTCGTAGACGGTCAACTCACCGCTCTGCACATCCAAGCCGTTAAGGGTGACCGGGTCATCGAGGTTGTTGACGTTCAGCGTCAGGGTCGCCGTGCTGGTATCGCCATCGGCATCCTTGATTGTGTAGGAGAAGTTCTCTATGCCAATGCCGCCACCGCCCAGATTTTTGAAGCCCGGTGCATCGGGATTAAGTGTGTAGGTGTAGGAACCATCGGCTGCCAGGACCAGCGTGCCGTAGGTACCGGTGAAGGTGCCTGCAATCACCGGCCCACCTGCTACACGGTCGGCGCCTTGCACGTCGTTGGTCAATACATTGCCCGACAGCTCCATCTGCTGTTCGGTTGCGGTCACGGCGTTGCTGTCGTCCACGGC
>NZ_JAFGYW010000358.1:0-457 GCF_017491595.1 Pseudomonas sp. 51_B
GTCACCGGCAGTGCGCGCACCACTTGCAGAATGCTCAACTGATGCTGGATATCGAGATGGTTGGCCGGCTCGTCGAGCAGCAGGATCTGCGGGCGCTGCGCCAGTGCGCGGGCGATGTGCACGCGCTGGCGTTCCCCGCCGGAGAGGCTGCGCCAGAGGCGGTTGCGCAGGTGCACGGCGTCGACGTCGACCAGCGCTTGCTCGACGATGGCATCATCGGCGGGCGACCACGGTTGCAGCGCCGACAACCACGGCGTGCGCCCCAGCGCCACCGCGTCGAACACGCGAATGCCATCGTCGGTATCGGCCTGTTGCTCAACCACCGCGAGTGTCTGCGCGATGCTGCGCCGCGACATTTTGCCCAGCGCCTGACCTCCGAGCTGCACATGGCCCGCGCTCGGTTCACGCAAGCCGGCGAGCAGCTTCAGCAAAGTGGATTTCCCCGAACCGTTCGGCC
>NZ_JAFGYW010000359.1:0-455 GCF_017491595.1 Pseudomonas sp. 51_B
GCATCACTTCACCGCCCCATTCATCGGTATCGATAAAGCGATCAGGTACGCCGGTGTCGGTGATCAGCATCACTTCGAGCTGGCAGCAGCACGCCGCACAGGTCGAGCAGGTGACCGCCGGTTCGGCAATTTGGGTGTGGGGGATGGTTTTCATCGTGGCAGTGTAAGGCAGTGATCGCCGTGGGTGTGAAAGCGCTGACGGACGCTCACGGCGCCAGACGCCTCGCCATCAAATGCAACAGTGGGAACAAGCCTGCCCAGAGCAGGCCGATGACGATCAGCGTCGCCGCCTCGCCGTAGGGAAATTGCACGCCGGCCAGCCGTCCGCCAGCGTAGTACGACAATGCGCCGCCCACCGCGCCAAGTGCGCTGGCCAGCCACCATGGCCGCGCGCTCCAGGCCAGGCAATGGCGCAACGTGGTGGCGAGCAGCGCCCAGAGCAGCATCAGCCACAG
>NZ_JAFGYW010000360.1:0-455 GCF_017491595.1 Pseudomonas sp. 51_B
GAATAGGTGCGGCCGTCGGTGGTGGCGTAGCCGAGCTTGATCAGCGTGTGCAGGCAACGGCGCACGGCGGCGCGAGGGATTTCAGTGCGATGACTTATCTGCGCGATGGTCAGGTGGCGTTTGCGTTCCTGAAACGCCTGCACCACGGCCAGACCACGGGCCAGGGACGTCATGGAATCCGGATCACCGGTCAGCGCCTGAATGCGCTTGGCCGGCGAGGCGACAATGGGCGGCGCCACCGAGGTGAAGGAGTTGCGCATTTGATCGTTCATTTCTTGTCCTTGTCCGGCACGCATCGATGCCTAGTCAAACGGCTCGCCGCGCGATGCACAAGCACCGGGGCGCCAACATTGGGCGATCATCGAACCGCTGACCGATAATCGCAATCCAGACTCCCGCCCTCCTCTTCATCCTTGAGTCAGCTTTAGCGATTCTGCTCGCCACTTAGTTGTTCT
>NZ_JAFGYW010000361.1:0-454 GCF_017491595.1 Pseudomonas sp. 51_B
GCCGAAGTCTTGCGCCCACGGCACATAAGGGCCTTCCTTGACGTAGCGCTGATACAGCGCACTCTGGTCTTCAAGGCTGCTGTTCCAGCCGGCGGCATTGCACAACACCGCAGCAAACGCCTGACTGGTGTGCGGCAGGTTATCGGCGGCGCGACTGGCCAGTGCCGTGGCGACAAAACGATAGTGATAACGCAGATCCGGTTGCGCGGCGCTGGCCTGCTGGCGCTGCACTTCCGCCGCTGAAATCAGCGGGCCGACATCCAGCTTCGTGCTCTCCAGCGTGTAATTGCCGCCGAAGGTGGCGTAATCAGGGGCCATCTCATAACCGAGGATGTCCATGCCCCACTCCCGGGCCGTCCATGCGGCGTTGTACAACGCACTGGCGCGTTTGCTCGGCCACCACGCCGACTCGGCCTTGAGCCGTTGCTCGCCATAGAGCCGGGCCTTGTGCTGC
>NZ_JAFGYW010000362.1:0-454 GCF_017491595.1 Pseudomonas sp. 51_B
ATGGGCGGCCTGATCGGTCTCGCGCTCGGCGGGCTGCCGGGCACGCCGATCGGCAGGATGCTCGTCAACGACATCGGGCCGCACATCGAGCCCGCCGCGCTCGAGCGCATCGGCGAATACGTCGGGCTCGACAAGCGCTTTGCGACCGAGCAGGAGGGCGTTGATTATCTGACGTCGCTGTCGCTGTCGTTCGGCCCGCTCACGCCGGACGAGTGGCGCGCGCTGAATCGGCCGTTGCTCGTGCGGGACGCGGACGGCTCGTGGCGCGCACGCTACGACCCGCGGATCGCCGAGCCTTTCAAGACGGCCACGCCGGAGGCGAATGCGCAGGGCGAGGCATGGCTCTGGCATGCGCTCGGGGCGTTCGCGGGGCCGCTGCTCGTCGTGCGCGGCGTGCAGTCGGACCTGCTGTCGCGCGAGACGCTCGAGGCGATGAAGGCGCGCGGACAAGCGG
>NZ_JAFGYW010000363.1:0-454 GCF_017491595.1 Pseudomonas sp. 51_B
TCCTGGAACTGGTCGACCGGCGCAACCGGGAAGTAGCCGCCCTTCACGCCCGGACGGTGGCCCGTGTTGCCGCCTTCGAATTCCTTCGCCGACGACCACGGCGCTTCTTCCGAGTTGATCTTCACGAAGCAGCCGGACATGTCCGTGTTCCACTGCACCGAGTCGAAAATGAAGAATTCCGGCTCCGGACCGAAGTACGCGGTGTCGCCGATGCCCGTGCTCTTCAGGTAGGCCTCGGCGCGCTTCGCGAGCGAGCGCGGATCGCGCTCGTAGCCCTTGCCGTCCGCCGGCTCGACGACATCGCAGGTCAGCACGAGGGTCGACTCTTCGTAGAACGGGTCGATGAAGGCCGCGTTCGGATCCGGCATGAGCAGCATGTCCGACGCCTCGATGCCCTTCCAGCCCGCGATCGACGAGCCGTCGAACGCGTGGCCGCTTTCGAACTTGTCCTCGC
>NZ_JAFGYW010000364.1:0-454 GCF_017491595.1 Pseudomonas sp. 51_B
GACTTGCCGGGTATCGATAGCGGCCATGTTCGGTTCTCTCCAACGCCTTGCATCCTACTCCGTAGACGCCGCCCTGCCAGCCTGCCGCCAGACAAAAGCGCAAGATTGTGCAAGCGTCGAAGGCTGCCCGAGGCAGACACTCCAGGCCTGTTTAAGGAGCGTGTGCCATGAACCTGTCGTTGTACCTGCTGGCCGTGCTGATCTGGGGCACCACCTGGATCGCGATCAAATGGCAGTTGGGCAGCGTGCCTCCGCCCGTGTCGATCGCGTGGCGCTTCTGGCTCGCGGCCGCCGCGATGTTCGTGCTGCTGCGCGCGCTGCGCAGGCCGGTCCGGCCGCCGCGCGATGCATGGCGCTTGCTCGTCGCGCAGGGTTTCGCGCTCTTCTGCGTCAATTTCCTGTGCTTCTACTACGCGGAGCAGGTCGTGCCGAGCGGCCTCGTCGCGGTGGTATT
>NZ_JAFGYW010000365.1:0-453 GCF_017491595.1 Pseudomonas sp. 51_B
GAATATGTCGGCGGCAGTGAACATTTCTCCAGTGCACAACTGAAATGAGCAGAAGATCGCAGCTTCACGCAGCCCCAACAGGGTAATGCGCCTTGTGTAGGAGCTGCCGAAGGCTGCGATCTTTTGGTGTTTCAACGCAATTTCATACTGATCGACTGCAACTTCTTGCCATCGCGGTCATGGTAATTGACCAATATCTGATCAGCCTCAACGACCACATGCGCAAAATTGTCCTGACTCACTACCGCACTGGTCAGCTCGTGCCGATAATCCCCGGCCGCCGTGCGCACCAGCGGTTGATCGAGGATAAACGTTGAAGCCTTGGCATACGGCAGCAATTTGCTGTTGTGCAGCGGCGAGGACACGATGGTGTGCACCTCGAAATCGGTGTCCTCGCTGTGAGACAGGCGACTGGTCAGCGAGCCATGGACGTCGCCGGAAACGAACACCACG
>NZ_JAFGYW010000366.1:0-453 GCF_017491595.1 Pseudomonas sp. 51_B
GTCCGTGACAGAAGTTGAAACCGGAGTTTTATCCGCCACCAGATCTTCGAAATTGCCACCGCTCACGCCAGTGATCGAGTTGGTGATCGGAGCGTGGCCGGTCAGTGCATCGTTCGAAGCAACAGCGGTTGCAGTGCCGGTAGTCTGACCGACGCCAATGGTGATGGTCTGGCCGTTAGCAAGCGTCACGACAACTGGCGAGCCGGTGACCGGCGCGCCGACGGTGGCGGTGTAGGTGACAGTGCCGCCTTCAGCCACCGAAGTATCAGCCGTCAATTTGACGGTCGAGGTATCGATGGTGTCGGTGACTGTCGTCACCGCTGGAGCAGTGCTCGGTACCAGGTTTTCGAAATTGCCACCGGTAGCGCTAGTGATCGTCGCCTGCACGGAACCAGCATCTTTGTAGACGTCATCGGACGGGGCCGGAACGGTTGCGGTGCCGGTTGTTTCGCC
>NZ_JAFGYW010000037.1:0-24274 GCF_017491595.1 Pseudomonas sp. 51_B
CTGGCCGGTTTTTTAGATGCGAATCAGAACGAGGCGTTAGCCAGACCGTCCAGGTAGCGCTCGACATCCAGTGCCGCCATGCAGCCGGCACCGGCCGAGGTGATTGCCTGGCGGTAAACGTGGTCAGCCACGTCGCCAGCGGCGAATACGCCCTCGACATTGGTGGCAGTGGCGTTGCCTTCACGGCCACCGTTGACGACCAGGTAGCCGTCCTTGAGGGTCAGCTGGCCTTCGAACAGCGAAGTGTTCGGCGTGTGGCCAATGGCGATGAACACGCCGTCGACCTTGATCTCATCGCTGCTGCCATCGTTGTTTTTCAAGCGCGCACCGGTAACGCCCATGTTGTCGCCCAGCACTTCATCAAGGGTGGCATTGAGCTTGAGCTCGATCTTGCCTTCGGCAACTCGCGCGTTGAGCTTGTCGACCAGGATTTTCTCTGCGCGGAAGGTTTCGCGGCGGTGCACCAGGGTCACTTTGCTGGCGATGTTGGCCAGGTACAGCGCCTCTTCTACGGCGGTGTTACCGCCGCCGACCACAGCCACCGGCTTATTGCGGTAGAAGAAGCCGTCGCAGGTGGCACAGGCCGATACGCCCTTGCCCATGAACGTTTCTTCCGACGGCAGGCCCAGGTAACGAGCGCTGGCGCCGGTGGCGACGATCAGCGCATCGCAGGTGTACTTGCCGCTGTCGCCCTGCAGGGTGAAGGGTTTGTTGGCCAGGTCGACGGCGTTGATGTGATCGAAGACGATCTCGGTCTCGAAGCGCTCGGCGTGTTCCTGCATACGCTGCATCAGCGCCGGCCCGGTCAGGCCGTGGGGGTCGCCCGGCCAGTTGTCGACTTCGGTAGTGGTGGTCAGCTGGCCACCTGCCTGCATGCCGGTGATCAGCAGTGGCTTGAGGTTGGCGCGGGCGGCGTAAACCGCGGCGCTGTAACCGGCAGGGCCGGAACCAAGGATGATGACGCGTGAATGACGTACTTCAGACATGTCGAACTCCTGTCGAGCAGGCCACTGGGGCCGCCAGCTGGAAATTAAAAAGGACCTGCGCAGCACTTGGGGAGGGCTTGAATGCGCAGGCCCTAAAAACGAAAACTTGAGCGCACTGTAGCGAGGTGGCAGAGATTAAGGAAATATCCTTCGACAATCCACCTCATAGGCGTCCTCTATCTGCAAATTCGAGTGCTGAAAAGGGCCCAGACACATTTGTTACAGCCGGTTTCTTCATCAATGCCTGCCTTTCGTCGGCGCCGCAAAATCGGTAAGGTCAGCGCGTTTTCCTTCTTTGCGGAGTGACCCGATGCAAGCCCCTGTCCTGTCCGGCCCCCAGTATCTTCGCGAAGGCCTGAAACTGGTGCTGAGCCCCAACCTGCGGATGTTCGTGCTGCTGCCGCTGGCCATCAACCTGCTGCTGTTCGGTGGCCTGATCTACTTCGCCGGGCACCAATTCAGCCTGTGGCTCGATGCGCTGATGCCGACGCTGCCAAATTGGCTGAGCTTCCTTTCTTACATTCTCTGGCCACTGTTCGTCGCCTTGTTGGTACTGATGGTGTTCTTCACCTTCACTTTGGTGGCCAACGTCATCGCCGCGCCGTTCAACGGCTTTCTCGCCGAAAAGGTCGAAGTGGTGGTACGTGGCAAAGACCCGTTCCCGGCGTTCAGTTGGGGTGAGCTGGTAGCCATGGTGCCGCGCACCTTTGGCCGCGAAATGCGCAAGCTGGCTTACTTTCTGCCGCGGGCGATCGGCTTGTTCATCTTGTCGCTGATCCCGGTGGTCAATGTGGTGGCCGCACCCCTGTGGCTGATCTTCGGCGTATGGATGATGGCCATCCAGTACATCGACTACCCGGCAGACAACAACAAGATGAGCTGGCAGGACATGCTCGCCTGGCTGCGCAGCAAGCGCTGGCAGTCGCTGGGTTTTGGCGGCATCACTTACCTGGCCCTGCTGATACCAGGGGTGAACGTGCTGATGATGCCAGCGGCGGTGGCCGGGGCTACATTGTTCTGGGTGCGTGAGCGGGACTGAGCGCGCACGCCTGGCCCCGACCATCTGACGATGGTTGGACCTGCTCGATAACTGCGGCCATCCCTATGCATCGTCGAGATTTTTTCACAAAGACTGCCGCAGTATTGCTTGCGCTGCGCCTGGGCAGCGGGCATACGGCAACGCTGCCAGTACAGAGCGAGACGCTCCCGCTGTGGCCAGGCGCAGCGCCAGGCGCCGATGGGCCAACCGGTGCCGAGCATTTGTCGGCAAAGGGGGCGTTGGCCAATATTGCAGTGCCTTCACTGCGCGTTTTCAAACCCCAGCGTCCCAATGGGCGGGCTGTGCTGGTGGCAGGCGGCGGTGGCTACAAACGGATCGAGATGGCCAGCGAAGCATGGCCTGCCGCCCAGTGGCTAGTGCGCCTGGGTTACACGGCCTACGTGTTGAGCTACCGGCTGCCTGCCGAGGGCTGGCAGCAGGGCGCGATGGCACCCTTGCAGGACGCGCAACGTGCCTTGCGTATCATTCGTAGCCGAGAACAGCATGTGCAGGTATTAGGCTTCTCAGCGGGTGGGCATCTGCTGGGCATGGCGGCAACGCGCCCCGACTTTCAGTCCTATCCTGCCGTCGACCACCTTGACCATGCGCCTGCTTATGCTGATCGGGCAGCATTGATTTACCCAGTCATTACGCTTGAAGCGCCCTACTCCCACACTTCGACCCACAAGGTACTGGTAGGCGCCCACGCCAGCCAGGCCGAGAATGCCCGATGGTCGGTTGAGCGTTACGTAACAGCGCACACGCCCCCGATGTTTCTGGTGCAGGCCGAGGATGATCCCATAGCCGATCCGCACAACACGCTCATCATGGCGGCGGCCTGCGAGGCCGCTCATGTGCCGGTGCAACGTTATCTTTATGCCAGCGGTGGCCATGGTTTCGGTATGGGTAGGCCGGGCACGCCAACCACGCAGTGGCCCGAGCGGTACCGGCAGTGGCTGATGACCTGAAGGTTGTCGTTACCGGCGGGTTGCCGATCACTGCACCAGGTGACTGGAAAACTGCCCTACCGCATCCACCACCTTCTTCGCACCTTCCTGAATTTCGACGATCACCCCACCGGTATCGGCTGCCAGGGCCAACCCCTGCTCGGCCTGGCGCTTGCTGGTATCGATGATGTCCACCGCCGCCTGGGCCAACTGCTCATTCTGCTGCACAACCCTGGCGATTTCCTCGGTGGCGCTGCTGGTACGAGATGCCAACTGTCGCACTTCATCGGCCACGACGGCGAAACCCCGGCCCTGCTCACCCGCGCGAGCAGCTTCGATGGCGGCATTGAGCGCCAGCAGGTTGGTCTGCCCGGCAATGTCGCTGATGGTCTTGATGATTGCGCCGATCACCTTGGACTGCTTGTCCAACGCCTCGATGCCGTTGGCAGCGTTTTGCATGGAGCCTTCCAGGCCGCGCATAACTTCGACGGTCTGGGTGACCACCTCGGTAGCCTTGCGGGCGCTGCTATCGGTCTCAAGCGAGGTGTTGTAGGCAATGTCGGCGGCGTGCGCCACAGCCTGCTCCTGATTGACCTGGTCGGTGATCACGGTGGCGAACTTGACCACCTTGTACAGCACATCGTGGGCATCGAAGATCGGGTTGTAGGAGGCTTCCAGCCAGACCGTACGCCCGTGGGCGTCAATACGCTTGAAACGATCAGCCACGTATTCGCCGCGGCGCAGCTTATCCCAGAACGCCTGATAATCGGCAGAGTTGGCCTGCGCTGGTTCGCAGAACATCCGGTGATGTTTGCCTCGGACCTGGTCCAGGCTGTAGCCCACCGTTTGCAGAAAGCGATCATTGGCCGTGAGCACTTCACCGTCGAGGTTGAACTCGATGACCGCAGTGGAGCGCATCAGCGCCTTGATCAGGCTTTCATGCTCTCGGGAAGCTTCGATGGTGCGAGTCAGATCACTGGAGTGCATAGTGAAATATCTGAGCCGCCCATCGGTACTTTTCACCGGCTGCAGGATCGAACGTAGCCATGCCTCCTGGCCGTTGCCGCGCAGCAGGCGGAAAGCGCCGTTGAGATGTTCGCCACGGCTGATGGCCTGTTTCATGCGCTGGTAGAAATCCAGCTGTTTCACATGCGCCGGCACGATATCCTCGATGTTGCGGCCAATCAGTTGCTCGGCGCGGTAGAGCATCTCGCTCTCGAAGTTGCCGTTGACCTGCTCGATGCGCCCCTGCGGGTCGAGGTGCAGCACCAGCATTTCACTGTCGAGGCTATTCTTGACCTGCTCGATAGCCTTCAGCTCTTCGCGCAGTTGCTGGATTTCATTCTTGAGCTTGCTGTTGAACATCACCGCTCTCCCGGAGCGCATCTGACCGATTAGGATGCAACTTCATCGGCTGCGCCAGGCTGCCCTTGAGCACTCCAAAAAGAAATATTCTGAGGGCCTCGCCCGCCGACAATCCGGCGTCACATGCGCGTCACACGCCTGTCATTCGAGCGCAATGCAGCGGGCACAGACTTTTGCCATGAATACACGCGCACTACGCATCGCACTGGTCAGCGAAACCTTCCCGCCCGAAATCAACGGCGTGGCCAACACACTCGGCCACCTCAGTGAAGGCTTGCGACAGCGCGGCCACCACGTTCAGATCGTTCGTCCGCGGCAAGCGAACGAGCCATGGACCGGCGATATGCAAAGCCTGTTGCTGTGCCGTGGCTGGGCGCTGCCGGGTTACCCCGGCCTGCAATGGGGTGAAGTGTCGATGCACAAGCTGATCCGCCATTGGCGCAGGCAACGCCCTGACGTGCTTTACATCGCTACAGAAGGGCCATTGGGCCTGAGCGCCCTGCGCGCGGCAAGGCGCCTGGGGGTGGCGGTGGTCAGCGGTTTTCACACCAATTTTGCGCAATATTGCAGCAAGTACGGCCTTGGCCTGCTGGCACGGCTGCTCACACATTACCTACGCTGGTTTCACCGCCGCACCGCTACCACGCTCGTACCCAGCGTGAGCCAGTGCCTGGCCCTGCAACGCCGTGGCTTCGAACGCCTGGCTCTGCTGACCCGTGGGGTGGACGCTGGCCTGTTCAACCCAGCACGCCGTAGCCAGGCGCTACGTGAGCGCTGGGGCCTTGGGAGCGACGACATTGCCGTACTGCACGTTGGGCGCCTGGCTGCGGAGAAGAACCTGGCGCTATTGGGCCCGTGCCTGCAAAAGATGCAAAACGCTCACCCACAACGGCATCTACGGCTTGTGGTGGTCGGCGACGGCCCGCAACGGGCCAGCCTCGAGCAGCAGCTTCCAGGTGCGGTGTTCTGCGGTGCCCAGCGCGGGGAGGCCCTGGCCGAGCATTACGCCAGTGGTGATGTGTTTCTGTTTCCGAGCCTGACCGAAACCTTCGGCAATGTGGTGCTCGAGGCCATGGCCTCGGGCCTGGCAGTCGTCGCCTACGACGAAGCCGCCGCCGCCCAGCATATCCGCCACGGCCACAGTGGCACGCTGGCCATGCCTGGTGACCAAGCGGCGTTCATCGAGGCCGCCTGCTGGCTGCTGGAAGAAGATGAAACGCTGCGCCGAATCCGTCTCAATGCACGCCAGCACGCCAGCCGGCAAGGTTGGCCGGCAGTCGTCGAGCAGTTCGAAGCCCACCTGATGGACGCCTGCCTGTCGTCGCCAGCCGGCGCCCACGTCACGCTGGGGGTCAAGCCAGAGTCGTCAACGCCTCACGGCTGAAGGGCAGCACATCCGCTTCACGGCCTTCTCGCACCTTGAGGGCCCACTCGGCGTCCACCAGCAAGGCACGCCCGACCGCAACCAAGTCGAACTCCTCATCGCCCAGCCGCCGCAGCAGGCCCTCAAGGCTGGCAGGTTTGGCCACTTTATCGGTGTCGACCATGAACTGCAGGAACTCGCCATCGAGCCCCACGCTACCGACGGTGATGGTTGGTTTGCCGGTCAGGGCACGTGTCCACCCGGCCAGGTTCAGCTCGCTGCCTTCGAACTCAGGCTCCCAAAAGCGTCGGGTCGAGCAGTGGAAGATATCCACACCCGCCGCCGACAGCGGCTCGAGAAACGCAGCGAGGGCTTGGGGCGTATCCACCAGGCGAGCACTGTAGTCTTGCTGCTTCCACTGCGAGAAACGGAAGATGATCGGGAAATCTGGCCCGACGGCCGCACGCACGGCCTGAATCAGTTCTATGGCAAAACGCGAGCGGCCAGCCAGGTCGCCACCATAGGCGTCGGTGCGACGGTTGCTGACCTCCCAGAAGAACTGGTCGATCAGATAGCCGTGGGCACCATGAATCTCGACGCCATCCATCCCGATGGCTTTGGCATTGAGAGCCGCTTGGGCGAAAGCGTCGATCACTTCGCGAATATCAGCTTCGCTCATACCCTGCACCAGCACCTGGCCGTCTTTGGTTTTCTCGCTGGGCCCGTAACCGGGCACACTGGCATCCGGCTCGCATCCCAGGCGCCGAACCATGCCCACATGCCATAACTGCGGCACTATACGGCCACCCTCGGCATGCACGGCATCGACCACCTGCTGCCAGCCGGCCAGGGCATCTTCACCATGAAAGCGCGGCACATTCGGGTAGCCGTTGGCTGCCTTGTGGTCCACCGTGGTGCCTTCTGTGATGATCAGGCCAACGTTCGCGGCAGCGCGGCGCCGGTAGTACTCGACCACGCCTGCATGTGGTACTCCACCAGGGCAAAACGTACGGGTCATCGGCGCCATGACGACACGAGTCGGCAGCTCGAGTGCGCCAAGGGTGAAGGGCTGGAACAAAGGATTGCTGGACATGGGGGCGCTTGCGTCTGTGTGAGGAACTACACCAGAGGTTATGGGCCCCGCACAGCCTGGCCAAGCATCATTGATCGGAGTGATTCGCCGGTATCGAGGGCACGAGCGTGCAAGCTGAATCAGCCGCGAACTCGAATGCAGTCAGCCCAGGGCCTTTTCGATAGCCTGGACCACGCAAGGGTCATCCGGGGCAGTGCGTGGAGCGAAGCGCGCCAGCACCCGGCCATCTTTACCCACCAGGAACTTTTCGAAATTCCAGCTGATATCCCCAGGGAATTCAGCACCCTCGCCTGCCAGTAGGCGATACAACGAATGACGCTGCGGCCCATTGACCTCGAGTTTGGCAGCCAGCGGGAAACTCACGCCATAGTTCAGGCTGCAGAACTCCAGAATCTCCTTGTCGCTGCCAGGCTCCTGCCCGGCGAACTGGTTGCACGGCAAACCCAGCACGTTGAAACCTTTGCCTTTGAATTGCTGCTGGAGCTTTTCCAGCGAGGCGTATTGCGGCGTCAAACCACATTTGGAGGCCACATTGACCACCAGCACGACCTGGCCTTTGAACGGTGCCAGGGGCAGGTCCTCGCCGGTCAGCGCTTTCAACGTCAGGTCGTGAAATGCACTCATGATCAATCCCCTCTGAGGTTGCAGGTTGCCGCTGGGGGCGAATTGCGCCCACTAAAAAGGCGCTCTTGCAAGCCGCGCACCTTCCGTTTGGAAGCATGCCGGCTCGTCCGAGCGCCTGGCGACTTTCTGAGCTTAGCGCAGAAAATCAGTGGTGATGGCCACCTTCACCGTGGATGTGGCGGTGAGCGATTTCTTCATCGCTGGCGTCACGCACGTCGACGACCTTGACCTTGAAGTTCAGACGCTGGCCAGCCAGTGGGTGGTTGCCGTCGACAGTAATGTCGTCGCCGTCGATATCGCGGATGGTGACGATCTGCATCTGGCCATCGGGCGCCGAAGCGTGGAACTGCATGCCCACTTCCAGCTGGTCGACGCCTTCGAACAGGCTGCGGTTCAGGGTGCTGACCAGCTCGGCCAGGTATTCGCCGTAGGCGTCTTCTGGCTCGATGGCAACTTCCAGCTCGTCACCGGCTTGCTTGCCTTCCAGGGCCTTCTCCAGGCCAGGGATGATATTGGCGGCACCGTGCAGGTAAACCAGCGGCGCGCCACCGGCGGAGCTGTCGATGGTCTCCCCGGCGTCGTTGGTCAGGGTATAGTCGATGGAGACTGCCTTGTTGGCGGCGATCAGCATGGGGCAAGACCTTTTGCAAAAGAATGTAGAGCGCACAAGTGTAACCAAGGCATCGCTCGATTGCGACCGCAGTGCGGGCGAGCACTGCCCCATCAGTCGGATCACCGGCTGGCACGAGGACCAAGAAGGCCACTGGGTGGTTGAGTTGTCCTGCGGCCACACCCAGCACCTGCGCCACCAGCCACCCTGGCAATCCAGGCCATGGGTGCTCGATGCCGAGCAGCGCGCGCGGCACATCGGCCAGGCGTTCGCCTGTGGCTGGTGCGCACAAGGGCCCGATAGCGCTACCCTTGGCCGTTGATTCCTTGCACCGCTTATTTCGAGAAGCACGCATGCAGACATTTTTCATTGCGCCGACCGACTTTGGGGTCGGCCTGACCTCCATCAGCCTGGGCCTGATCCGCACCCTTGAGCGTGCTGGGCTCAAGGTTGGTTTTTTCAAGCCGATCGCTCAGCCTCACCCTGGCGATACTGGCCCGGAACGTTCCACCGAACTGGTGGCTCGCACCCACGGCATCAAGCCGCCGGTGCCACTGAGCCTGGCCCATGTCGAGCGCATGCTCGGCGATGGCCAGCTGGACGAGCTGCTCGAAGAGATCATCCGCCTTTACCAGCAAGCCTGCGTCGGCAATGACGTGGTGGTGGTCGAAGGGATGGTGCCGACCCGCCACGCCAGCTATGCCGCACGGGTCAACCTGCACCTGGCCAAAAGCCTGGACGCCGAGGTGATTCTGGTTTCCGCCCCGGAAAACGAAGTGCTCAGCGAGCTGTCCGGGCGGGTGGAATTGCAGGCCCAGCTGTTCGGTGGGCCGCGTGACCCCAAAGTGCTGGGGGTGATCCTCAACAAGGTACGCACCGACGAAAGCATGGCCGACTTTGCTACGCGCCTTCGCGAGCACTCGCCGCTGCTGCGCGGCAACGACTTCCGCCTACTGGGCTGCATCCCCTACCAGAGCGAGCTGAACGCCCCGCGTACCCGCGACGTGGCCGAGCTGCTGGGTGCCCAGGTGCTCAATGCCGGGGACTACGAACAGCGGCGGATGAACAAAATCATCATCTGTGCCCGCACCGTGGCCAATACCGTGCCGCTGCTGACCCCGGGCACCTTGGTGGTAACCCCCGGCGATCGCGACGACATCATCCTTGCCGTGAGCCTTGCCGCCATCAACGGTGTGCCGTTGGCCGGCCTGCTGCTGACCAGCGACAGCAAGCCCGATGCACGCATCCTTGGCCTGTGCCGAGGTGCCTTGCAGGCGGGCCTGCCGATCCTGTCGGTGAGCACCGGCTCGTACGACACCGCCAACCTGCTCAACTCGCTGAACCGTGAAATCCCGGTGGATGACCGTGACCGGGCCGAATTCATCACCGACTTCGTCGCCAGCCACCTTGACGCCGCCTGGCTGCACCAGCGCTGCGGCACGCCAAGGGAGCTGCGCCTATCGCCAGCAGTATTTCGCTATCAGTTGATCCAGCGTGCGCAACAGGCCAATAAGCGCATCGTGTTGCCCGAAGGCGCAGAACCGCTGCTGGTTCAGGCGGCAGCCATCTGCCAGGCGCGCGGCATCGCCCGTTGCGTGCTGCTGGCCAAGCCCGAGGCGGTCGAAGCCGTGGCTCGTGCGCAAGGCATTACCTTGCCGCCGGACCTGGAAATACTCGACCCCGAGCTGATTCGCGGGCGCTATGTAGAACCGATGGTGAGCCTGCGCAAGAGCAAGAACCTCAACGCACCGATGGCTGAGCAACAGCTGGAAGACCCGGTGGTGATCGGCACCATGATGCTGGCCCTGGACGAGGTCGATGGCCTGGTCTCGGGCCTGGTGCACTCAACTGCCAACACTATTCGCCCGGCCCTGCAATTGATCAAGACCGCCCCCGGCACCAGCCTGGTGTCGTCGGTGTTCTTCATGCTGTTTCCCGAGCAGGTGTTGGTATACGGCGATTGCGTGATGAACCCCCACCCCAGCGCTAGCGAGCTGGCGGAAATCGCCCGGCAGAGCGCCGAATCGGCGCAGGCATTCGGCATCGCGCCACGGGTAGCGATGATCAGCTATTCGAGCGATTCGGCCAGTGACGAGGAAGTCGAAAAAGTGCGCGAAGCCACGCGCCTGGCGCAGGCCGCAGAACCAGGGCTGACGATTGACGGGCCGCTGCAGTACGACGCTGCTGCCAACCCGCAGGTCGCTCTGCAACTGGCTCCGAACAGCCTGGTAGCGGGCCGTGCGACGGTGTTCGTATTCCCTGACCTCAATACCGGCAATACCACCCACAAGGCGGTGCAGCGCAGCACCGATGGGGTCAGCTTGGGGCCGATGCTACAAGGGCTGCGCAAACCGGTGAATGACCTGCCACGTGGTGCGCAGGTGGATGATATCGTGCACACCATCGCGCTTACTGCCATACAGGCCAGCGTCAGCCGCTGAAACGAAAACGACCTGCAGCCAGTCAGTGAAGCCTATCGGGCTGCGTTGCAGCCCAATAGGCGCGCTCGAAAAATTGACTACTGTGCCCGCAAGAGACGTTTCAAGGGTACTGCTGAACCTGGCCCTGCTGCTGGTCGTATTGCTGACCTGGGATCGGCTTCAGGTTGACCTCGACACGGCGGTTCTGGGCGCGGCCATTGGCGTCGGCATTGCTGGCGATCGGCTGGTCGGGGCCCATGCCGCGTACGGTCACGCGCGAAGCATCAACGCCCTGAGAAGTCAGGTAGGTACTGACGGCCTGCGCACGACGCTGGGACAGGTCCATGTTGTGCTGACGGCTGCCGGTGCTGTCAGTGAAGCCGACCACTTCGATGGTGTTCTGGTTGAACGACTTGAACGAATTCGCGAGGTTGTTCAGCGGGCTGTAGAAGCTTGGGGAAATGTTCGCCGAATCGGTGGCGAAGGTGATGTTGCCCGGCATGATCAGCTTGATCTGATCGCCCTGGCGCTGCACTTCGACGCCCGTGTTGGCCATTTTCGCGCGCAGCTCGGCTTCCTGCTTGTCGGCGTAGTAGCCGTAACCGGCGGCGGCGGCACCGACTGCTGCAGCGCCGATCAGGGCGCCTTTGCCACGGTGGTTGTGGTCGATGGCGGCACCGGCAACGGCCCCAGCCAGCGCACCAAGGCCACCATATTTGGCAGTCTTGCTCATTCCCGCCGACCCGCCTTGAGCCTGGCCTTGATTGTCATAAGGGTTCTGCCCGGCGCAGCCGGTCATCAAGGCTGCAGCGGTTGCGACGATAATCAGGCGACGCATGGTGAACATGGGCAAGCTCCTACAAAAAATTCGTATGTGCGGCAGATCAGAGTTGGATCTATGCCAGCCTTGGATTGCCGGAACAAGCAAAAATTCCATGAAAGGCTTTTCATGCTCAGGCGCGAACGAACGGGTTCTCGCGCATCTCGTCGCCAAGGCGGGTATCCGGGCCGTGGCCAGTCACCACAGTGGCCTCTTCATCCAGACGGTAGAGTCGCTCCTTGATCGACCGCACAATCGCTCGCTGGTCACCACCCCACAAATCGGTACGGCCGATACCCCGGCGGAACAAGGTATCGCCGGCGATCAGCAACTGGGCATCGGCGAACCAGAAACTCATCGAACCCGGGGTGTGCCCCGGGGTATGCAAGGCCACGCCACAACCACAGGCAAGCTCTTCGTCGTCCTCGATCCAGCGGTCTGGCGATGGCACCGGGGTGTAGGGCACACCGAACATCTGGCATTGCATCTGAAGGTTGTCCCACAGCGGCTGGTCCTGCCTGTGCAGGTGCAAGGTGGCGCCGGTCAGTTCCTTGAGCTTGCCCGAAGCCAGGAAATGGTCGAAATGCGCATGGGTATGGATGATGCTGACCAGCGTCAGGCCATAGGCTTGCAAGCGTGCGAGAATCTTGTCCGGATCACCGCCCGGGTCGACCACGATGGCCTTCTTGGTAAGCGGATCACCGATCAATGTGCAATTGCACTGCAAAGGGCCTACGGGGAAGGTTTCGCGAATAAGTGTAGTGGGGGCTGTGTTCATAGGGGCTCCTGACGGCTGCCGGAATGTTAACGCGGGCCGGGCAGGCTGTCTTGGTATGCGGCGCCTGGCAGCGCCTGGCGTCAAGGCAGATACAACCTGAACAACCCGCCCCCAAGCGTCCCTCCGTTGGCAATCTCGATCCGTCCGCGCACACCGCTACGCTCATGCAATGCGGCAATGCGCGCCGCAAAATACAGCCCCAGCCCCGTACTGCCGCTTTGCGAGTCGATGCCTTGCACGTAATCCTGCTGGCGCTCGATCATCTTGGCCGGGTAGCCTGGGCCGTCGTCGTTGACGCTGATGACCAGGTGATCGTCCTGCTCGCCGATGCTGATCAACAGCGCATGCCCTGCATAGCGGGTGGCATTGGTGATGACGTTGGCAATCACCGAAGCGACCAGTTCGCGGTCGAAGAAGCCCAGTGGGTTATCGGTTTCGACCCGCCAGGTCGCGAGGATATCGTTGTGCTGCAGCACTTGCTGATGGGCCGCCAGTTGCGCTTCGATGAAGTCTTCCAGTTCGTGGTAGTCAGGGCACACCGGCAGCTGATTGACCCCTAGCTTGTACAACCCCAGTAACTGCACCAGCATGCCGTTGAGGTGGCGGAATTCATGCTCGATCACGCCCTGCTCGGTGCCGCTGCGCCACGCTTCAGGCAGCCGCGCCAGCCATTGGTCATGTGACTGAATCAGCGCTGATAGCGAGTTTTTCAGGTCGTGTACGGTGGAGGCGATCACCGTGGAAAAATCCAGCCCCTGGTTATCCTGGCTCATGCGCCGAAGACCTTGATGTGCAGTTTGCGGTAGCGGTCATAGCGGCTGTCGGTGCTCGGGATGCCGGCCACCCGGGTCAGGCAGTCGCGGCATTCCTGCATGATCGCCGGCGGTGTCACCTCGCCCCCGATGCGCAGCAGAGCCTGGGCCGTATTGAGCGCGATGCTGATGTTCTTCGGTTGCAGCGACAGGGCCTTGCGGAACATCTGCAAGGCTTCGTTGAGCTGCCCCGCCTGGTAACTGCGCACCCCTTGGCGATTGAGGTCGACCGCTTCGGTGACGGCGCCCAGCACGGTCGGGTCATCCGTCAGCTTGGCGACGTTCTGCATGACCTTCGGGTCATCACCGTAGGTTTCCACGCAGCCTTTGAGGATGCTGCCCCCAGCGGCCTCCTGGCCAAGCGCTTTAAGTTGTTTGGCCACCGTCAGGGCGGCCTCGACGGAGAAGAACTGGTCCATCTTATCCAGCCGCTGCATGGCTTGCTCGGTGAGCTTGGCGGCCGTCTCAGGGTCGCCTGCCTGCTGCAGGCTGGCCGCTTTCATCAAGCGGGCACGCACCTGCAGGCCCTGGTCTTCGACATTGTCCTTGGCCACTTCGCTGAGCACGGTGTTGATCTCCACCCGAGCCCGGGCATCCAGCCCGAAGCCTGCGTTTTTGCTCATCAGCGCCTGAACCAGCCCAAGGTTGCTCTCAGCATCCTTGTAGCGTGAGCTCTGCCCCTGAGTGACGGCGTGCCGGAAGGCCTTGGAGGCGCTTTCGAAATCTTCGTTGTCCAACGCCAACTTGCCAAGCGCAGCCTGCCGCCGCACTGCCAGGGGTGACAAGCGCACTGCTTCTTCGAGCATGGTCTGGGCACGCTTGGTATCACCTTGAGCGACCAGCGCCTCTGCCATGCCATCGTACAACCCAGGCATGATCGGGAAGGCTTTGAGCGCCTGTTCGTAAACCCCTTGGGCCTGGGCATGCTGCCCACGCTTTTGCATCAGGCTGCCCAGTGCCGAATACACCCAAGGCTGAGGGCGGCTGCCAAGGATGGTCTTGAGAAACTTCTCCAACTCATCGAAGCGGTTGAGGTCGCGCAGCGCATCGGCGCGGTAGCGCAAGCACAATGGCGCAAAACGCGGGTCTTTCTTGCACAGCTCGGCACAAGCGGCCAGCACTTCGGCCGGGCGACCACGGTCCAGGGCCTGCAGGATGGGCTTGAGCAGGGTCTTGCGCTGGGTCAGCTTTTCCAGGCGCTGGGCAAGGCCTACGCGGTTGAACGGTTTGGTCAGGTAGGCATCGGGCTCATGCTCCAGGGCGCTGAGCACGATGGCCTGGCTGCTCTCTGCGGTGACCATGATGAAAACGCATTCATGGCTGATCAGTTTGTCCAGGATCAAGTCTTCCAGAACCTGCTGACCATTTTTCTTGCCGTCGCCAAGGTGGAAATCTTGGAGAACGTAGTCGTAGCGCTTCTGCCCGCACATGCGCAGGGCCTGCTCACCACTGTCTGCGGTATCCACATCGCGAACGCCCAGTTCACGCAACATGGAACGGGTCGACGTGCGGAAGTCGGTGTAGTCGTCGACGATCAGAAAGCTTTTTTGCCCGTACTGCAGCATCAACACGACCTGTATTGAGTGGATGGGTGAATGGCGCGGGGCGATGCATACCGCCGAAACCTGTATCGGCAAGCGGGCCGGAAAGATGAGGGCGAGAAATATTGCGCACCAACAAATAATGGCTTTGCGCCACTATGTTATACAGCCGCATCGCCTGAAGCTACTTCAGGCCAGCAAGCCCAATGCCTTAGCCCTTGCCACTGCCTGGGTGCGACGCTCCACTCCAAGCTTGCTATTGATATGACTGGCATGGGTCTTGACCGTGTGCAGTGAGATGAACAGCCGTTCGCTGATCTGCTGGTTCGAACAACCTTGCGCAATCAGTTCGAGCACCGCCAGTTCACGGCCACTCAAGGCTTGGGCAGCAACACTTGCGGCGGGTGTAGGCTCCGGCAGCCGATTCAGCAGCTCAGCCTGAGCCTGGCAAGCCGGCTGCGCCAGCAGTTGTTCACGCAGCCACACCGGGTGCTGCTCGATCAGGCGCTGGAACGGTTGCATCACGCCCCCTCGGGCTGCGCTCAACGCCATGGGTAGCAACTGCGCCGCCTGTGCTTCAGCCCCCTGGCTCAACAGCAGGTCGGCCCACTGTGACAGCGCGTGCAAGCTGAGCATCATGCTGCCGCTGGCCTGCCCGCGCTCGGCCAGGCTACGCAGGCGCGCCACTGCGTCTTCCCGGCGCTGCTGCACACGCTCAAGCAGTGCCTGCTGCAACTGGATGTGCAAAGGCAGCAAGGGGTGAAACTCCGGCGCCGCCGCAGGGTGTTCGCCACCATAGGTCTGGCCCAGACGCAGCAACCAGGACTCGGCCAGGTCGATGCGACCCTGAGCGAGCCATAGTTCGCACTTCACCAGGGTAATCATCGCCAGGTAGAAGATCGCCGGCACATCCCAGATGTGCATCAGCCGCTCCGCCTCGGCCAATTCGGCGAACGCCTCGGCATACTGCCCCTCACGCCCCTCGAGCGAGGCGATCACGCAATGGCCGATAAGCACGCTGATATCGCGGCAGGCACGCGCCTCGCCAAGCCCTGCGCGCAAGCGCGCGCGACCTTGGGTGGGCTGCAGCCGCGCCACCAGCAGGTAACCCTCGTAAAGGGTCAAGCGCGCCCGCACGGCGTAAAGCCGCTGTGCAGGCAGCCCTTGCAGACGTTGCAGCCCCTGGCGCACTTCATCAAGCGCCCGCAGCACTTCACCGCGGGCATGCAGCACGCGGGCACGGTCGTAATGCGCCAGTGCCTCGAACAATGGGTTACCGACCCGCTGTGCCAGTTCAAGCGCTTCGCGGTTCCAGCCACGCGCACGCCAGAAGTCGCCATCGGCAATGGCTAGGTTGGACAATGTCGAGAGGCACACCAGGCGTTGCCCATAGCGCTTACTCGGCAGGCTCTGCAACGCCTCGCCGCAATACGCCAAGGTACGCTCACGGTCACCCCGGCCCCGCGCGATGACTCCGCTCAAGGCCAGCCACTGCGCCAGCATCGACTTCTGCGCGGTAGCCGACGGCGCCGGCAGGAAGCGGCTGAGGTAACTGGCCAACTCCTCGGCCGCATCCAGCTGGCACGCCAGGCCGAGCGCCCAGCTGTACAGCACGATCAAGCGGGGCGTACTGATCAGAAGGCTGTCGGGCAGGTCCATCTTCCAGCGCAGCAGCATGCCCACGTTCTGCTCAGCCAGCAGTTGCTCCTCGGAGAGGTTCTGCACCAGATTGGCGGCAACATCGAGGTGGCCAGCGCGCAAGGCTTGCTCCACGGCCTCGTCGAGCAAGCCTTGGCCCTGGAACCAGCGGCAGGCACGCAGGTGCAGGCGTGCCTGCGGCTCACTTGCCTGGCGGCTGCGCAGCAGGTCGGAGAACAGGTGATGATAGCGGTACCAGAGGCCATGCTCGTCCAGTGGCACCAGAAACACTTGATGTGCCTGCAGATACCCCAGGATCGCCGCGCTGTCTGCGCGCTCGCGCAGCGCGTCGCACAGCGCTGCACAGAAGCGCTCCTGGCAGGCGGTGTCAAACAGAAAAGCCTGTACATCCCCAGGCAGCATTTCGATGACTTCTTCGAGCAGGTAGTCGCGGATCAAACCCTCACCACCGTGCAGGGCCTGAGGCATGAGCTGTTCGTCACCGGCCTCGCTGGCTGCCAATTGCCAGAAGCGCAGCCCCGCTACCCAGCCATCGCTGCGCTGAATCAGGTTATCGAGCGCCTGGCCACCCAGGCCCATGGGATGGTGACCAATCACTGCCAGCGCTTCCTCTGCGGTCAGGCGTAGGTCCTGCTCGCCGAGTTCGGTCAATTGCCGAGACAAGCGTAGCCGCGCCAAGTGCCAGTCCGGGCGCTGACGGCTGGTCACCAGCAGTACGAGGCCTGCCGGCAAATGATTGAGGAAAAATTGCAGGCAGCGGTCCAGTACCGGCCCCTGGGCCAGGTGATAGTCGTCCAGTACCAGAAGCAAAGGCGTATCGGCCTGCAGGTACAACGCCAGTTCATCCAGCAGGCTGTCCAGCCACTCTTCGAAGGCAAAGGGCTGGTGACGCTGACGCATCTTCAGCAACCCCATGGCTTGCCCGCCCAGTGCCGGACAATACTGCTGCAGGCCTTCGAGCAGGCGTTCGAGGAAGCGGCCAGGGTCAGCATCCCGTTGGCTCAGGCCGAGCCAGAGACTGCGCCAGTGGCTGGGCAGTGACTCGCAGAATTCGATGGCCAGGGAGCTTTTGCCAAAACCAGCGGGCGCATTGACCAGCAGCAGCCGACCGCTTAGGCCGCCCTGCAGGCGCTGGCACAGGCGCGCACGCGGCACATGGCCGTCCGGCTGCGGTGGCCGGAAGAAGCGCCCGTCCAGCAGGCCCAGAGCCTGGCTGGCGAATCCATGCGTACGGGACAGATCGGTCATGGCCGGCTCGTTCTATTGGAAAGACTTCGGCGGTACGTGTGCTTGCGAGACTAGCTGGTAATGCAACGCGTTTGAAGATGATGGGCACCATTAGCCAGGTAAAGACTGCGACAAAACGCAACATGGGCGCTGCTCAGGGCCTAGCGGCGGGGCTTTGGCGGGGTATTCATCGGTTTTATGGCAGCACAACAGAAACGCCCCGGCAAGCCGGGGCGTTCTGGGAGGTCACAGTGTTTCGGATCGTCAGCTCAACGGATACCCGACTGACGCAGGGCTGCGGGCTGGAAATCGGCCTTGCTGGCACTGAAGCCGAAGTCATAGGCACGCTTTTCTTCGTTCTTCATGCCCAGGGCCAGGTAACGGCCCGATTGCAGATCGTAGATGGCTTCGAGGGTGTACCACGGCACCTGCACGTTGTAGTACGGCTGAGCATGGGCCTCCGACACACGCCACAACTGACCGCGGCCGTCGTACTGGTCGATAACCGCTGCTTGCCAGGTATCCTCGTCGATGTAGAAGTCACGCTTGGCATAAATGTGCCGCTGGCCAGGCTTGAGGGTTGCGACCACGTGCCATACACGGCGCAGTTCGTAACGGGCCAGATCCTGGTTGATGTGCCCGGGCTTGAGGATGTCGGCGTACTTGAGCTTGGGGTCATCCAGCTTGAAGGCGTTGGAGGCGATGTACATCTCCTTCTTGCCCTCCAGCTTCCAGTCGTAGCGGTCAGGTGCGCCGTTGTACATGTCCAGGTTGTCGGAGGTGCGCAGGCCATCGGCCGCGGTGCCCGGGCCGTCGTAGGAGACCTGCGGGGCCTGACGTACGCGGCGCTGGCCGGCGTTGTAGATCCAGGCCTTGCGGGGCTCCTTGACCTGGTCGAGGGTCTCGTGCACCAGCAGCACAGTACCGGCCAGGCGTGCCGGGGCGGTCACTTCCTGCTTGAAGTAGAACAGAATGTTGCCTGGGTTGTTGGGGTCGTAGTCCTTCATCTTGTCGCGGAAGACGAACTGGTCGGCGAAGTACACCAGGCTGTACGAGCCATTCTGCTGCGGGGTGGCCTGGGTCACCAGGCGGCTGACACTACCGCCACGGTAGCGGGTGATATGGTTCCAGATAACTTCCAGGCCGCTTTTCGGGATCGGGAAGGGTACGGCAGTCTGGAAGTTGTTCAGACCGTTACCGCCTTCGACCAGCGTGGTGGTGGTGGCGTTCTTCTTGATGGCGGCGAACACATCGTCAGGCACCGTGGAACCGCGATGGGTCTTGAACACCGGGATCTTGTAGGTGTCCGGATAACGCTTGAGCATGGCCAACTGGCCCGGCGAGAGCTGATCCTTGTACTGCTCAGCGTTTTGCGCGGTGATGGTGAACAGCGGTTTTTCACTGCCATAGGGGTCAGACAGGAAACCTTTGCTGTCCACAGTGCCTGCGCTCTTGGACAGTGGCTCCCATGGCCCGATCGAGCCGTTGGCGTTTCCGGCTTTTTCGGCGCCCATTGGGGTAAGGGTACTGCCCAGCTTTGCTGCTTCGTCGGCCGATACCGCAGCCATGACGCTGGTCGCCAGCAGGGACAGGCCCAGCACACCGGCTTGCAACAGACTTCTGGTCTTGTTCATCTCGTGTCGTCCTGGATCAGTATGCTTAGAAGTTCACGCCGAAGCTGAGAGCGACGAAGTCGCGGTCATCCACAGTGCTGTACTTGCCGTCGAAGAAATTGGTGTACGACAGGCTGGCGGTGTACGTGTTCTGGTATTCGGCGTCCAGGCCAAGGCTGATGGCCTTGCGCCCTTCCTCGAAGTTGCCCCCAGGGCCCGGGGAATAACCGGACACGTCATGGGACCAGGCTACGTTCGGTTTCAGGTTGACCCCTGCAAACACGTCGTTGTAGTCCCAGATTACGCGGGCGCGATAACCCCAGGAGGTGCTGGTGGTATAGCCGTCGTTCTCGCACTTGCGGTTGAGGTTGGTGGTCGAGGCACCGGCACCGGCGCCAGCGATGGTGCTGGTATTGAGTGCCTGGCACGTATTAGCGCCACCGGTAGCCGGCAATGGACCAGGGCCGAAAACTGGGTCGCGGCCGTAGCGTGTGTCGTGGGCGTTTTCCAGGCCCCCTACGTGGGTCACACCCACTTCACCCACCACGGTCATACGGCTTGCGCCCATCACCTGGTCGAAGAAGTGCGTCAGGGTAGTCTGGAACTGCGTGATTTCCTTGCGACGATAGCCGTGCAGGTCTTGCCCTGGAGTGCCGGTGAGCAACGAAGCGTTGCTCAGTGCGCCACCGATGGGGCGTACCCCTGCAAACAGAATATCGGTGGTGTTCAGCTGTACCGGTGCGTTCGGCCTGTAACTGATTTCGCCGCTCCAGGCAGTACCCGTGGGCAGCGTGGTGGAGAAGCTCAAACCGTACAGGCGTATATCTTCGGGGTATTCGACGAAGTATTTGGAATTGCCTGCAACGATCAGTGGTGCCAACGCACGCAGTTGCGCCGGCAACTGACTCAAGCCAGCAAAGACCGACGGCGAAGCGCCCGTTGCGCTGAAAATCGGTGCGCGACTGTGATAGTTCATGAAGTAGGCGCCGAACTCGGTATCGAGCGGCTCGAACATGTAACGCATGGCCACGCCGAATTGGCCGCTGTCGCGCGCATCGCGGTCGGCGCCACGGGCCACCATCACACCTTCCTGATTGATGTTGACGCCGCGGGTTGCCAGAAACTGCCGCGCCGCAGCCGGTACCGTGCGGCTGCTGTTGAGCACACGCAGGTTATCGGTGCAACCGTCGGCGATGATGTCCGGCTGGGAGAAGAAGGTGCCGCAGTTGTCGACGACGGTCTGGTCCCACTCCAATTGATAGAAGGCCTCGGCCGACAGGTTGTCGGTCAGGCTCTGTGAGATGTAGAACATGTTGACCGGGATCAGGCCTTCCTTGATCTCGGCGCCGGGGCGACGGAATGCAGCCACGTCGATGGGGTTGATCGAGTTGATGCCACCGCCGATGAAGGTGCTTTCACCCCAACTCACTACCTGCTTGCCGAAGCGTACCGAACCCGGCTGATCAGCGATCGAGTAGTTGTGGTAAACGAAGGCATCGAGCAACTGGGCACCGGAGGACTTGGCGCCTTCCTTACGGCCCGCATCACTGATGTCTTTGAACTCGCGGCCTTCGTCCTTGAGCTCGAAGTCGTACCAGTATTTGCCGCGCACGAACACGCCGGTATCGCCGTATTTGAGCTCAAGGTCATGGATGCCTTTGAAGATCTTCGAGAAGGTCTCGCCTTTCTTGAAGTTCAGGTGGCCATCGTCGGAGGTCTGCGACAGGCCCTTGCCGCCGTTGTTGACCCCGATCAGGTTCTTGTTGGGGTTGGCGGTGGACCAGCTGGCGCCAACGGAGAGCGACGAGTCGAACTGACCTTCGATTTCACCGATGTTGAAACTGACAGCGAAAGCAGGACTTGCGAGCGTTGAAGCAAGGCTGACGGCCAAAGGCAGCTTGGCCCGGCGCCAGAACGGATATGCAGATTTCATCGACGCTACTCCATGTACTTTATTGTTATGGCAGTGAGTCCCTTCAGAAACGGCCCGTGCGACCGGTGTGCGGGCTTGCCCCCGTGACGAGGTGCCTTGCGCACGCCGCCCCCCATTTCTGAAAATTCCCTGACCCCGACTATAGCCAGCAGGCACCCGTGCTTGATCCCTCTAAAGTGTGATTTGCGCAGGTTGCCCATTGGCCACGCTCAAGCATGGCCGATTTTTCTCGTTTGGCAAGGCTACAGCCCGTCTAGCATGCGGGTCGCGTTCCGGCGCGCACGACCCGCCTGTTGCTCACACGGTTGACAGAAAGGCGCTGTTACTGGCCTGCCACTGGACGATGTCTTGGCGGATACGCTTTTTGTCCAGCTTACCGACACTGGTCTTGGGAATTTCAGTAACAACGGCGATCTGGCTTGGAATCGCCCACTTGTTGATATGCCCTTGCTCGACAAAAGGTTTGAGATGCTCCTTGAGCGCCTTGGCATCGATGGCCTGGCCCTCGCGCACCACCAAGAGGGCGAACGGACGCTCCCCCCACTGCGGGTCGGCCACCCCGACCACCGCCACTTCCTGCACCGCCGGGTGACGGCTGATCAGGTCTTCCAGATCAAGCGAGGAGATCCACTCGCCACCCGTCTTGATCACGTCCTTGATACGGTCGCGGATGTCGATATAGCCCATGCTGTCGAGGGTGGCGACGTCGCCGGTGTGCAGCCAGCCGCCCTGCCACAGTTCCTCGCTCTTTTCCGGCTCTTTGAAATAACCCAAGGTCAACCAAGGTGCACGCAGCACCAGCTCGCCTTGCGTTTCGCCATCGGCTGGGAGGAAGTTGCCTTCGCAATCGACTATCGCCGCCTCCACCAAGGGCACCGGGACACCCGCCTTGATGCGGTAGGTCACCCGCTCATCATCGCTGCCGGCCTGCAGCTCGTCGTTCAGGTGCGCGGCTGAAATCAGCGGGCAGGTTTCCGACATGCCATAAGCCGCCGTCAGTTGAATACCCCGGGCCAGCGCTGCCTCGTAAAGTGCTCGGTTAAGTGCGCTGCCGCCGATGATGATCTTCCAGCCACCAAAATGCTCGCCCTGAGCGGACGGGCAGTTGAGCAGCATCTGCAAAATGGTCGGCACACAGTGCGAGAAGGTGACCTTCTCTTCGCGCCATAGCTTGACTAGCATTTGCGGCTCGTAACGGCCGGGGTAGACCTGCTTCATGCCCAGCATGGTGGCGGCATAGGGGATGCCCCAGGCGTGCACGTGGAACATCGGTGTAATGGGCATGTACACGTCGTCACTGCCAAGCAGGCGCACACTGTCGATGCTGCCGGTCACTGCGGCTTCGGCCAGGGTATGCAGCACCAGCTGACGGTGGGTGAAATACACACCTTTGGGGTTGCCGGTGGTACCGGTGGTGTAGAAGGTGGTCGCGACCGAGTTTTCGTCGAAATCAGGGAAGTCGTAGTGCGGGCTGGCGGCGGCGAGCAGTTGCTCGTATTCACCGACCAGATTCGGCAAGTCGGCGGTGGTGCCTGGGGCATCGGTGAGCAGCACGGTCTTGTCGACCGTCGTCAGTTGCCCGGCGATAGCCTGATAAAGGCCCACGAAATCACTGTTGACCAGCACGAAGCGGTCTTCGGCGTGGTTCATGGTGTAGAGGATCTGCTCGGGCGACAGGCGCACGTTGATGGTGTGCACCACCGCGCCGATCATGGGGATGGCGAACATGCACTCCAGGTATCGGTGGCTGTCCCAATCCATTACTGCCACGGTGTCACCCGCCTTCACCCCTGCTTCGGTCAGTACGTTGGCAAGGCGGGCGATACGCTCATTGAGCTGCAGGTATGTCAGGCGCAGTTGGTCGCGGTAGACGATTTCGCGAGTCTTTTCATAGCGGCTGCCGGACATGAGCAGGCGCTTGATCAACAGCGGGTAGTCATAGGCGCCCTCGGCGGGCTTGATGATGCGGGTCTGCAACATGGTAATCCCTTTTCTGGAAAGCAGGCCGAACAACTCTGGCGTTACTGTAGTGGCTGAGTGTGACGGTCAAATCAGCCGAAGGAATGATTTGGCTGCGCCGGGTATGAGTGGCATTGTGCGGATTGATGGATAAACCCGCCCTGTCACCGGAGCCCTCATTGATGTCAAGCTTGCGCCGCGCCGTGTTTCTCGACCACCGATCCCTGGACCTTGGCGACCTTGATTTGTCGCCCCTGAGTGATCAGTTCGACGAATTCCACCTGCATGCCACCACTGCACCGGAGCAGGTCGCCGAACGCTTGCAGGGCGCGGTTGCCGTGGTCAGTAACAAGGTGATGCTCGATGCTGCCACGCTGGCCGCCAACCCCCAGCTCAAGCTGATTCTGGTGGCAGCCACCGGCACCAACAATGTTGACCTGGCAGCAGCCCGCAGCCACGGCGTTACAGTGTGCAACTGCCAAGGGTATGGCACACCTTCGGTGGCCCAGCACACCCTGGCTTTGCTACTGGCCCTGGCCACACGCCTTTGCGACTACAACCAGGCCGTTGCCGATGGTCAGTGGGCAAAGGCCAGCCAGTTCTGCCTGCTGGACTACCCCATCGTCGAACTGCACGGCAAGACCCTCGGCGTGCTCGGCCACGGTGAACTCGGTGGCGCAGTGGCACGCTTGGCCGAAGCCTTCGGCATGCGCGTACTGAGTGGCCAGATCCCTGGCCGCCCAGCCCGCGAAGACCGCTTGGCACTGGACGAATTGCTGCCACAGGTCGATGCGCTGACCCTGCACTGCCCACTCAACGAACACACCCGCCACATGATCGGCCCCCGGGAACTGGGGTTGCTGAAAAAAGGCGCGCTGGTGGTCAACACTGCCCGTGGCGGCCTGATCGACGAACACGCCCTGGCGGACGCCTTGCGCAGCGGCCACCTGGGCGGCGCCGCCACCGATGTGCTGAGCGTCGAGCCGCCCGTCAACGGCAACCCACTGTTGGAGAAGGGTATCCCGCGCCTGCTGATCACCCCGCACAGCGCCTGGGGCGCGGTGGAGTCACGTCAGCGCATCGTCGGCCAGCTCGGTGAAAACGCCAAAGCGTTCTTCGAAGGCCAGCCGCGCCGCGTGGTGAGCTGAGGCCAGCGCCAGGCTCTGCTACACTGCGCCACTTTTTCAGGAGGCGTCGTCCATGGACCCGCGCAGTGAAGTGTTGCTCCGCCAGGCAGAGCTGTTCCAGGGCCCGTTGTTGCTCGCTGGCGCCCCCGCCGATGGTTTGCTCGGGCAACTGCCAAACGCACAGGCCTGGACCTGGCACGCTGGCGATCAGGCCATGCTTGACAGCCGCTTCAGCGAGCGCAGCCACTACGGCGTCGAGGTACCTCCGGTGGCCTTCGAGGCGGCGGTGCTGTTCCTGCCCAAGTCCCGCGAACTGGCCGCCTACCTGCTCAACGCACTGGCCTCGCGCCTGGCAGGC
>NZ_JAFGYW010000367.1:0-453 GCF_017491595.1 Pseudomonas sp. 51_B
GAAGAAGTTATCGCGCACGCCGACCTTTTCCACTTTCAGCACTTCAGCCCAGATATCAGCCAGGGTCTGCTCCAGCTCGTTGCGCGGGGCCAGATAATCCGCGCTTTGCAACTGACCGATCTCCAGCGTTGGCAAGGCTTTGCGGTCGAGTTTGCCGTTAGCGTTGAGTGGCATCTGCTCCAGCCACAGCCAGTGCAGCGGCACCATGTATTCCGGCAGCGAAGCACGCAGCCCGGCCTTGAGTTCATCGCCGATATCATCACCCGTGGCGGTGACCACATAACCGATCAGTTGCTTGCCGGAGGCATTGTCGCGGGCAATCACCAGCGCATCGCTGACCGCCGGCAACTGACGCAGGCTGGCCTCGACTTCGCCCAGCTCGATGCGGAAGCCACGCACCTTGACCTGATGGTCGATGCGCCCGACGTAATCGACCACGCCGTCCGCGCGACG
>NZ_JAFGYW010000368.1:0-453 GCF_017491595.1 Pseudomonas sp. 51_B
GTTCTACAATGCCGGGGTTACGATCGAGGGCTCGCCGCCCGTTCTCGCCGATGCTCGCCCGTTTTCCCCTCTATTTGCGGCTGATCCGGATGGACAAGCCGATCGGCAGCCTGCTGCTGCTCTGGCCGACGCTCAATGCGCTGTGGATCGCGTCCGACGGCCATCCTGCGCCGTCGCTCGTCGTGATCTTCGCGCTCGGCACGCTGCTGATGCGCTCGGCCGGCTGCGCGATCAACGATTACGCCGATCGCGATTTCGACCGCCACGTGAAGCGCACCGCCGAGCGGCCGCTCACGTCGGGCAAGATCCGCGCATGGGAGGCGATCGCGATCGCGGTCGGCCTCGCGCTCGTGTCGTTTCTGCTGATCCTGCCGCTCAACGGGCTGACGAAGGAGCTGTCCGTCGTCGCGGTGTTCGTCGCGGCGACCTACCCGTTCATGAAGCGCTTCTTCG
>NZ_JAFGYW010000369.1:0-453 GCF_017491595.1 Pseudomonas sp. 51_B
CATAGAGCTTGTCGGGCTCGACCGCGCGCCGCGCGACGGTGCGCTTGAGCGTCATCGCATAGCCCGTCTCGCGCAGCAGCACGCGCTCGAACGAGCGCAGCACCTGCACGGGCGGCTCGCCGTGCGCCAGGCGCGTGAGCGTGACGAGGTAGTGCTGAAAGAGCGGCGGATGCGGATCTTCGCGCGCACAGAACTTGACGAGCAGCTCGTTCGCGTAGAAGCCGCACAACAGCGCGTCGCCCGCGAGCGGCAGCATGCCGCCCACCCATTCGGCGCCCGTCAGCGTGCGCAGCTCCGATTTGCCCGACCACGACAGCGACAGCGGCTGGAACGTCTGCAGCACGCCGCGCAGCGCCGAATGCGGGCGCGTCGCGCCCTTCGCGACGAGCGCGATGCGGCCGTGGTCGCGCGTAAGCACGTCGATGACGAGGCTCGTCTCCCGGTACGGATAGC
>NZ_JAFGYW010000370.1:0-452 GCF_017491595.1 Pseudomonas sp. 51_B
CTGGCCAACCGCAAGCCCGACCTGGACGGCGGTGTGTATGCCTATGCCAAGGCAGGCTTCGGCGATTACATGGGTTTCTCATCAGCATGGGGGTACTGGATCAGCGCCTGGCTAGGGAATGTCGGCTATTTCGTATTGCTGTTCAGCACTTTGGGCTACTTCTTCCCGATCTTCGGCGAAGGTAACACCCCCGCGGCCATCATCGCTGCATCGGTGCTGCTGTGGGCCGTGCATTTTCTGGTACTGCGCGGCATCAAGGAAGCAGCCTTCATCAACCAAGTGACCACTGTGGCCAAAATCGTGCCGTTGCTGATCTTCGTGGTCATTGCCGCTTTCGCGTTTCGCGCCGATATCTTCACGCGCGATATTTGGGGCCAGAGCAACCCGCAGTTCGGCAATGTGCTGAGCCAGGTGCGCAACATGATGCTGGTCACCGTGTTCGTGTTCATCGG
>NZ_JAFGYW010000371.1:0-452 GCF_017491595.1 Pseudomonas sp. 51_B
TCGCGGGTGTAGCCGTAGGTGGTCTGGAAGTCTTTGGTGGTGTGCTTCAGATGGCTGCGGAAATGCTCTTCAAGCTTTTCTATGCGCGGTGTGAAGCCAGGATTGCCTTCACAGCCGGCGGTAAAGACGTGGGGGATTTCCTCGTCGCCGTGCACGTCGATAAACGCATCGACGCCATATTTTTCCATTTGCTGCTGGACGAAAAGCACTTCCGGACTGATGTCCCGGCTGGCGTTCTGCCAGGCCCGGTTCAAGTCCTGACCCATGGCATTGGTGCGCAGATGGCCATGGAAGGCGCCGTCCGGGTTCATGTTCGGCACCAGATACAGATCGGCGCTGGCCAGCAGTTTGTTCAATACCGGATCGTCCTGGCGCTCCAGACGCTCAATCACGCCTTCCATGAACCATTCCGCCATGTGCTCGCCCGGATGCTGCTGGGCAATGATCCAGAT
>NZ_JAFGYW010000372.1:0-452 GCF_017491595.1 Pseudomonas sp. 51_B
GCACTGAAGTGGCCACGCTCCACGGTCCGTTTAGCGAGGTGGCGCTGAACCAGATGCCGTTCTCCACCGCCCACCAACTGTCGTTGCCGACTCGAATAATCGGTGTGGCGCTGTTGATCACGTATTGCAGCGGCGTATTGCTGATCGCTTTGAGCTGCGGCTCACCGTCAAATTGCGGTGTCGTCATCTTCACCGCGCTCTTGTTGATCGCCGACGTCTGCGGGATGGCCGCCGCAATGGCCGCCTCCTGCGCCTGTGGCGTGCCGGCTACCGAGGCCTTGACGTTCTCTTTGGCGCTGTCGTCAGGAATATTGGCAAAGTCGGCCGGCAGTTTGTCTGCCGGGACAAAGGTCCATGGCCCGCTCATGTCGCTGGCGCGGAACCAGCGCCCGGAGATCAGCACGTAACTGTTCTGGTCGCCGATTTCCTTGAAAATGTGCCCGGTGGTGTTG
>NZ_JAFGYW010000373.1:0-452 GCF_017491595.1 Pseudomonas sp. 51_B
TGCCGTTCACGCCGCCGAGGAACAGCACGCCCATCGCGATCGCGGCGATCACCATGAACGCGCCCATGTCCGGTTCGAGCAGCAGCAGCGCGCCGACCAGGCCAACCGCGCATGCCATCGGCAGAAAGCCTTTCGCGAAGCTCTGCATGTACTCCTGCTTGCGCACCGTGTAGTTCGCCGCGTAGATCGTCACCGCGAGCTTCATGATTTCCGACGGCTGCATGTTCGTGATGCCGAGCGGAATCCAGCGGCGCGCGCCGTTCACGCCCTTGCCGACGTGCGGAATCAGCACGATCACGAGCCCGACGAGCGCGATCAGGAAAAGATGCGGCGCGTACTTGTCCCACGTCGACACCGGCACGCGGAACGCGATCACCGCCGCGACGAACGCGACGACGAGCGACACGCAGTGGCGCAGCAGGAATGCGTAGTCGTGATGGTGTACTCGGCGT
>NZ_JAFGYW010000374.1:0-452 GCF_017491595.1 Pseudomonas sp. 51_B
GCCTATATCGATTCGATTTTGAAAGTCGCCGACTATGGCTTGGCACTTCCTGAGTTTGCCCTCATTCCTGACACAGGCGAAATCAGCGCAGGTATCGAGAAATTCAAATCATATCTCGAGATGGAACAGCGGCAGGTCAAACTGGCTGAACAAATCCGCACCAAATACAAAGCCTGGATTGACGCCAGCGGCCAAAACGTAGCGGCACCAGCGGGCATCGTGCAGGCTGAAAAAACCGAGTGGCAGCGCATTCAACAAGAGCGCATGAAGCTTCGCGATGATGCAGAAGCCGCTGTAGCCGCAGCCCTACCACTGCGCCATCTGTTGTGGGAGCCAGAGCAATTTCAGCCGAAACCGGAAGAGCGCCTGGTCAAGGCTGGCTTTCCGTTGCGCGAAGTGGCGCTTTTCAATAGCCCCAACAGTCCGGTCAAGCATTTGAGTCTGCTTAATCT
>NZ_JAFGYW010000375.1:0-452 GCF_017491595.1 Pseudomonas sp. 51_B
GTATCGATGCGTTCGGCGAGCGCGGGGTAGGGCGTGCGCGTGACCGTGGCTTCGTAGTAGTTCTGCATGCGGATGTCGTTGGGACCGTGCGGGCCGCTCGAGAGCGGATGAGCGGATTATCGTATCGGTTGTCTTGCCTGCGAGGAAGCCGCGTCTGCACGGATGGACGCGGGCGCGCCGCGTATCGTGCACGGCGCCGGCGCCGGCGCCGGCGGCGCGGCGGATGCGGCGCGTTCGTCCGTTCGCGATGCGCGCGGCCGGATGCGCCACGCGCGTCGGCCGTGCTCCGCCGTCGATGCCCAGACCGCCGAGGTCTCAATCGGGTCCGGCGCGCCGCTCGGCCGACGGCGCATCGGGGGCGAGCGCGTCGGGGGCGAGCGCATCGGCGCCGTCGCTATCGCACGGTGCAGCCATCGCGCCCATCGTCCCCGGCGCACCCGTTGCATCCGTTG
>NZ_JAFGYW010000376.1:0-452 GCF_017491595.1 Pseudomonas sp. 51_B
GTCCCGCCGTCTTGCCGTTGAAGCACACCTTCGTCAGCTTCGGCGCGACTTCGCGCAGCGACGCGAAATCGTTCGGCTGCGCATGACGAATCGCCGCATCGAGGCTGCCCTCGCGATGGCATGCGGCGAGCACGTCCCAGATGCCGAAGCCGTGCGCGAGCACGCGCGCCAGCCGCGCGTCGTACGGCAGCGCGTGCAGCTGCGGCTCGCCGAGCACGGCCCCCAAGAGCCGCCAGAACTGATTGCGCGGATGCGCGTAGTACTGCGCGGCCGCGAGCGACGCCTCGCCGGGAAAACTGCCGAGAATCAGCGTGTGCGTGCCGGGCGACGCGACGGGAGGAAAGCCGCGCAGCATCACGTCTGCTCGAGGCCGCGCGCGCGGCGCTCGCCGTGTGCGTCGAGATGCCGCCACAGCGCGGGCAGCATGCATTCGGTCACCATCAGCGGCGTGC
>NZ_JAFGYW010000038.1:0-20187 GCF_017491595.1 Pseudomonas sp. 51_B
AACATCGTGCTGGCGGGCAAGACCATCCACGGCATCGCCCCCAGTGTGCCAATGCCGGGTGCGATCGTGATCGGGGCGTTGAGCGCCACCGCCATCGGGGTGATCGGCTACCGCTTCATCCATATCCTCAACCGTATCGGCACCTGGGTGATGGGTTCGGCACTGCTGGCCGGGTTCATCATGATGTTCGCCCAGGCGTTGCCGGCCGACTTCTTGAGCCGCGGTGCCTTCAATTGGTCAGGCTTCATTGCCACGGTGTCGTTGGGTGTGATCTGGCAGATCAGTTTCTCCCCTTACACCTCTGACTACTCACGCTACCTGCCGCGGGAAGTCGGCATCGCCAAGCCATTCTGGGCGACCTATTTCGGCGCCACCCTTGGCACCATCCTGTGTTTCAGTTTCGGCACCATCGCCGTGCTGTGCGTGCCCGAAGGTGTTGATGCGATGGACGCGGTCAAGCAGGCCACCGGTTGGCTGGGGCCGATTCTGATGGTGCTGTTCCTGCTCAACATCATCAGCCACAACGCCCTCAACCTGTATGGCGCGGTGCTGTCGATCGTGACTGCGATCCAGACCTTCGCGGCCGACTGGACTCCCAGCATCAAGGTACGCGTGATCCTGGCGACGTTGATTTTGCTGGGCTGCGCGATGGTAGCCTTGAACGCCTCGGCAGGCTTCATCGGCCAGTTCATCGGCCTGATCCTGGCGCTGTTGCTGGTGCTGGTGCCTTGGGCTTCGATCAACCTGATCGACTTCTACCTGATCAAGAAGGGCCGGTACGATATCAAGTCGATCTTCCGTGCGGACGGGGGCATCTATGGTCGCTTCAACCACCATGCGATCATTGCCTACGCCTGCGGCATCCTGGTGCAGTTGCCGTTCGCCAATACCGCGCTGTACGTGGGGCCGTACTCCAACCTTGTCGAAGGCGCCGACCTTTCTTGGTTGTTCGGCTTGATCGTGACGGTGCCGCTGTACTATTGCCTGGCTACTCGCGGCCAGGCCGCCGAACAGGCAACAAGGATGGCCAGCGTCAACGACTGATTGGCGATGAAGATCCAGCAAGGGCTGCTACGCGGCCCTTGCTGTTTATGATCAGACCTTGAATTGCGCCACCATGGTGTTCAGGTCCACCGCCAGGCGTGACAGGTCCTGTGCCGCAGCGCTGGTCTGGTTGGCCCCCGCCGATGTCTGCATCGCCAGGTCGCGGATGTTCACAAGGTTGCGATCCACCTCCCGTGCGACCTGCGCCTGCTCTTCGGAGGCGCTGGCGATCACCAGGTTGCGCTGGTTGATCGAAGCGATGGCCTCGGCGATCACTTCCAGCGCTTGACCAGCACCTTGCGCCACTTCCAGCGTGCCGTTTGCCCGGCCGCGGCTGGTGTGCATCGCCGATACCGCACGCTCAGTGCCATTTTGAATACCGGCAATCATCTGCTCGATCTCTGCAGTGGACTGCTGGGTGCGGTGGGCGAGGGCACGCACTTCGTCCGCCACCACTGCAAAGCCTCGGCCTGCCTCGCCTGCGCGGGCGGCTTCGATCGCCGCGTTGAGCGCCAGCAGGTTGGTCTGCCCAGCGATGGCCCCGATGACATCCAGCACCCGGCTAATCTCGTTGGCGTTGCTGGCCAACTGCTCGATCTCGGTAGAGGTGCCGGTCACGTCATTGACCAGGTGCTCGATCGATGCCAGGGCCTGATTGACCTGCTCTTGCCCATCGCGGGTACTCTGGTCGGCGCCTTTGGAGGCGTCGGCAGTGGTCACTGCATTGTTCGCCACTTCTTCCACGGCAGCGGTCATCTGGTTGACGGCAGTGGCGGCCTGATCGATCTCTGCGCTTTGCTGATGCAGGCCGCGGCTGGTGTCTTCGGTGACAGTGTGTAGCTCTTCAGAGGCTGAAGCCAACTGGTCGGAGGAGGCGGCGATCTGGCGGATCGTGTCGCGCAAGCTGCGTTGCATACGGTTCAGGGCGCCTAGCAGCAAGGCGGGTTCATCATGGCCAACCACCTTTATGTCATGGGTCAGATCGCCCGTGGCTACCCGCTCGGCCACGGTCACGGCCTCGGCCAGCGGTACCACGATGCTACGGGTAAGCAGTACGGCGATGCCTGCCAGTGCGAGCATGATCACCACCAGCGAGGCGATAAGCGCCGTGAAGGCCTGGTCGGCCACATCGCTGCTGCGTTGCGATGCGTCCTCGGCACCTTTGCTGTTGTAGCTGAGCAGGGCGCTCAAGGCTTTCATCATGGTGTCGGCATATTGGGTCAGAGGGCCGCTGATCTGTTGCCTGGCTTCGTTGACTTGGCCGGCGGCGATGGCTTGCATGACCTGCGACTGTAGGCCCGAATACTGCTGGTAAGCAGTAATGAAAGCGTCGAAAAGGGCGCGGTCATCGGCGTCGATGATGGTGTCTTGGTAGTCTTTGAGGCCCGACTGAAGTTGCGCGTTGATGCCCTTGAGCATCTCGACATTGCGCTCGCGCTCTGCGGCGCTGTCATCCAGCGCGGCGCGCAATGTCACAGCGCGGGAACGGCCCAGGTTGGTGCTGATGTCACCCAAAGCAGCCACTGCGGGCATCCAGGTTATTCGTATCTCGTCTGTGGCGGCGTCCATCTGCCGGGTTTCATAGAGAGCGACCAGGCCCATGATCAGGACCAGAAGGCCTAACAAGGCGAATACACCAGCAGCGCGAGTACCAATCCGCATATTCCGTAAATGCATGAAGTGCTCCTTGACGTTTGCAGGCAGGCGTCAAGAGCTTGGCCCAATGGCCGGGTCACCGGGTGGCGCCAGGCTCTGGATGCGCTGCAGATTTAGATGTGTGCCTCACCCTCAACAATCATTTTTGTTTAAATGATGCCACATGGCCATCATTATTGACCAGTCATTCAATTAACCGCCAACTTCTGTGAAATCCTCAATTTATTGACTGTTTTATCAGGTTTTCACGTGCTCACACGTCCAAACCCCACCCATGATCAACATCACCATCGCGCTGCGGCCTTGGCGGGCACTCAACACCAATGGCATCGTTACCCGATGACTATCACCAACCGCCTGGCTCGACTGAGAAGTGCCGGCATGGTCGAGCGCATGGCCGCCAGCCACTACCAGCGTAGCTTTCAAGTGGCGCTGATCGCGTCGGGTACGCGTTGATCGAGAAGGCCGTCCTTACCCATACTGAGAATCAAGCGCTGGTATTGGCCCGCTCAGCGCCGAGCAGCTTATCGAGTTTGCGCAACTGTCAAAGCAAATGCTCATGCTCCTGCCCAACGAAGGGCGCCCTGTTTCATGAGTGGAAAATTCAGGAGGAATTTCCATGCTTCACAGCAATTACCTCAAGCAGCTGGACCTGCAAGATATCGTGGTGTTTCTCAACCTGCTTGAATTGGGTAGCGCCAAGCGAACCGCCGAGCTGATGAATGTCAGCCAGCCCACGGTCAGCTATTGCCTCAAGCGCTTGCGTGGGTGTTTTGAGGATACGCTGTTTTTTTCTTCAAAGGGTGTGCTTCAGCCCACCACCAAGGCGGACAAGATCGCGCCCTATCTGCGCGTGGTCGTTGAGTCCGTCAACCGCTGTGCCGAGGCCGACAGTACGCTGTCGCCGCAGGCCATACGCAAGATCTGGCGGCTGTGTGCCCCGGAATATTTCGAACTGTCATTTCTGCCCCTGGCGCTGGCGATGCTGTCTCGGACTCAGAGCAACACGTCGCTGCATCTGGACCGCCTGAGCCGCGACCTGCCGGTGGACCGGTTAATTTCAGGTGAAATCGATATCGCCATCGGTTTCGGGCCTGGTTATCACCAAATGCACCCGCAGCTGCAGTGGCAGGCAGTGCTCAACGATGATTTCGTGTGCCTGACCAGCACTGAGGACTTGGCAAACGACAGCGCTATGAGCCTGGATGAGTTCTGCGCTTCGTCCCATGTATTTCCCACCCCATGGATCTCGGAAAAGAACATGGTCGACAGCTGGTTGGATAAACTCGGGCGCTCGCGCAATGTGCTGGTGCGCGCCAACGGTTATCAGGCTTGTGTCAACATCATCGCAGCGGTGCCCGCTACCCTTGCCTTGCCAGCGCGGTTATTGCCGCATTTGCGCATCCCTGAGCAGGTGAAAATCTGCCAACCGCCATTGGGCTTTCCCAACTTCACCTTGGACATGATCTGGGCGCGTGAGCGTACCGCTAGCAAAGACCTCAGCAGCTTGCGTGCGTTGATCGAGCACGTGGCCGAAATGTTATCGAGGGACCAATGAAACAGACTTTTAAATTTTCACAGCGCAATTAGATTTCTTGAAACCAGCCACCCACGCATTCCACTTATCGTTTGGTTATCGGGTAGGCAGCTCTACCTGACGCTGTGGGTAGGCCGCGCGTGCATTTCCCAAGTGGGGCAGGCAAATACCTGATGGACAATGTCACATCAGCCTAGGGTTGTCGCAGCGCGGCTGTCAGCGCCCAGCATCTGGATGAGCGCACCTAGCCCGGGCGTTGCCCTGGCCACGCCTCATTTCCCTTGTCAGGCATCTGCCTGAGGTTGACACGCGCCGTGCGTCACGACGCGCGGCGTGCTGGAGATAAGCATGAACGCGAGCAAACGTTACGAGAATTTCATTGTGTTTCTGGCGCCGCTGATCAATAGCGTCGGCGGTATCGCCATCGACTTGTATGCGCCCAGTATTCCCTCCATCGGCCGGGAATTGTCGGCCAGCCCGTCATTGATGCAGAACACCATCACCATCACGCTGTTGTTCTATGCCCTCGGCCAGTTGTTCTTCGGCGTGATGGCCGATGCCCGTGGCCGCAAACCGGCAGTAAAGTTGGGGCTGCTGGTGTTTCTGGGCGGCAGCTTGGTGGCGAGCATTGCCACATCCATCGAAATGCTTTTAGTGGCCCGGGCACTACAGGGCTTCGCGATTGGCGCTTGCCAAGTGGTGGCGCGGGCGTTGCTGGTGGATATCGTCAAAGGGCCGCGTTTTTACGTGGCAATCATCTACCTCAGCCTGGCGTTCGGGCTGGGGCCAGTGATCGCGCCATACGTGGGCGGTGTGATCGAAGTGCACTTGGGCTGGCGTTACAACTTCGTCCTCTATGCCGTATACGCGGTGATCGTGCTGGCCTTCGTGCTGGCCGGGCTGAAGGAGTCGCTGCCACATTCCGGGCGGCGGGCAGCTTTGCAGACGGTCTTAGGCTACCGCTGCATTTTGGCCGACGCCCGCTTTCGTTCATCGGTGATCGTGCTCGGCTCTAGTTTCTCGGCTTTTCTGCTGTGGAACGTATTCGGGCCTTACATCGTCCAGGAGCGATTGGGGCACAGTGCCCAGTACTTCGGCACCACGGCGCTGGCCGTTGGCAGCTGCTACCTGGTCGGTACGCTGGTCAACCGCGCGCTGATCCGGCGCATCGACCCGCGTAATTTGATGTGGACTGGTATGTCGCTGTTTCTGCTGGGCGTGATCGGGATCGCAGCGACCGCCAGTGGGTTGAGCCTGGTGAACATCCTCGGCGGCATCATGCTGGTCGCCTTCGGTCAGGGGTTCATCTTTTCCAATGCCATGGCCCGTTCCATGTCGCTGTTCCCTGACCGCGCGGGTGTGGCGGCAAGTTTGCAGGGCTGTTTGATGCTGGTCTTCGGCGCCTTGGCCTCAGGCGTCGTCAGCGCCCTGTCACTGGCGTCGAACCTGGCAGTCGCTGCTGTGTTCCTGGTGCTGTGGCTGATCTCGCTGTCGGGCATGTTGAGTATGCGGCTGCAGCAGCAGGCCAAGGATGACGTTGTGGTCGAGCGGGCAACGGCCAAAACTCAGTAACACAGCGACCAGGTGCTGGATCAATGCACCGACTTGCGCACCTGTAGGCATTGCCTGGCTTGTTCGGCCAATCTGTCCAGCCATTCATCGCGCTGCTGCTCGGCATCGAGCATGGCTTCTTCGCCATGTTGGTTCAGCAAGTAGGTGTGGATCTGCAGCACTTCGGGCGCCTGGTAGATCGGCGCGATGTCCACCCGGCCGATGAGCGCGCCGCTGGCCTGGCCGGTGCTGCTCATCAGCACCTGCGGGCCGCTGGCAGCGACCACCTGCATGGCCATGCTTTCAAACCAAGGCACCTGATGGGCGAAGGCATTGAGCTCGACACTGTTGTAACGCGCCTGCAGGTCACCCAGCAGCGCGCGGGCAATGCCCTGACGGCGGTGGCTGGGGAGTACGGCCAGGAACGCCAGGGTACAGGCCTGCGGGGTGTCCTGGGCCGGCAAGGCCAGGGCGAACCCAAGCAGTTGATCCGGGGCGTCGGCATCTAGCGCCAGGGTCAGTTGCACGGCCAGACCGCCGGTGCCGCCCATCGCTTGCAGGTACTGGTGCACCTCCATGCCGACACCGTACTGATAAAGCGGGTACAACGGGTTTTCGGCGCGGATGGCCACGCTGCTCAGTTCGCCTACGTTGTGGATCACCAGTTCGCGGATCTGGTTTTGGAAGGACTCGGGCGGCACGCTGTCGAGGCGGCTGAGAATGAACATCGGGGGACGGCTCCGGCTGCGGTTGGATCACCTCGCGCCAGGCTGGCGCGGGGTGAACAGTCTAAACCCTTTTCAGCCGCGCATCGCGGCCAGCATCAGCTCAAGGTTCTGCACCGCAGCTCCCGAGGCGCCCTTGCCAAGGTTGTCGAACACTGCCGTGAGCAGCACCTGACCGTGCTCGGGGTTGGCGTACACCGCCAGGCGTAGGTCGTTGGTGTCATTCAGTGCTTGAGGGTCAAGCGCCGCAGCGGGGCCGTGCTGATGCAAGGGCATTACCTGCACATGCCGTGCACCCTGGTAGTGTTGCTCCAGGCACGCTTGCAGTTGCTCGGCGTCGGCGCGGCCGGGCAGCAAGCGCAGTTGCAGCGGGATGCTCAGAACGATGCCCTGGCGATAAGCCGCGTAGCCTGGCAGGAATATCGGCCGAGTGGTCAGGCCGGCGTGTTGCTGAATTTCAGGCACGTGCTTATGGGCCAACTCCAAACCATAAAGTTGCAGGGTCGGCGCCTGTTCACCTCCCAGCGTTTCATGCCGTTGCACGGCTGCGCGACCACCGCCGGAGTAACCTGAGATGGCATGAATGCTAAGGGGGTAGTCGCTCGGCAACAGGCCGGCGTCCACCAGCGGCCGCAGCAGGGCGATGGCTCCTGTGGGGTAGCAGCCTGGGTTACTGACGCGTTTGGCCTGGGCAATGCGTTCGGCCTGTTCAGGCTCAAGCTCCGGCAGACCGTACACCCAGCCAGGCGTGGTGCGATGCGCGGAGCTTGCGTCGATCACCCGCACAGCCGGGTTTTCGATAGTCGCCACCGCGTCGCGGGCGGCGTTATCCGGCAGGCACAATACCGCGATGTCCGCGCTGTTGATGGCCCTGGCACGGCACTGCGGATCTTTGCGCTCGGCGTCGGGCAGGGTCAGCAAGTGCAGGTCGTTACGGCCCTGTAGGCGTGCATGGATTTGCAGGCCGGTGGTGCCTTGGTCGCCGTCGATAAACACGACTGGGGTATGCATGGTGATGTCCGATCATGGCAAGAGATGACCTATGCTCGCCTGTGGCACTCATAAAGAAAATTTGAATATCATGACACTGATATTCAGATTTCCTGAACCAAGGAGCGCCGCCGATGCGTGAAATCAGCCTGGACCGCCTGCGCACGTTGGTGGTGGTTGCAGACCTGGGCGCTTTTGCCGAAGCCGCCCGGCAGCTCAACCTGGCGCCGCCCACCATCAGCTTGCACGTGGCCGAACTCGAGGCGCGGGTCGGCGCACCTTTGCTGATCCGCAACCGTAACCAGGTGCGTCCCACGGCCATTGGCGAAACCCTGCTGGCCCGGGCCCGCCGTCTGCTGGCCGATGCCGACCAGGCCCTGGAAGAAGTGCGCCGCCAAGTCGAAGGCCTGACCGGCCGGGTGCGCCTGGGCGCTTCCACCGGTGCGATTGCGCATCTGCTGCCCAAGGCGCTCGAGTACCTGCAAGGGCAACACCCTGGCATCGATGTACAGGTTCAGGTCCTGACGTCCCAGGCATCGTTGGCGCGCTTGCGTGATGGAAGCCTGGACATCGCCCTGGTGGCGCTGCCGCAGGCGGCAGGTAAGAGCATCAGGCTGACTCCATGGCGACGCGACCCGATCTTGGCGTACGTGCCAGCGCGCTGGCAGCCACCTGCCAAGGTCACTCCGGCCTGGCTCAACCAGCGGGCGTTGATCCTCAACGACAGCAGTACCCAGTTGTCGCGGGTAACCAGTGAGTGGTTCGCGGCAGCGGGGTTGTATCCCGAACCACGCATCGAGCTGAACTATAACGATGCGATCAAGCGCTTGGTCGCAGCGGGCTATGGCGCAACGTTGCTGCCGCAGGAGGGCGAAGCCTCGGAGCCGCACCCGGGTATCGCGCGGCGGCCACTTCGGCCGGGGCTGTGGCGTCATTTGGGCATAGCCTGCCGCGAGGCAGAGATGGAGCGAGCCACTGGGTTCGTGCTAGAGGCACTGGAGCGCTTGCGCCAATAAAGACATTGGCACGCTCAGCCCCCAAGCCGAGCCGACGCCGCCGCTATCGCCGACTATGCTTGACCCTGCGTCGAGCCAACAATCCTTTCGATGACCATCCCGATTGCCCAGGAGAACGCTCCATGAAACCCATGAAACTCGTGCCTCTGCTGGTAATTGCTTCAGTGCTTAGTTTTACCGCCCACGCCGACCCGAAAAGCAACTGTGCGGCGAAGATCAAGGAACTGGAAGAGATCAAGAAAACCGACGGCCAGGCGCTGCATGGCGGCATGGCCCATGACTACCACGAGCTGCTCAATCAGGCTAAGGCGGGGCAAGCGGAGAAGGATTGGGCCAAGTGCCAAGCCTCGGCTGACCGCGCCAAAACCATCTATAACAAGGCCCGCGGCAGGTAGTCTGTGCTGTGCGGCTTCTACGAGGCTTTGGCCGTGAAGAAGCCGCACAGCAGCCCCCAGGTCAGAACCAGCGGTCGTTCTTCTTGCGCCCGCGAGTCAGGGCCGGAATGATCAACCCCGCCAGCAGGCCGGCGCCAGCAATGCTGCCCCCGTAAACCATGTAACGCATCATCACTTGTTTGTTCTCATCCCCCAGGCGCGCTTGGGTATCGCGCAGGCTCGACTGGCTTTGGTCGAGCTGTTCGTTCAGCGCCTGATTACGGGCTTGCAGCTCATCAATGAGCTGCTTGCGCGAGTCGAGGGTCTCTTGCATGCCCTGTACGCGATTCTTCCAGCTGTCGTCGATGGTTTTGAGCTGCCCGGACAGCTCCGCCACCTGAGCGTCGAGTTGCGGCAGGCGCTCGCTCTGGCCAGGCACCGACTGCAGGTCGCTGGTGAGGATCCACACCAAATCGCCATTCTGGCCGCGTACTTGGCTGTAGTTGCCCTGGCTGCCGACCAACGTGACTTTCTGCCCGGACTTGAGGGTCCCGACAATGCGGTGGCCGTCCGTCGGGCCACTGCGTACGTAGGTGCTCAGACTGTCGCTGACCCAGCGCGCATCGCTGGCCGGCTCTTCGGCATGCGCGGGCACGGCAAGGGCCACGAAGGCGGCGAGCAGGCTGCCGCGCAGGGCAGTGAGGGCAGGGGAGGCGGGGCGGGATTCAGGCATGTCGGGTCTTCGCTGCTGCAGGAAAAATAGGCCCGGGAGCTCGCGCTCAATGACAGGGCCGACGAACCGGTCGGTAACTTGACCGTCAGGGACAGACCGCATTTTTGTAAGCAGGTTCACTGCTTGGCGTAGGAATTACCAACAAAATGTTGCTTAGAAAGACCCCGGCAGGGTAAGCGCTGGGCATGGGCCCTGGCTAGGTCGACACCCGGGTTCTGGCCAGGCAATCTTTGCAATTGACGATAGTTTCTTCTGGCAGCGCCGTTATGTGCACGCGGTTCGAACCACACAGCGCGCAGTAACAGGTGTTGCTGCCGGCGGCGACTTCCCCAGGCAGCTGTGCGAGGTAATCGCTGAGCTTCTGGCCCAGGCCATGGTCTTCTTGTTGCAGCAATACTTCGAACAGCGCCCAGCGCATGGCCGACAGCGGCGGATAGGCGTCGTGGCTTGAAACGTTGAATTGCCAGTGCTCGCTGATGGCCCGTTCGCTCATCGACAGCATTCTGCCGGGAATGGTGTTGGCGGCATGCTGCTTGCTGACCCGAGCCCTGGCCACGTAGGCCAGAGCGCCCCGAACAGCCGTGTTGGTCAGGGACCAGATATGCCGAACCGGGTGCATCTCAAGCAGCTGCTCGGCCACTTCAGCGGCTTTCTTCCTGGCCTCGAATGGTAAGCCGTGCTCTGCACTGCGTGTGGCGATATAGGCACAGACCTCTTCCTTATTCAGCCGCTCGATGGCTGCGGCGATCTCGCTGCGCCACCGCGCCTGCGGGCCATTGGCCAATGTCAGGCGCAGCGCGCGATACAGGCTGCCAATGCCGGCCCGGTGCTCGCCATCCAGACTGACGTTGGCGATCCAGCTCACTTTGTTTTGCCAGGCTTTAGGCGTGGGGTCGTTACTGAAGGCATCCAGCGGCGAGCTGGGGTCAACCAGCAGAATCTGGTCTTCGTGCAGCGCCAGCAACAGCGCTGAATCCATGCCTAGGGACGGGCTGACGCGCATGTCTGCCGTGCTTCGTTCTGCAGCATGAACACAACCCTTTTGCCCATCCATGCGCACTTGGAGCATGGCCAACAGCTGCAATTGACGGGTGACGGGCAGGGTATGCAGCGGCACGGGCTGGTGTTTGGCCAATGACCAGTGCTCATCGATGCGCTTGCGTTGCTCGCTGGCCCGCGCCTGCCTGGCACGCTCACGTACTGCCAGGCAAGGTGGGCAGGTGCAATCGCGTTGCCATTGGTTGCGCCCTGGAAAATAGTGACGGTGCGTGCATCGCGGGCAGTAAGCCTGATTGTCGTTCCAACTGTAGGCCGAGCGGCTTTTGCGCCGCTCGTACAGGCTCACAGCGCAGTAGGGGCACTGCAGCCCTTGGCAGGGTACCGGCGGGAACGCCTTGATCAGGCTGCTGGGGGCGATGTCGATGGCGTAGCGTTCCAGCAGCGTGGCGATTTTCTCACCACTGACGTAATCGCTGTACAAGGCTTCGATCTGCTCGGCACTCAGGTGCTGCAACTTGGTTTGGAAATCCGACAAAACCTGTTTCTCCTTGCGAAAAGTCGCTTCTGAGGTTTTGCCAGGCATCATGCTCTGCTGAGCATCAAGTAGGTTGTGGGAGGCTTCGCAGCTGCCAGTAGGATTATTCTGATTGATCGGCGCTGGCGCAGCGCGTCGGCCACCCACGCCGGCAAAAGCCAACGGACTAGACTCAGGATTTTCCAGGGTGCAATGGAGCGCTGTCATGATTGCCAAGAACACGATCTGCCTGTGGTTCGACAAGCATGCCGAAGAAGCGGCAAACTTCTACGCCAGTACGTTTCCAGACAGCCAGGTTGTGGCCGTGCATCATGCGCCTGGCGACTTTCCAGCGGGCAAGGCCGGTGAGGTGATCACCGTCGAGTTCACCGTGATGGGTATACCTTGTGTAGGGCTCAACGGCGGCACGGCGTTCAGGCACAGCGAGGCGTTTTCGTTTCAGGTCTGCACCGAGGATCAGGCCGAAACCGATCGGTTCTGGCAGGCCATCGTCAGTAACGGCGGCAGTGAGAGCGTGTGTGGCTGGTGCAAGGACAAGTGGGGTATCTCCTGGCAGATCACCCCGCGCATTCTGCTGCAAGCGATCACTAGCCCCGATAAGGCCGCAGCCAAGCGCGCGTTCGAGGCGATGATGAACATGGGCAAAATCGATGTGGCGACGATCGAAGCTGCGCTCAAAGCGCATTGAACCCAGTTGGCTGACACATGAAAGGATGCGAGCCGATGTACCGTAGTGCCTTGTTAGTGCAGCGCCTGCTCACTGTCGTTTGCCTCGCAGCGTGCAGTGGCGGCGCCTGGGCCGACCAAGTGCTGGCCACCCCTCCGGAGCTTGAGTCCGGTTACCGCAGCGGCCTGCAGCCGGTGCGTGCCAGTCGGCACATGGTGGCGGCCGCCAACCCTTTGGCCAGCGAGGCCGGGCGAGCGATGCTGCGGGCCGGTGGCAGTGCCATCGATGCGGCCATTGCCATGCAAATGGTGCTGACCCTGGTCGAGCCACAGTCCAGTGGCATAGGCGGTGGCGGCTTCATCCTGTACTGGGATGGCCAGCGTGTGCAGGCTTATGATGGCCGCGAAACTGCACCGGCTGGGGTGACCGAACGCCTGTTCCTGCAAGCCGACGGCTCGCCCATGGCCTTTCGCGCAGCGCAAATTGGCGGGCGCTCGGTGGGTGTGCCGGGTGTACTGCGGGCTTTGAAACTGGCCCACGATCAGCATGGTAAGTTGCCGTGGAAGGACCTGTTCGCGCCGGCGATTGCACTGGCGCGCGAAGGCTTCACCGTTTCCCCGCGCCTGCACACGCTCATTGCCGGTGACCCGTCGATTGCCCGCTCGCCGGCCATGGGGGCTTACTTTCTGGACCGTGAAGGCAAGCCCTTGGCCGTTGGCACGCGGTTGCGCAACCCGGCCCTGGCACAAACTTTACAGCGCATTGCACAGCAGGGAGTCGAGGCTTTCTACAGCGGTGAGATTGCCCAAGCCATGGTGGCGCAGGTGCGTCAGCACGCCAATGCCGGGATGCTGTCACTCGAAGACCTGCAGGGTTATCAGGCCAAGGAGCGCGAGCCGCTGTGCAGCGCTTATAAGGCCTGGAACATTTGCGGCATGCCGCCGCCGTCATCGGGTGGGGTAACCGTGTTACAGACCTTGGGTATTTTGCAGGCGCTACAGCTGACTTCGGCGCAGCACGACCTGGCCAATTTGCCGCCGCACAAAGTTGACTCGGTGGCTGGCCTGGAGCCGGCGCCGCAAGCCGTGCACCTGATCGCCGAGGCCGAGCGCCTGGCCTATGCCGATCGAGCCCTGTACCTGGCCGACAGCGATTATGTGCCAGTGCCGGTTAGCGCGTTGCTAGCCCCGGCCTACCTCGCCGCGCGCAGCCAGCGGGTAGGCGTGTTCAGCATGAAGCACGCGCGCCCAGGTACCCCACCTGGCGTCCATCTGGCATTGGCCCCAGACCGCTCGCCACTGCGCATTTCTACCTCGCATCTGTCTGCGGTCGATGACAGTGGCCAGGCACTGGCCATGACCACATCGGTGGAATCGGCCTTCGGATCGCACCTGCTGGTCGGCGGCTTCATGCTGAACAACCAGCTCACCGACTTTTCCTTCCTGCCGGCCGAGAACGGTAAACCCGTGGCCAACCGTGTACAGCCTGGAAAGCGCCCGCTGTCGGCGATGGCGCCAACGCTGGTCTTCGCCCGCAACTCCGGCGAGCTGCTGGCAAGCCTTGGTTCGCCAGGTGGTTCGCAGATCATCGGCTATGTGAACAAGGCGCTGATCGGCTTGCTGGACTGGCGGCTCGATCCTCAGCAAGCGGCCAATCTGCCCAATTTCGGCAGGCGCAACGCCGGCACCGAGGTGGAAGCAGGGCTGACCAGTGCGGCGTTGATCCGCCAGCTGGCTGCCTGGGGCCACGAGGTGACGCCATTGACCATGACCAGCGGCATGCAGATCATTCAGCGAACGACCAACGGCTGGGCGGGTGGGGCTGACCCGCGCCGCGAAGGGGTGGCGCTGGGGGATTAGACATCCGCGTTGCCGGGCTACTGGAGGCATGGTAGAACTCAGCCATGCCATTGATTTGTTGAATACCCCGATGTCCATCAGCGTCAAATCCAATAGCTCCCTTTTCGACCTCGACCTGCTGCGTGCCGTGGTAGTGGTGGCCGACTGCGGCAGCTTCACCACCGCCGCCGCGCGCCTGCATTCCACCCAATCGACGATCAGCCAGAAAGTTCGCCGCCTGGAAGATATGGTCGGCCACCGCCTGTTGGTACGCGGTAACCGCGACGTATTGCCCACCGATGCCGGCCAGACCCTGCTCGGTTATGCCCGACACATGCTGGCGTTGAACGATCAGATGCTGCAAGCCCTGGCCGGGGCGATGGTTGGGGTCACGGTACGTCTGGGGGTGCCTGAGGACTTCGTCGGTGGGCGCACCACCAATGCGCTGTCAGCCTTCAGCCGCCAGCACCCGCAGGTCAAACTCGAGGTCACCAGCGGGCTGTGCCGTGACCTTAGCCAGGCCTACGATAATGGTGAGCTGGACCTGGTTCTGCTCAAGCAACGGCGCAACAGCCGCGAGGGTGTGGCCTGCTGGCCGGAGCGCTTGCAATGGATCGACAGTGCGCGCGTCCCCGCATTCGAGCTGGACCCCGTCCCGTTGGTGACCTTCCCACCGCGTGGCCTGTACCGCGAGGACATGATCAATGCCATCGAAGGCATGGGCCGGCGCTGGCGGATCAGCTTCACCAGTTCAAGCCTCAGTGGTATCCAGGCGGCGGTGGCCGACGGCATGGGCATTAGCCTGTTGCCGCCGCGCGCAGCAACAGGCGAGCACCGGGTACTGGGCCCTGAACAAGGGCTGCCAGAGGTCGACAGCTATGAAATCGTCATCGTGCACAAGCCCACCGCAGACAGGATGGTCAAGGACCTGGCGGGGGTGATGAGCCAATTGCTGGCCGCAGGAGGGATCTGACGTAGCCCCTAGGGGCGTATCGAGCAGGCAAACGCACTTGCAACAGTCGATACACCCCGTGACTCAACCTTTGAAACCGAGGTTCATGGCATACCCAGCCATTCCGGCAGGGCCAGCGAGATGAACGGCACATAGGTCACCAGCACCAGGAACAACAGCAGGATCATCAGCCAAGGCAGGGCCGCGCGTATCGTCTGCCCTAACGTCAGCCCGGTCACCGCCGAGGTGACGAACAGGTTCAGCCCTACCGGTGGGTGAACCAGGCCAATTTCCATGTTCACCACCATCACGATGCCCAGGTGAATCGGATCGATGCCCAGCTTCATGGCTATCGGGAAGAAGATCGGCGCCAGGATCAGGATGATCGCCGACGGCTCCATGAAACTGCCGGCCACCAGCAGCACGATGTTGACCATGATCAGGAAGCCGATGGGCGTCAGCCCTTCGGACATCACCCACTGAGTGATCTGCTGGGGGATCTGTTCGGTGGTCAGCACATGGGCGAACAGCATGGCGTTGGCGATGATGAACAGCAGCATGATGGTCAGTCGGCCCGACTCCAGCAGGACTTTCGGGCAGTCCTTGATGCGCATGTCCTTGTACACGAACAGTGCGATGAACGCCGAATACACCGCCGCCACTGCTGCCGCTTCGGTGGGGGTGAACATACCGCTGTAGATACCGCCGAGGATGATCACCAACAACAACAGGCCCCAGAACGCGCGGCGAGCGCAGGTCAGCCACTGGGCAAAGCTTGCACGCGGTTGTGCTGGGAGCTTCTTGATGCGCGCGACGATATAAATGGTCACCATCAGCGCCAGCCCCAGCAGAATGCCCGGTATCACACCTGCCATGAACAGCTTGCCCACCGACGTCTCGGTGGCGGCCGAGTACACCACCATGACGATCGAAGGTGGAATCAAAATGCCAAGGGTACCTGCGTTACAGATGATGCCTGCGCCAAACTCACGCGGATAACCCGAACGCACCATGCCGGCAACGGCGATCGAGCCCACGGCCGCTACCGTGGCAGGTGACGAACCTGACAACGCGGCGAACAGCATGCAGGCCAGCACCGCTGCAATGGCCAGGCCACCACGAATGTGCCCGACGCAGGCGTTGGCAAAATCGATCAGCCGTTGCGCCACGCCACCGGTGGTCATGAACGCGCCTGACAACAGGAAGAACGGAATGGCCAGGAAGGTGTAGCTGTCGGAGGTCTCGAACAACTTGATCGCCAGCGAGCTCAGCGAGTCTTGGCTGAACATCAGGATAGAGAGCGCACCCGAGAGGCCCAGTGAAATGGCGATCGGCACCCCCAGGAACATGAACAGGAACAGCAACAGGAACAGGCAGATTACCGTCATCAGTGGTGCTCCTCACCCGGATTGGCCAGTTTGCTCGCTTCGGCGGCCTCGTCAGCCAGGCCCAGGCCAGACTGGCGGTGGGTGAATAGGCGGTAGAGAATCTCCAGGTAGCGGATGATCACCAGGATGAAGCCAAACGGCACGATCAGCGCGATGTGGCCGATCTTGATGCCATAGCGATCCAGGTCCTCGGCGCCGATCCCCGCCACCAGTACCGCGCTCACCCAGCGGATGCTCGCCACCAGGAAAAGCCCGGCGTAGGCCAGGCAGCAGGCACAGGCGATCATTGCCAGCACCCGTTGCACTGGTTTGGGCGTGCGCCGCACCAGCACATCCACGCCCAAGTGCCCTGCGGTACGTACGCCGTAGGCGATGCCGAAGAATATCAACCAGCCGAACAGCGCTTTGGTCAGGGCGATGCTCCAGGTCATCTCCTGGGCGTAGCCCATCAGGTGGTCACCGATGCCCAGCAGTAAATCGCTGGCGAAGGCCCAGTGGTCACTGAGCGTGTAGAACATTGTGTAAAGGTTGTTGAGCGCCACGTAAGTGAATGTCACCAAGGTCATGGCGGCCAGGAGAAAGGCGATCATGCCTTCCTCGAAGTGCTCCCAGACTCGCCTGAGCGATTGCATAGGATTCTCCAGACAGAAAAGACAGGCCACCCGTATGCGGGTGGCCAGGGCAGCACGTCAGGACGCTTTGTTGGAGGCCTCAGCGGCCTTGATCAGGTCGGCACCGATCTGGTCGGAGAACATTTTCCAGACCGGGCGCATCGCTTCACGCCATTGTTCCCGTTGCTCGGGCGTCAGCACGTCGATTTCGCTGGTCTTGGCGTCGACGATCTTCTGACGGGCCTGTTGGTTGAGGGCTTCGGCCTGTTTGTTCACCTCGACGGTGACTTTGTCCATGATCGCCTGCAGTTCACTGCGCACATCCTCCGGCAGGCCGCTCCAGAACTTGGCGTTGGTGATCACCATGTAGTCGATCAGGCCGTGGTCGGTTTCGGTGAAGAACTTCTGCACCTCATTGACCTTCTGGCTTTCATAGTTGGACCAAGTGTTTTCGGTGCCATTGACCGTGCCGGTCTGCAGGCCTTGGTAGACCTCGGCGAAGCTCATCTTGCGAGGGTTGGCGCGAATGGCCTTGAATTGCTCTTCCAGCACACTGGAAGCCTGGACGCGGAATTTGAGCCCGCGAGCGTCCTTGGGTAACAACACTTTCTTGTTGGCCGACAGTTGCTTGAGCCCGTTGTGCCAATAGGCAAGGCCGTGAATACCTTTGTCTTCCATCGAAGTCAGCAGTGCCTTGCCCTGTGGGCCTTGCTGAAAGCGATCGACAGCGGCCAGATCGTCGAACAGGAACGGCAGGTCGAAGATCTGTACCTGCTTGTTGTAGTGCTCGAACTTGGCCAACGATGGCGCCAGCATCTGTACGTCGCCCAGCAACAGCGCTTCCATCTCCTTGCCATCACCGAACAGTGATGAGTTGGGGTAGACCTCGACTTTGACCTTATCCTTGAGCTGAGGATCGGCAGCGACCAGTTTCTGGAACATTAATGCCCCTTGGCCTTTTGGCGTACTGTCAGCCACGACGTGGGCGAACTTGATGACGATGGGGTCAGCGGCCTGGGCCAGGCTCGCCAGGGACACTGCAGCGGCGCACACCAGCGCCTGGGTCAGTTTCAACATCGATGTCACCTCTGATTTATTGTTGTAGGAGGGTTGAACATAAAGATGGAGCATGAGCCAGCGTTTGGAGAATCAGCTTTTGTGTAAGGCTGCATTCAGGTTAGCTGAACGCACTCGCTTAGCCCGTCGTTAAGTCCAGCAAGCGCTGCGCACGCAACAACACAGGGGCGTCGACCATCTGCCCGTCCAGCTGAAACGCCCCGGCGCCATTGGCCGCAGCACTGGCTGCCACCACCCGCCGTGCCCATGCCAGTTGTTCGGCGCTGGGCGCGAGCGCGGCGTGAATCACTGGGATCTGCCTGGGGTGGATGCATAGCGCGCCTGCGTAGCCCAGGTCATGGGCGCGACGCATCGCTCGGTGCAGCCCTTGGTCATCGGCTATGCCCGGGAATACACCGTCGAGCGGCGGCTGCAAGCCAGCCGCCCGCGAGTGCAGTTGCACGGCCATGCGTGCCTGGTCCAGAAAAGACTGGGCAGCGTCGCTGTCGGTGTTCAGGCCTAAATCCAGTGCCAGGTCGAGGCTGCCGAACGACAGCCGCTCGACACCTTCGGCGCTTGCGATCTGCGCCAAGGCCAGCCACCCCTTGGCAGTTTCGATGATCGGCCAGACAGGCTTGCCACTGTGCCAGGCGACCGCGACCTGCGTGGCATTTTCAACCTTAGGCAGCAGCACGCCGACGACCCCCGGCTGTTGCGCACAGAATGCAAGGTCGGGCGCATGCTCCTGGTGTTGCGGGGCATTAACCCTGACCCACACCGACGCGCTCGGGTTAGCGTGGAGGAATGCCGCCAGGTGCTGACGCGCTTGTTGCTTGAGCGGCTCCTCAACGGCGTCCTCAAAGTCGACGATCACCGCATCGGCGCCGGCAGCCAGGGCCTTGGCGAAGCGCTCGGGGCGGCTGCCGGGTACGAACAAGGCAGAGCGTACCGTTTTCATACGACGCCTCCTGCTGCCAGGCTGGCCTGCTGATCTGCCGTGAAGCCCAGTTCCTCGAGGATGCGCTGGGTGTGTTGGCCCAGGGCCGGCACCGCGTCCATGCGCGGGGCGAATGCGGCATTGCGCCCTGGAGGCAGCAGCGCAGGTAATTCGCCAGCTGGGCTGTCCACTGCACGCCAGCTATCACGGGCCTTAAGCTGCGGATGCTGCCATACGCCATGCATGTCGTTGACCCGGGCGTTGGCGATCTGCGCCTCCTCCAGCCGCGCGACCACTTCGTCCAAGGACAAACTGGCGAAGCCATCGACGATGATCTGGCGCAGCACCTCGCGGTTTTCTGAGCGTCGAAAGTTGGCGCTGAAGCGATCATCGTTGGCCAGCGCTGGGTCCAGCAGGACCTTTTCGCAAAACAGCGCCCACTCCCGCTCGTTCTGCAGGCCGAGCATGATCGTGCCACCACCCCCCGTGGGGAATGGCCCGTACGGGTAGATGGTGGAGTGCGCCGCCCCGGCACGCGCAGGCGGCGGCGCGCCGTTGTAGGCGTAGTACATCGGGTAGCCCATCCATTCCACCAGGCTTTCCAGCATCGACACGTCGATGTTGCTGCCAAGGCCGGTCTTATCGCGCAGCAGCAGGGCGGAAAGCACGCCGGTATAGGCATACATACCGGCAGCGATATCGGCGATCGAACAGCCGGCTTTGGCCATTTCTTCATCGCCGGGGCCGCCGGTCACCGACACGAAGCCACCCTCGCTTTGGATCAGCAGGTCGTAGGCTTTCTTCTTTTCATAGGGGCCGCCTGCGCCATACCCGGAGATATCGCACACAATCAACCGCGGATAGCGCTGGTGCAGGCTCTGGAACGAGAGTCCCATGCGTGCGGCGGCGCCGGGTGCGAGGTTTTGCACCAGTACGTCGGCTTTGGCCAGCAGTGCGTCAAGAATGCCGCTGGCGGCAGGCTGCTTGAGGTCCAGGGTGAGGCTTTCCTTGGAGCGGTTGGTCCACACGAAGTGCGAGGCCAGGCCATCGACGCGCTGGTCGTAACCCCGGGCGAAATCACCACTGCCGGGGCGTTCGATCTTGATCACACGGGCACCCAAGTCGGCCAGTTGGCGGGTGCAGAAGGGCGCTGCGATGGCATGTTCCAGGCTGATGACGGTGATGCCGTCTAGCGGGCGGGGAGCGGTTTGAGTCATGGGGTCACCTGTTCATCATCAGTACAGCGCGGCCAGCGAGGGCGCATCGCGCAGTTGCCAGACCTGCTCGATCAGGGCCTGGCCCTGGGCCGGGCTACGGGCGCCGGAATAGGCCAGCAGGCGCTGGAACTTGGCTTCCAGCTCCGGTCGCGAAAGGGTGTTGCCGGGGTCGCCCTTGGGCTGGTCGATGGCAGCGCTCAGGCGCCGGCCATCGTTGCAGGTGACCTCCACGCGCCCCAGCCAGCGCGCCGGGTAGGCGGCATCCACTTCAGCGTCCAGTTGCATTTCGACCTTGTCGCGCAGGCTGGCGACGTGCGGGTCGGTCAGTGCCAGGTCGCGGAACTCCAGAAGCTGGGCACTG
>NZ_JAFGYW010000377.1:0-452 GCF_017491595.1 Pseudomonas sp. 51_B
TTGCGATGGTCGTGACGTCGTATGCGAAGATCGTCGTCGTGCTGGGGCTTCTGCGCAACGCGCTCGGCGTGCAACAGGTTCCGCCCAATATGGTTCTCAACGGGATCGCGATTCTGGTATCGCTCTACGTGATGGCACCTATCGGCATGCAGGCGGCGAAGGCGCTCGACGAACAACAGCTCGCCTCGCAGTCCTCCCAGGCCATCATCCAAGCGCTCGGTTCAGCACTCGAACCGTTCCGATCGTTTCTCGAGAAACACACTCCCGAACGCGAAAAACGCTTCTTTATTCGTTCCGCTTCCGTCATCTGGCCGAAGGAAGAAGCATCGCTTCTGAACGAGCGCGACCTCATCGTTCTCGCACCGGCGTTCGCGCTATCGGAGTTGACCGACGCGTTCAAGATCGGCTTTCTGCTGTACATCGTGTTCATCATCGTCGATCTGGTGATCGCC
>NZ_JAFGYW010000378.1:0-451 GCF_017491595.1 Pseudomonas sp. 51_B
GCCTCGATTTACCCGCAGCTGGGCGTGCTGAACATCATGCATCTGAGCAGTCCGCAGAGCGCGATTCTCTCGGCCATTGTGTTCAACGCGCTGATCATTGTTGTGCTGATTCCACTGGCATTGCGCGGCGTGCGGGTGCAGGCGGCGAGTGCGGCGGCGTTGCTGCGGCGCAATCTACTGATCTATGGCGTCGGCGGGATTGTCGTGCCGTTCGTGGGGATCAAGGTGATCGACATGCTGCTTACGGCGTTGCATCTGGTGTGAGGCTGAAAAGAGCCCCTCACCCTAGCCCTCTCCCGGAGGGAGAGGGGACTGACGGTGGCGATCTTGCGAGTTACATCGACCTGAATGATCCACGTGATCTCAGGCTTGGCCAAGCGAAGTTCACCACTGAAGTCGCAGGTCGGCGTACATCACCCAGACAACTCGGTCAGTCCCCTCTCCCTCTGGG
>NZ_JAFGYW010000379.1:0-451 GCF_017491595.1 Pseudomonas sp. 51_B
CTCGAGGGCGATGCGCTGCGCGCGGGGGCGAGCTTCGACGTGCGCGCGGGCGAGATCGTCGGCTTTTTCGGGCTCGTCGGCGCGGGGCGCAGCGAACTGATGCGCGTGATCTACGGCGCGCAGCGCAGGACGGGCGGCGCGCTCACGCTGGACGGCGAGCCGCTCAACATCCGCTCGACGCGCGACGCGATCCGCCGCGGGATCGTGCTGTGCCCCGAGGATCGCCAGGAAGAGGGAATCGTCGCGCATGCGTCGGTCGCCGAGAACATCAACATCAGTGGCCGCCGCCACGGGCTGCGCGCGGGGCTCTTTCTCGACCGCAAGCGCGAGGCCGAGACGGCCGATCGCTTCATCAAGCTGCTGAAGATCAAGACGCCCAACCGCCGGCAGAAGATCCGCTTCCTGTCGGGCGGCAATCAGCAGAAGGCGATTCTCGCGCGCTGGCTCGCCG
>NZ_JAFGYW010000380.1:0-451 GCF_017491595.1 Pseudomonas sp. 51_B
CCTGAAGGCGCTCCTTTGCGGCAACGACAACATGGCGATCGGCGCCGTGTCCGCGGTGCGCGCGGCGGGCCGCCAGGGCAAGGTGTATGTCGTCGGCTACGACAACATCAACGCGATCAAGCCGATGCTCAAGGACGGCCGCGTGCTCGCGACCGCCGACCAGTACGCGGCGAAGCAGGCGGTGTTCGGCATCGACACGGCGCTCAAGGCGCTCGCCGAGCATCGCAAGCAGGCCGACATGACGGGAGTCGTCGCGACGCCCGTCGATCCCGTGACGAAGCCGTAACCCGGGGCGGCGGCGCAGCGCGCCGCTCAAGAACGCCGCGAGGCGGCCGATATCAGGCTAGAGCGTGACCCAGGCCGCCTCGCGGCCTCGTCCGCGCGGTTCGCGCGGATCGCGGCAACCGCTTTTCACCAGGATCGCGATGGATTCGACCGACCCAGATTCGAC
>NZ_JAFGYW010000381.1:0-450 GCF_017491595.1 Pseudomonas sp. 51_B
ACAGAATTTCTTGACGACCATAGAGCATTGGAACCACCTGATCCCATCCCGAACTCAGTAGTGAAACGATGCATCGCCGATGGTAGTGTGGGGTTTCCCCATGTGAGAGTAGGTCATCGTCAAGATTTATTTCGCAAAACCCCTATCTGCGCATGCAGGTAGGGGTTTTGTCTTTAAGTAGAAGCTGTCGCTTCTCCTGGTAGGCTGAAGGCCGCCAGTGGTTGTAAAAGGTGGTTGACAGCATTTTTGAATGCTGTAGTATTCACCTCCCGCGACGAGAGATCGAAGCGAGTTAAGTGTTTGAAGCTAAACGAGTTTCTCGCAAAAACTTCAAAATAAACGCTTGACAGCAAATGAGGAAAGCGTAGAATGCGCGCCTCGGTTGAGACGAAACGCTCTTAACCAAACGCTCTTTAACAAATCGAATCAAGCAATTCGTGTGGGTGCTTG
>NZ_JAFGYW010000382.1:0-450 GCF_017491595.1 Pseudomonas sp. 51_B
GATGCAGGGCAGCTATCAGCAGATGCTGTCCGGCCGCACGTCGCCGTCCTGCGCGGTGAAGCGCACCCACAGCATGTACTTGTTCGCGCTCGCTTCGGGAATCACGCGCAACTCGGGCGGCACGCGCACCTGCATCAACTGTTACGTGCGGCCGGACAGCATCTGCTGATAGCTGCCCTGCATCGCCATTACCTTCGATGCTTGCCCGGATTCTCGCGCGAGGCGCAGCACGATCATCGCCGCGTCGCGCAGCGGCAGGAGCGGCATCGCCCACTTCGCGATGTCGTGGCGGCGCTGTTCGGCCGGCCACTGCTGCCATGCGTAGTACGACGGGAGATCGAACTTGCACGTGCCGCCGGGAATGACGGCGCGGCTGCGGATGCTCGCGAGCCACTCGTTGTCGATCAGATGCTGACCGGTCTTGCCTTGCATTTGCGCGAGGTTCGCGAG
>NZ_JAFGYW010000383.1:0-450 GCF_017491595.1 Pseudomonas sp. 51_B
GCATGGTCGACAGCGTCAACCCGCTGGGCATGGAAGCCACCCGCGTCGCCTACAGCGAAGCCGCGCCGTGGCTCGCCGAACTGAAAACCTACCTGCAGGCCAACCGCGACTGGCTGGTAGACGCGGTGCGCACGCGCCTGCCGGGCGTGACCATCAATGTGCCGCAGGGCACGTATCTGGCGTGGCTCGATTGCACCGCGCTGGACCTGCCGGATCCGCAGCGGTTCTTCCTCGAACAGGGCAAGGTCGGCCTGAGCGCGGGATTGGAGTTTGGCGACCGGCATCAGCAGTTTGTGCGTTTGAACTTCGGTTGCCCGAGGGCGTTGCTGGAAGAAGGGAGTGCGCGGATGGAGCGGGCTTTGGCTAACCGCAATCTCTGATCCTGCCCCGAGATTCCCCTGTGTAAGTGATCCCCTGTGGGAGCGAGCCTGCTCGCGAAAGCGTACTGTC
>NZ_JAFGYW010000384.1:0-450 GCF_017491595.1 Pseudomonas sp. 51_B
GTTCATATGACCTCGATCAGACGTTAGTGATGGCTTAACTAATCGAGATGGTATGCTCATGATTGGGGAATAGGGTTCCCCATAACCGGTGCCAAGCCGCTTGAATGCCAAACCCGGAGGCCTCATGGAACTGCATAACCTGAACGACATCGCCGCCTTCGTCGCCTCGGTGGATACTGGAAGTTTTACGGCGGCGGCCAGGCAACTCGGGCTGACCCGCTCGGCCGTCGGTAAATCGATCGTGCGGCTCGAATCGCGTCTGCAGGTCCGTCTGCTCAACCGCACCACCCGCAGCCTGAGCCTGACCGACGATGGTCGGGTGCTGTATGAGCGATGTGTGGGCATCTTGCAGGATCTGGACGAGGTCGAAGAGGCTTTGGCGTTCCGCCGTTCGACGCCCAGCGGCCGCTTGCGCATGAGCCTGCCGGTAGCACTGGGCCGGCTGCACGT
>NZ_JAFGYW010000385.1:0-449 GCF_017491595.1 Pseudomonas sp. 51_B
GCTGTTCGTCGACCACATCGAACACGGCCCGCTGCCGTTCTCGCGTCTGGTTTCGCTGAAGTGGCTGCCGGTCATGGCCACCAGCAACTACGAGCTGGAAAAGAGCCCGTCCACGGCAAAATGGTTCGCCGCCACCAACGGCGCCGCGCCGCTCAAGGGCGTCACCAACATCGGTTACGACGAATCGACCACCAGCACCCTCAACCTGGTGCCGTTCGAAACTGCGCTGGATGAGCAATCGAGCCTGAAATTTTCCGGTCTGAGCATGGACATCGCCGCCAGCGCCCAGGCGCAGAAAGTCAAGGCCGACGGCTACATGGACAACCTGAAATTGGTCACCGTGTCGGAAGACCAGGCGCCGGTGCAGGTCGAGCTCAACGGCCTGACCCTGGCCAGCAACCTCGCCAAGAGCAGCTACGGCTACTACACCGGGGAAAACACCCTGGAAG
>NZ_JAFGYW010000386.1:0-449 GCF_017491595.1 Pseudomonas sp. 51_B
GGCGCGGTTTTTCGAAGTCGTAGTCGCGGCGGGTGGTGCGGCTGGTGCGGGTTTCCAGGCGCAGGTCGAAACGCTTGATCACCGGGTTGCTGGCGACCATGCCGGAGTCTTGCTGATAGGGCACAGGTGCCAGTTTCGGGAACACCGTCTGGTCGTCGCCGAACACCAACTTGTGCGCGTTGGCGCTGTGCTGGAAGTGGAAGTGAATGCCTTCTTCCTCGCACAGGCGCTGGATGAAGTGCAGATCCGACTCGTCGTATTGCACGCAGTAGATGCGCTCGGGATAGATCGAGCCGGTCTTGAATTCGTAGGCGTTGCTTTGAATGCCGTGCTCTTCGAGCACCATGCCGATGATTTTCGGCACGCTGAGGTTCTGGAAGATGCGCTGGTTGATGCGGTGCGCCAGGTACGCCAGTTGCGGGCGCAGGGTCACCGAATAACGGGTCAAG
>NZ_JAFGYW010000039.1:0-18296 GCF_017491595.1 Pseudomonas sp. 51_B
ATCCCGGCGCTCATGACTTCGCCTTCTTCCCATTTCTGATCCTCTTCAAAAGGCCACCTGTTACTGGTCGATTTAAGTCAACCTTTACCGCTGATTCGTGGAACAGATACTCTCTTCCATCCTTAACCGGAGGTGGGAATATCCTGCATTCCCGAACCCATCGACGAACTGTTTCAAGGCTTCTTGGACGTCGCTGGCGTGCGTTCCACTCCTGAAGTGTCAAGTACATCGCAAAGTCTCCGCAATTACACGCAAGAAAAAACCGCCATCAGGCGGCTTGGTGTTCTTTCAGTTCTTCAATTCGAATATTGGTTACGTCTGCATGTGCTATCTGCGCCCATATCATCCAGTGGTCGTAGCAGTCGTTGATGTTCTCCGCTTCGATAACTCTGTTGAATGGCTCTCCATTCCATTCTCCTGTGACTCGGAAGTGCATTTATCATCTCCATAAAACAAAACCCGCCGTAGCGAGTTCAGATAAAATAAATCCCCGCGAGTGCGAGGATTGTTATGTAATATTGGGTTTAATCATCTATATGTTTTGTACAGAGAGGGCAAGTATCGTTTCCACCGTACTCGTGATAATAATTTTGCACGGTATCAGTCATTTCTCGCACATTGCAGAATGGGGATTTGTCTTCATTAGACTTATAAACCTTCATGGAATATTTGTATGCCGACTCTATATCTATACCTTCATCTACATAAACACCTTCGTGATGTCTGCATGGAGACAAGACACCGGATCTGCACAACATTGATAACGCCCAATCTTTTTGCTCAGACTCTAACTCATTGATACTCATTTATAAACTCCTTGCAATGTATGTCGTTTCAGCTAAACGGTATCAGCAATGTTTATGTAAAGAAACAGTAAGATAATACTCAACCCGATGTTTGAGTACGGTCATCATCTGACACTACAGACTCTGGCATCGCTGTGAAGACGACGCGAAATTCAGCATTTTCACAAGCGTTATCTTTTACAAAACCGATCTCACTCTCCTTTGATGCGAATGCCAGCGTCAGACATCATATGCAGATACTCACCTGCATCCTGAACCCATTGACCTCCAACCCCGTAATAGCGATGCGTAATGATGTCGATAGTTACTAACGGGTCTTGTTCGATTAACTGCCGCAGAAACTCTTCCAGGTCACCAGTGCAGTGCTTGATAACAGGAGTCTTCCCAGGATGGCGAACAACAAGAAACTGGTTTCCGTCTTCACGGACTTCGTTGCTTTCCAGTTTAGCAATACGCTTACTCCCATCCGAGATAACACCTTCGTAATACTCACGCTGCTCGTTGAGTTTTGATTTTGCTGTTTCAAGCTCAACACGCAGTTTCCCTACTGTTAGCGCAATATCCTCGTTCTCCTGGTCGCGGCGTTTGATGTATTGCTGGTTTCTTTCCCGTTCATCCAGCAGTTCCAGCACAATCGATGGTGTTACCAATTCATGGAAAAGGTCTGCGTCAAATCCCCAGTCGTCATGCATTGCCTGCTCTGCCGCTTCACGCAGTGCCTGAGAGTTAATTTCGCTCACTTCGAACCTCTCTGTTTACTGATAAGTTCCAGATCCTCCTGGCAACTTGCACAAGTCCGACAACCCTGAACGACCAGGCGTCTTCGTTCATCTATCGGATCGCCACACTCACAACAATGAGTGGCAGATATAGCCTGGTGGTTCAGGCGGCGCATTTTTATTGCTGTGTTGCGCTGTAATTCTTCTATTTCTGATGCTGAATCAATGATGTCTGCCATCTTTCATTAATCCCTGAACTGTTGGTTAATACGCTTGAGGGTGAATGCGAATAATAAAAAAGGAGCCTGTAGCTCCCTGATGATTTTGCTTTTCATGTTCATCGTTCCTTAAAGACGCCGTTTAACATGCCGATTGCCAGGCTTAAATGAGTCGGTGTGAATCCCATCAGCGTTACCGTTTCGCGGTGCTTCTTCAGTACGCTACGGCAAATGTCATCGACGTTTTTATCCGGAAACTGCTGTCTGGCTTTTTTTGATTTCAGAATTAGCCTGACGGGCAATGCTGCGAAGGGCGTTTTCCTGCTGAGGTGTCATTGAACAAGTCCCATGTCGGCAAGCATAAGCACACAGAATATGAAGCCCGCTGCCAGAAAAATGCATTCCGTGGTTGTCATACCTGGTTTCTCTCATCTGCTTCTGCTTTCGCCACCATCATTTCCAGCTTTTGTGAAAGGGATGCGGCTAACGTATGAAATTCTTCGTCTGTTTCTACTGGTATTGGCACAAACCTGATTCCAATTTGAGCAAGGCTATGTGCCATCTCGATACTCGTTCTTAACTCAACAGAAGATGCTTTGTGCATACAGCCCCTCGTTTATTATTTATCTCCTCAGCCAGCCGCTGTGCTTTCAGTGGATTTCGGATAACAGAAAGGCCGGGAAATACCCAGCCTCGCTTTGTAACGGAGTAGACGAAAGTGATTGCGCCTACCCGGATATTATCGTGAGGATGCGTCATCGCCATTGCTCCCCAAATACAAAACCAATTTCAGCCAGTGCCTCGTCCATTTTTTCGATGAACTCCGGCACGATCTCGTCAAAACTCGCCATGTACTTTTCATCCCGCTCAATCACGACATAATGCAGGCCTTCACGCTTCATACGCGGGTCATAGTTGGCAAAGTACCAGGCATTTTTTCGCGTCACCCACATGCTGTACTGCACCTGGGCCATGTAAGCTGACTTTATGGCCTCGAAACCACCGAGCCGGAACTTCATGAAATCCCGGGAGGTAAACGGGCATTTCAGTTCAAGGCCGTTGCCGTCACTGCATAAACCATCGGGAGAGCAGGCGGTACGCATACTTTCGTCGCGATAGATGATCGGGGATTCAGTAACATTCACGCCGGAAGTGAATTCAAACAGGGTTCTGGCGTCGTTCTCGTACTGTTTTCCCCAGGCCAGTGCTTTAGCGTTAACTTCCGGAGCCACACCGGTGCAAACCTCAGCAAGCAGGGTGTGGAAGTAGGACATTTTCATGTCAGGCCACTTCTTTCCGGAGCGGGGTTTTGCTATCACGTTGTGAACTTCTGAAGCGGTGATGACGCCGAGCCGTAATTTGTGCCACGCATCATCCCCCTGTTCGACAGCTCTCACATCGATCCCGGTACGCTGCAGGATAATGTCCGGTGTCATGCTGCCACCTTCTGCTCTGCGGCTTTCTGTTTCAGGAATCCAAGAGCTTTTACTGCTTCGGCCTGTGTCAGTTCTGACGATGCACGAATGTCGCGGCGAAATATCTGGGAACAGAGCGGCAATAAGTCGTCATCCCATGTTTTATCCAGGGCGATCAGCAGAGTGTTAATCTCCTGCATGGTTTCATCGTTAACCGGAGTGATGTCGCGTTCCGGCTGACGTTCTGCAGTGTATGCAGTATTTTCGACAATGCGCTCGGCTTCATCCTTGTCATAGATACCAGCAAATCCGAAGGCCAGACGGGCACACTGAATCATGGCTTTATGACGTAACATCCGTTTGGGATGCGACTGCCACGGCCCCGTGATTTCTCTGCCTTCGCGAGTTTTGAATGGTTCGCGGCGGCATTCATCCATCCATTCGGTAACGCAGATCGGATGATTACGGTCCTTGCGGTAAATCCGGCATGTACAGGATTCATTGTCCTGCTCAAAGTCCATGCCATCAAACTGCTGGTTTTCATTGATGATGCGGGACCAGCCATCAACGCCCACCACCGGAACGATGCCATTCTGCTTATCAGGAAAGGCGTAAATTTCTTTCGTCCACGGATTAAGGCCGTACTGGTTGGCAACGATCAGTAATGCGATGAACTGCGCATCGCTGGCATCACCTTTAAATGCCGTCTGGCGAAGAGTGGTGATCAGTTCCTGTGGGTCGACAGAATCCATGCCGACACGTTCAGCCAGCTTCCCAGCCAGCGTTGCGAGTGCAGTACTCATTCGTTTTATACCTCTGAATCAATATCAACCTGGTGGTGAGCAATGGTTTCAACCATGTACCGGATGTGTTCTGCCATGCGCTCCTGAAACTCAACATCGTCATCAAACGCACGGGTAATGGATTTTTTGCTGGCCCCGTGGCGTTGCAAATGATCGATGCATAGCGATTCAAACAGGTGCTGGGGCAGGCCTTTTTCCATGTCGTCTGCCAGTTCTGCCTCTTTCTCTTCACGGGCGAGCTGCTGGTAGTGACGCGCCCAGCTCTGAGCCTCAAGACGATCCTGAATGTAATAAGCGTTCATGGCTGAACTCCTGAAATAGCTGTGAAAATATCGCCCGCGAAATGCCGGGCTGATTAGGAAAACAGGAAAGGGGGTTAGTGAATGCTTTTGCTTGATCTCAGTTTCAGTATTAATATCCATTTTTTATAAGCGTCGACGGCTTCACGAAACATCTTTTCATCGCCAATAAAAGTGGCGATAGTGAATTTAGTCTGGATAGCCATAAGTGTTTGATCCATTCTTTGGGACTCCTGGCTGATTAAGTATGTCGATAAGGCGTTTCCATCCGTCACGTAATTTACGGGTGATTCGTTCAAGTAAAGATTCGGAAGGGCAGCCAGCAACAGGCCACCCTGCAATGGCATATTGCATGGTGTGCTCCTTATTTATACATAACGAAAAACGCCTCGAGTGAAGCGTTATTGGTATGCGGTAAAACCGCACTCAGGCGGCCTTGATAGTCATATCATCTGAATCAAATATTCCTGATGTATCGATATCGGTAATTCTTATTCCTTCGCTACCATCCATTGGAGGCCATCCTTCCTGACCATTTCCATCATTCCAGTCGAACTCACACACAACACCATATGCATTTAAGTCGCTTGAAATTGCTATAAGCAGAGCATGTTGCGCCAGCATGATTAATACAGCATTTAATACAGAGCCGTGTTTATTGAGTCGGTATTCAGAGTCTGACCAGAAATTATTAATCTGGTGAAGTTTTTCCTCTGTCATTACGTCATGGTCGATTTCAATTTCTATTGATGCTTTCCAGTCGTAATCAATGATGTATTTTTTGATGTTTGACATCTGTTCATATCCTCACAGATAAAAAATCGCCCTCACACTGGAGGGCAAAGAAGATTTCCAATAATCAGAACAAGTCGGCTCCTGTTTAGTTACGAGCGACATTGCTCCGTGTATTCACTCGTTGGAATGAATACACAGTGCAGTGTTTATTCTGTTATTTATGCCAAAAATAAAGGCCACTATCAGGCAGCTTTGTTGTTCTGTTTACCAAGTTCTCTGGCAATCATTGCCGTCGTTCGTATTGCCCATTTATCGACATATTTCCCATCTTCCATTACAGGAAACATTTCTTCAGGCTTAACCATGCATTCCGATTGCAGCTTGCATCCATTGCATCGCTTGAATTGTCCACACCATTGATTTTTATCAATAGTCGTAGTCATACGGATAGTCCTGGTATTGTTCCATCACATCCTGAGGATGCTCTTCGAACTCTTCAAATTCTTCTTCCATATATCACCTTAAATAGTGGATTGCGGTAGTAAAGATTGTGCCTGTCTTTTAACCACATCAGGCTCGGTGGTTCTCGTGTACCCCTACAGCGAGAAATCGGATAAACTATTACAACCCCTACAGTTTGATGAGTATAGAAATGGATCCACTCGTTATTCTCGGACGAGTGTTCAGTAATGAACCTCTGGAGAGAACCATGTATATGATCGTTATCTGGGTTGGACTTCTGCTTTTAAGCCCAGATAACTGGCCTGAATATGTTAATGAGAGAATCGGTATTCCTCATGTGTGGCATGTTTTCGTCTTTGCTCTTGCATTTTCGCTAGCAATTAATGTGCATCGATTATCAGCTATTGCCAGCGCCAGATATAAGCGATTTAAGCTAAGAAAACGCATTAAGATGCAAAACGATAAAGTGCGATCAGTAATTCAAAACCTTACAGAAGAGCAATCTATGGTTTTGTGCGCAGCCCTTAATGAAGGCAGGAAGTATGTGGTTACATCAAAACAATTCCCATACATTAGTGAGTTGATTGAGCTTGGTGTGTTGAACAAAACTTTTTCCCGATGGAATGGAAAGCATATATTATTCCCTATTGAGGATATTTACTGGACTGAATTAGTTGCCAGCTATGATCCATATAATATTGAGATAAAGCCAAGGCCAATATCTAAGTAACTAGATAAGAGGAATCGATTTTCCCTTAATTTTCTGGCGTCCACTGCATGTTATGCCGCGTTCGCCAGGCTTGCTGTACCATGTGCGCTGATTCTTGCGCTCAATACGTTGCAGGTTGCTTTCAATCTGTTTGTGGTATTCAGCCAGCACTGTAAGGTCTATCGGATTTAGTGCGCTTTCTACTCGTGATTTCGGTTTGCGATTCAGCGAGAGAATAGGGCGGTTAACTGGTTTTGCGCTTACCCCAACCAACAGGGGATTTGCTGCTTTCCATTGAGCCTGTTTCTCTGCGCGACGTTCGCGGCGGCGTGTTTGTGCATCCATCTGGATTCTCCTGTCAGTTAGCTTTGGTGGTGTGTGGCAGTTGTAGTCCTGAACGAAAACCCCCCGCGATTGGCACATTGGCAGCTAATCCGGAATCGCACTTACGGCCAATGCTTCGTTTCGTATCACACACCCCAAAGCCTTCTGCTTTGAATGCTGCCCTTCTTCAGGGCTTAATTTTTAAGAGCGTCACCTTCATGGTGGTCAGTGCGTCCTGCTGATGTGCTCAGTATCACCGCCAGTGGTATTTATGTCAACACCGCCAGAGATAATTTATCACCGCAGATGGTTATCTGTATGTTTTTTATATGAATTTATTTTTTGCAGGGGGGCATTGTTTGGTAGGTGAGAGATCTGAATTGCTATGTTTAGTGAGTTGTATCTATTTATTTTTCAATAAATACAATTGGTTATGTGTTTTGGGGGCGATCGTGAGGCAAAGAAAACCCGGCGCTGAGGCCGGGTTATTCTTGTTCTCTGGTCAAATTATATAGTTGGAAAACAAGGATGCATATATGAATGAACGATGCAGAGGCAATGCCGATGGCGATAGTGGGTATCATGTAGCCGCTTATGCTGGAAAGAAGCAATAACCCGCAGAAAAACAAAGCTCCAAGCTCAACAAAACTAAGGGCATAGACAATAACTACCGATGTCATATACCCATACTCTCTAATCTTGGCCAGTCGGCGCGTTCTGCTTCCGATTAGAAACGTCAAGGCAGCAATCAGGATTGCAATCATGGTTCCTGCATATGATGACAATGTCGCCCCAAGACCATCTCTATGAGCTGAAAAAGAAACACCAGGAATGTAGTGGCGGAAAAGGAGATAGCAAATGCTTACGATAACGTAAGGAATTATTACTATGTAAACACCAGGCATGATTCTGTTCCGCATAATTACTCCTGATAATTAATCCTTAACTTTGCCCACCTGCCTTTTAAAACATTCCAGTATATCACTTTTCATTCTTGCGTAGCAATATGCCATCTCTTCAGCTATCTCAGCATTGGTGACCTTGTTCAGAGGCGCTGAGAGATGGCCTTTTTCTGATAGATAATGTTCTGTTAAAATATCTCCGGCCTCATCTTTTGCCCGCAGGCTAATGTCTGAAAATTGAGGTGACGGGTTAAAAATAATATCCTTGGCAACCTTTTTTATATCCCTTTTAAATTTTGGCTTAATGACTATATCCAATGAGTCAAAAAGCTCCCCTTCAATATCTGTTGCCCCTAAGACCTTTAATATATCGCCAAATACAGGTAGCTTGGCTTCTACCTTCACCGTTGTTCGGCCGATGAAATGCATATGCATAACATCGTCTTTGGTGGTTCCCCTCATCAGTGGCTCTATCTGAACGCGCTCTCCACTGCTTAATGACATTCCTTTCCCGATTAAAAAATCTGTCAGATCGGATGTGGTCGGCCCGAAAACAGTTCTGGCAAAACCAATGGTGTCGCCTTCAACAAACAAAAAAGATGGGAATCCCAATGATTCGTCATCTGCGAGGCTGTTCTTAATATCTTCAACTGAAGCTTTAGAGCGATTTATCTTCTGAACCAGACTCTTGTCATTTGTTTTGGTAAAGAGAAAAGTTTTTCCATCGATTTTATGAATATACAAATAATTGGAGCCAACCTGCAGGTGATGATTATCAGCCAGCAGAGAATTAAGGAAAACAGACAGGTTTATTGAGCGCTTATCTTTCCCTTTATTTTTGCTGCGGTAAGTCGCATAAAAACCATTCTTCATAATTCAATCCATTTACTATGTTATGTTCTGAGGGGAGTGAAAATTCCCCTAATTCGATGAAGATTCTTGCTCAATTGTTATCAGCTATGCGCCGACCAGAACACCTTGCCGATCAGCCAAACGTCTCTTCAGGCCACTGACTAGCGATAACTTTCCCCACAACGGAACAACTCTCATTGCATGGGATCATTGGGTACTGTGGGTTTAGTGGTTGTAAAAACACCTGACCGCTATCCCTGATCAGTTTCTTGAAGGTAAACTCATCACCCCCAAGTCTGGCTATGCAGAAATCACCTGGCTCAACAGCCTGCTCAGGGTCAACGAGAATTAACATTCCGTCAGGAAAGCTTGGCTTGGAGCCTGTTGGTGCGGTCATGGAATTACCTTCAACCTCAAGCCAGAATGCAGAATCACTGGCTTTTTTGGTTGTGCTTACCCATCTCTCCGCATCACCTTTGGTAAAGGTTCTAAGCTTAGGTGAGAACATCCCTGCCTGAACATGAGAAAAAACAGGGTACTCATACTCACTTCTAAGTGACGGCTGCATACTAACCGCTTCATACATCTCGTAGATTTCTCTGGCGATTGAAGGGCTAAATTCTTCAACGCTAACTTTGAGAATTTTTGTAAGCAATGCGGCGTTATAAGCATTTAATGCATTGATGCCATTAAATAAAGCACCAACGCCTGACTGCCCCATCCCCATCTTGTCTGCGACAGATTCCTGGGATAAGCCAAGTTCATTTTTCTTTTTTTCATAAATTGCTTTAAGGCGACGTGCGTCCTCAAGCTGCTCTTGTGTTAATGGTTTCTTTTTTGTGCTCATACGTTAAATCTATCACCGCAAGGGATAAATATCTAACACCGTGCGTGTTGACTATTTTACCTCTGGCGGTGATAATGGTTGCATGTACTAAGGAGGTTGTATGGAACAACGCATAACCCTGAAAGATTATGCAATGCGCTTTGGGCAAACCAAGACAGCTAAAGATCTCGGCGTATATCAAAGCGCGATCAACAAGGCCATTCATGCAGGCCGAAAGATTTTTTTAACTATAAACGCTGATGGAAGCGTTTATGCGGAAGAGGTAAAGCCCTTCCCGAGTAACAAAAAAACAACAGCATAAATAACCCCGCTCTTACACATTCCAGCCCTGAAAAAGGGCATCAAATTAAACCACACCTATGGTGTATGCATTTATTTGCATACATTCAATCAATTGTTATCTAAGGAAATACTTACATATGGTTCGTGCAAACAAACGCAACGAGGCTCTACGAATCGAGAGTGCGTTGCTTAACAAAATCGCAATGCTTGGAACTGAGAAGACAGCGGAAGCTGTGGGCGTTGATAAGTCGCAGATCAGCAGGTGGAAGAGGGACTGGATTCCAAAGTTCTCAATGCTGCTTGCTGTTCTTGAATGGGGGGTCGTTGACGACGACATGGCTCGATTGGCGCGACAAGTTGCTGCGATTCTCACCAATAAAAAACGCCCGGCGGCAACCGAGCGTTCTGAACAAATCCAGATGGAGTTCTGAGGTCATTACTGGATCTATCAACAGGAGTCATTATGACAAATACAGCAAAAATACTCAACTTCGGCAGAGGTAACTTTGCCGGACAGGAGCGTAATGTGGCAGATCTCGATGATGGTTACGCCAGACTATCAAATATGCTGCTTGAGGCTTATTCGGGCGCAGATCTGACCAAGCGACAGTTTAAAGTGCTGCTTGCCATTCTGCGTAAAACCTATGGGTGGAATAAACCAATGGACAGAATCACCGATTCTCAACTTAGCGAGATTACAAAGTTACCTGTCAAACGGTGCAATGAAGCCAAGTTAGAACTCGTCAGAATGAATATTATCAAGCAGCAAGGCGGCATGTTTGGACCAAATAAAAACATCTCAGAATGGTGCATCCCTCAAAACGAGGGAAAATCCCCTAAAACGAGGGATAAAACATCCCTCAAATTGGGGGATTGCTATCCCTCAAAACAGGGGGACACAAAAGACACTATTACAAAAGAAAAAAGAAAAGATTATTCGTCAGAGAATTCTGGCGAATCCTCTGACCAGCCAGAAAACGACCTTTCTGTGGTGAAACCGGATGCTGCAATTCAGAGCGGCAGCAAGTGGGGGACAGCAGAAGACCTGACCGCCGCAGAGTGGATGTTTGACATGGTGAAGACTATCGCACCATCAGCCAGAAAACCGAATTTTGCTGGGTGGGCTAACGATATCCGCCTGATGCGTGAACGTGACGGACGTAACCACCGCGACATGTGTGTGCTGTTCCGCTGGGCATGCCAGGACAACTTCTGGTCCGGTAACGTGCTGAGCCCGGCCAAACTCCGCGATAAGTGGACCCAACTCGAAATCAACCGTAACAAGCAACAGGCAGGCGTGACAGCCAGCAAACCAAAACTCGACCTGACAAACACAGACTGGATTTACGGGGTGGATCTATGAAAAACATCGCCGCACAGATGGTTAACTTTGACCGTGAGCAGATGCGTCGGATCGCCAACAACATGCCGGAACAGTACGACGAAAAGCCGCAGGTACAGCAGGTAGCGCAGATCATCAACGGTGTGTTCAGCCAGTTACTGGCAACTTTCCCGGCGAGCCTGGCTAACCGTGACCAGAACGAAGTGAACGAAATCCGTCGCCAGTGGGTTCTGGCTTTTCGGGAAAACGGGATCACCACGATGGAACAGGTTAACGCAGGAATGCGCGTAGCCCGTCGGCAGAATCGACCATTTCTGCCATCACCCGGGCAGTTTGTTGCATGGTGCCGGGAAGAAGCATCCGTTACCGCCGGACTGCCAAACGTCAGCGAGCTGGTTGATATGGTTTACGAGTATTGCCGGAAGCGAGGCCTGTATCCGGATGCGGAGTCTTATCCGTGGAAATCAAACGCGCACTACTGGCTGGTTACCAACCTGTATCAGAACATGCGGGCCAATGCGCTTACTGATGCGGAATTACGCCGTAAGGCCGCAGATGAGCTTGTCCATATGACTGCGAGAATTAACCGTGGTGAGGCGATCCCTGAACCAGTAAAACAACTTCCTGTCATGGGCGGTAGACCTCTAAATCGTGCACAGGCTCTGGCGAAGATCGCAGAAATCAAAGCTAAGTTCGGACTGAAAGGAGCAAGTGTATGACGGGCAAAGAGGCAATTATTCATTACCTGGGGACGCATAATAGCTTCTGTGCGCCGGACGTTGCCGCGCTAACAGGCGCAACAGTAACCAGCATAAATCAGGCCGCGGCTAAAATGGCACGGGCAGGTCTTCTGGTTATCGAAGGTAAGGTCTGGCGAACGGTGTATTACCGGTTTGCTACCAGGGAAGAACGGGAAGGAAAGATGAGCACGAACCTGGTTTTTAAGGAGTGTCGCCAGAGTGCCGCGATGAAACGGGTATTGGCGGTATATGGAGTTAAAAGATGACCATCTACATTACTGAGCTAATAACAGGCCTGCTGGTAATCGCAGGCCTTTTTATTTGGGGGAGAGGGAAGTCATGAAAAAACTAACCTTTGAAATTCGATCTCCAGCACATCAGCAAAACGCTATTCACGCAGTACAGCAAATCCTTCCAGACCCAACCAAACCAATCGTAGTAACCATTCAGGAACGCAACCGCAGCTTAGACCAAAACAGGAAGCTATGGGCCTGCTTAGGTGACGTCTCTCGTCAGGTTGAATGGCATGGTCGCTGGCTGGATGCAGAAAGCTGGAAGTGTGTGTTTACCGCAGCATTAAAGCAGCAGGATGTTGTTCCTAACCTTGCCGGGAATGGCTTTGTGGTAATAGGCCAGTCAACCAGCAGGATGCGTGTAGGCGAATTTGCGGAGCTATTAGAGCTTATACAGGCATTCGGTACAGAGCGTGGCGTTAAGTGGTCAGACGAAGCGAGACTGGCTCTGGAGTGGAAAGCGAGATGGGGAGACAGGGCTGCATGATAAATGTCGTTAGTTTCTCCGGTGGCAGGACGTCAGCATATTTGCTCTGGCTAATGGAGCAAAAGCGACGGGCAGGTAAAGACGTGCATTACGTTTTCATGGATACAGGTTGTGAACATCCAATGACATATCGGTTTGTCAGGGAAGTTGTGAAGTTCTGGGATATACCGCTCACCTTATTGCAGGTTGATATCAACCCGGAGCTTGGACAGCCAAATGGTTATACGGTATGGGAACCAAAGGATATTCAGACGCGAATGCCTGTTCTGAAGCCATTTATCGATATGGTAAAGAAATATGGCACTCCATACGTCGGCGGCGCGTTCTGCACTGACAGATTAAAACTCGTTCCCTTCACCAAATACTGTGATGACCATTTCGGGCGAGGGAATTACACCACGTGGATTGGCATCAGAGCTGATGAACCGAAGCGGCTAAAGCCAAAGCCTGGAATCAGATATCTTGCTGAACTGTCAGACTTTGAGAAGGAAGATATCCTCGCATGGTGGAAGCAACAACCATTCGATTTGCAAATACCGGAACATCTCGGTAACTGCATATTCTGCATTAAAAAATCAACGCAAAAAATCGGACTTGCCTGCAAAGATGAGGAGGGATTGCAGCGTGTTTTTAATGAGGTCATCACGGGATCCCATGTGCGTGACGGACATCGGGAAACGCCAAAGGAGATTATGTACCGAGGAAGAATGTCGCTGGACGGTATCGCGAAAATGTATTCAGAAAATGATTATCAAGCCCTGTATCAGGACATGGTACGAGCTAAAAGATTCGATACCGGCTCTTGTTCTGAGTCATGCGAAATATTTGGAGGGCAGCTTGATTTCGACTTCGGGAGGGAAGCTGCATGATGCGATGTTATCGGTGCGGTGAATGCAAAGAAGATAACCGCTTCCGACCAAATCAACCTTACTGGAATCGATGGTGTCTCCGGTGTGAAAGAACACCAACAGGGGTGTTACCACTACCGCAGGAAAAGGAGGACGTGTGGCGAGACAGCGACGAAGTATCACCGACATAATCTGCGAAAACTGCAAATACCTTCCAACGAAACGCACCAGAAATAAACCCAAGCCAATCCCAAAAGAATCTGACGTAAAAACCTTCAACTACACGGCTCACCTGTGGGATATCCGGTGGCTAAGACGTCGTGCGAGGAAAACAAGGTGATTGACCAAAATCGAAGTTACGAACAAGAAAGCGTCGAGCGAGCTTTAACGTGCGCTAACTGCGGTCAGAAGCTGCATGTGCTGGAAGTTCACGTGTGTGAGCACTGCTGCGCAGAACTGATGAGCGATCCGAATAGCTCGATGCACGAGGAAGAAGATGATGGCTAAACCAGCGCGAAGACGATGTAAAAACGATGAATGCCGGGAATGGTTTCACCCTGCATTCGCTAATCAGTGGTGGTGCTCTCCAGAGTGTGGAACCAAGATAGCACTCGAACGACGAAGTAAAGAACGCGAAAAAGCGGAAAAAGCAGCAGAGAAGAAACGACGACGAGAGGAGCAGAAACAGAAAGATAAACTTAAGATTCGAAAACTCGCCTTAAAGCCCCGCAGTTACTGGATTAAACAAGCCCAACAAGCCGTAAACGCCTTCATCAGAGAAAGAGACCGCGACTTACCATGTATCTCGTGCGGAACGCTCACGTCTGCTCAGTGGGATGCCGGACATTACCGGACAACTGCTGCGGCACCTCAACTCCGATTTAATGAACGCAATATTCACAAGCAATGCGTGGTGTGCAACCAGCACAAAAGCGGAAATCTCGTTCCGTATCGCGTCGAACTGATTAGCCGCATCGGGCAGGAAGCAGTAGACGAAATCGAATCAAACCATAACCGCCATCGCTGGACTATCGAAGAGTGCAAGGCGATCAAGGCAGAGTACCAACAGAAACTCAAAGACCTGCGAAATAGCAGAAGTGAGGCCGCATGACGTTCTCAGTAAAAACCATTCCAGACATGCTCGTTGAAACATACGGAAATCAGACAGAAGTAGCACGCAGACTGAAATGTAGTCGCGGTACGGTCAGAAAATACGTTGATGATAAAGACGGGAAAATGCACGCCATCGTCAACGACGTTCTCATGGTTCATCGCGGATGGAGTGAAAGAGATGCGCTATTACGAAAAAATTGATGGCAGCAAATACCGAAATATTTGGGTAGTTGGCGATCTGCACGGATGCTACACGAACCTGATGAACAAACTGGATACGATTGGATTCGACAACAAAAAAGACCTGCTTATCTCGGTGGGCGATTTGGTTGATCGTGGTGCAGAGAACGTTGAATGCCTGGAATTAATCACATTCCCCTGGTTCAGAGCTGTACGTGGAAACCATGAGCAAATGATGATTGATGGCTTATCAGAGCGTGGAAACGTTAATCACTGGCTGCTTAATGGCGGTGGCTGGTTCTTTAATCTCGATTACGACAAAGAAATTCTGGCTAAAGCTCTTGCCCATAAAGCAGATGAACTTCCGTTAATCATCGAACTGGTGAGCAAAGATAAAAAATATGTTATCTGCCACGCCGATTATCCCTTTGACGAATACGAGTTTGGAAAGCCAGTTGATCATCAGCAGGTAATCTGGAACCGCGAACGAATCAGCAACTCACAAAACGGGATCGTGAAAGAAATCAAAGGCGCGGACACGTTCATCTTTGGTCATACGCCAGCAGTGAAACCACTCAAGTTTGCCAACCAAATGTATATCGATACCGGCGCAGTGTTCTGCGGAAACCTAACATTGATTCAGGTACAGGGAGAAGGCGCATGAGACTCGAAAGCGTAGCTAAATTTCATTCGCCAAAAAGCCCGATGATGAGCGACTCACCACGGGCCACGGCTTCTGACTCTCTTTCCGGTACTGATGTGATGGCTGCTATGGGGATGGCGCAATCACAAGCCGGATTCGGTATGGCTGCATTCTGCGGTAAGCACGAACTCAGCCAGAACGACAAACAAAAGGCTATCAACTATCTGATGCAATTTGCACACAAGGTATCGGGGAAATACCGTGGTGTGGCAAAGCTTGAAGGAAATACTAAGGCAAAGGTACTGCAAGTGCTCGCAACATTCGCTTATGCGGATTATTGCCGTAGTGCCGCGACGCCGGGGGCAAGATGCAGAGATTGCCATGGTACAGGCCGTGCGGTTGATATTGCCAAAACAGAGCTGTGGGGGAGAGTTGTCGAGAAAGAGTGCGGAAGATGCAAAGGCGTCGGCTATTCAAGGATGCCAGCAAGCGCAGCATATCGCGCTGTGACGATGCTAATCCCAAACCTTACCCAACCCACCTGGTCACGCACTGTTAAGCCGCTGTATGACGCTCTGGTGGTGCAATGCCACAAAGAAGAGTCAATCGCAGACAACATTTTGAATGCGGTCACACGTTAGCAGCATGATTGCCACGGATGGCAACATATTAACGGCATGATATTGACTTATTGAATAAAATTGGGTAAATTTGACTCAACGATGGGTTAATTCGCTCGTTGTGGTAGTGAGATGAAAAGAGGCGGCGCTTACTACCGATTCCGCCTAGTTGGTCACTTCGACGTATCGTCTGGAACTCCAACCATCGCAGGCAGAGAGGTCTGCAAAATGCAATCCCGAAACAGTTCGCAGGTAATAGTTAGAGCCTGCATAACGGTTTCGGGATTTTTTATATCTGCACAACAGGTAAGAGCATTGAGTCGATAATCGTGAAGAGTCGGCGAGCCTGGTTAGCCAGTGCTCTTTCCGTTGTGCTGAATTAAGCGAATACCGGAAGCAGAACCGGATCACCAAATGCGTACAGGCGTCATCGCCGCCCAGCAACAGCACAACCCAAACTGAGCCGTAGCCACTGTCTGTCCTGAATTCATTAGTAATAGTTACGCTGCGGCCTTTTACACATGACCTTCGTGAAAGCGGGTGGCAGGAGGTCGCGCTAACAACCTCCTGCCGTTTTGCCCGTGCATATCGGTCACGAACAAATCTGATTACTAAACACAGTAGCCTGGATTTGTTCTATCAGTAATCGACCTTATTCCTAATTAAATAGAGCAAATCCCCTTATTGGGGGTAAGACATGAAGATGCCAGAAAAACATGACCTGTTGGCCGCCATTCTCGCGGCAAAGGAACAAGGCATCGGGGCAATCCTTGCGTTTGCAATGGCGTACCTTCGCGGCAGATATAATGGCGGTGCGTTTACAAAAACAGTAATCGACGCAACGATGTGCGCCATTATCGCCTAGTTCATTCGTGACCTTCTCGACTTCGCCGGACTAAGTAGCAATCTCGCTTATATAACGAGCGTGTTTATCGGCTACATCGGTACTGACTCGATTGGTTCGCTTATCAAACGCTTCGCTGCTAAAAAAGCCGGAGTAGAAGATGGTAGAAATCAATAATCAACGTAAGGCGTTCCTCGATATGCTGGCGTGGTCGGAGGGAACTGATAACGGACGTCAGAAAACCAGAAATCATGGTTATGACGTCATTGTAGGCGGAGAGCTATTTACTGATTACTCCGATCACCCTCGCAAACTTGTCACGCTAAACCCAAAACTCAAATCAACAGGCGCCGGACGCTACCAGCTTCTTTCCCGTTGGTGGGATGCCTACCGCAAGCAGCTTGGCCTGAAAGACTTCTCTCCGAAAAGTCAGGACGCTGTGGCATTGCAGCAGATTAAGGAGCGTGGCGCTTTACCTATGATTGATCGTGGTGATATCCGTCAGGCAATCGACCGTTGCAGCAATATCTGGGCTTCACTGCCGGGCGCTGGTTATGGTCAGTTCGAGCATAAGGCTGACAGCCTGATTGCAAAATTCAAAGAAGCGGGCGGAACGGTCAGAGAGATTGATGTATGAGCAGAGTCACCGCGATTATCTCCGCTCTGGTTATCTGCATCATCGTCTGCCTGTCATGGGCTGTTAATCATTACCGTGATAACGCCATTACCTACAAAGCCCAGCGCGACAAAAATGCCAGAGAACTGAAGCTGGCGAACGCGGCAATTACTGACATGCAGATGCGTCAGCGTGATGTTGCTGCGCTCGATGCAAAATACACGAAGGAGTTAGCTGATGCTAAAGCTGAAAATGATGCTCTGCGTGATGATGTTGCCGCTGGTCGTCGTCGGTTGCACATCAAAGCAGTCTGTCAGTCAGTGCGTGAAGCCACCACCGCCTCCGGCGTGGATAATGCAGCCTCCCCCCGACTGGCAGACACCGCTGAACGGGATTATTTCACCCTCAGAGAGAGGCTGATCACTATGCAAAAACAACTGGAAGGAACCCAGAAGTATATTAATGAGCAGTGCAGATAGAGTTGCCCATATCGATGGGCAACTCATGCAATTATTGTGAGCAATACACACGCGCTTCCAGCGGAGTATAAATGCCTAAAGTAATAAAACCGAGCAATCCATTTACGAATGTTTGCTGGGTTTCTGTTTTAACAACATTTTCTGCGCCGCCACAAATTTTGGCTGCATCGACAGTTTTCTTCTGCCCAATTCCAGAAACGAAGAAATGATGGGTGATGGTTTCCTTTGGTGCTACTGCTGCCGGTTTGTTTTGAACAGTAAACGTCTGTTGAGCACATCCTGTAATAAGCAGGGCCAGCGCAGTAGCGAGTAGCATTTTTTTCATGGTGTTATTCCCGATGCTTTTTGAAGTTCGCAGAATCGTATGTGTAGAAAATTAAACAAACCCTAAACAATGAGTTGAAATTTCATATTGTTAATATTTATTAATGTATGTCAGGTGCGATGAATCGTCATTGTATTCCCGGATTAACTATGTCCACAGCCCTGACGGGGAACTTCTCTGCGGGAGTGTCCGGGAATAATTAAAACGATGCACACAGGGTTTAGCGCGTACACGTATTGCATTATGCCAACGCCCCGGTGCTGACACGGAAGAAACCGGACGTTATGATTTAGCGTGGAAAGATTTGTGTAGTGTTCTGAATGCTCTCAGTAAATAGTAATGAATTATCAAAGGTATAGTAATATCTTTTATGTTCATGGATATTTGTAACCC
>NZ_JAFGYW010000003.1:0-305279 GCF_017491595.1 Pseudomonas sp. 51_B
ACAGGATCATCAAGGTTGTTAATGTTCAGCGTCAGGGTCGCCGTGCTGGTATCGCCATCGGCATCCTTGATTGTGTAGGCGAAGTTCTCTACGCCACTGCCGCCACCGCCCAGATTTTTGAAGCCCGCTGCATTGGGGTTAAGTGTGTAGGTGTAGGAACCATCGGCTGCCAGGACCAGCGTGCCGTAGGTACCGTTAAAGGTGCCTGCAATCACCGGCCCACCTGCTACACGGTCGGCGCCTTGCACGTCGTTGGTCAATACATTGCCCGTCAGCTCCATCTGCTGTTCGGTTGCGGTCACGGCATTGCTGTCGTCGAAAGCCTTCGGCGCGTCGTCGTGAATGATGACATTCAACGTACCCTGAGCGACATCGCCATCACGGTCAGTGACCTGCACAGAAAACTGTTCGGTCAACGACTTGGCGCCATCGCTCTCGAGGTGCTGCCCGGATTCAGTGAGCGTATAGCTATAGCTCACCTGGCCAGTGCTCGGGTTGTAGCCGGTAACCGTGAGGATGTTACCCAACCCGGTCGTGATCGACTGACCGATGCCGGTCACCACGCCGCCAGCCACCACATTGATGCCGCCCACGCTCAGGTTAAGCACACCATCTTGCGCCGTCACGGTGAAACTACCCTGTTGCGTCAATGCAGCGGCATTGCTGGCAGAGCCCAGCGGCAGGTTGGCCTCGAGAAGGTTAAGTTCCGCAGGGGCGATATCCAGCCCAAGTAAAGTGACCGGGTAGTTTTGATCTACTGTAGGAGACGAAGGTACTGCGGGGTTCGGGCCTGCATCAACTGATGGAGGGGCACTCAGAGCACTGCCATTGCTTGGGTCAAGCCCCCCCACTTCGCGGTTTGCCAGTTCGGGCAAACCATTGAAGCCGGCCGTTGGGAAACCCACCTCGGGGTCCACCCGCGCGGCGACTTCACTCAACATCACAAAACTGTGCCCGCCTCCCAGCGCACCTGGCGCACCGCCATTGCTTGCCCCTGCGGCGGTAGCTTCGGCGCTCTGGGTAGGATCGTCGCCGGCTGCGATAGCCCGTTGGATACGCTCTACATCACTCAATTGCGCGTCGTTTGGTGTTACATCGTGAGGCTGCACATCAGGCGCTCTGCCCGCGAGCAAGTCCGTGGTCATCTGCAAACTGCTGTCGCGCCCTAAGGTCAACTCGGCGCCGCTCTGCAGACGAACAGCCACGGCACCGGCCGAGCCTGTTTCCAATTGCTCGCCCGCGAACAGACGATCGCCCTCGATCAATGCGCGCCGGCTACCATCGGTGTCGACGGCGAAGACCTGACCTACCACCTTACTGACCACACCGACTAACTTAGCCATGAGCGCACGCCTCCCCTTCCTGATCAGCTATTTCAGCCAATGACTTAGCGCAGGCAGGTGTGGGCATGGAGTTCGAAAAATCTCAACGGTGAGAATCGTTCTCTCAGGCACTACTGCGGCGATAGAAACTATTAGAGCCGGCGTAACTAAGCGCCAAATTTCTGTCGCCAAATACTGCTTTCACCTATCCGTCTCGCGTTCTTGGCCAAAAATCTATGGAACTTTATAAAATGCTCGTAAGTCGCGGGCTGCAAAGGCTCGCGAATTCTCATGAAGGAAACAATGTCTTGCTTTTGATAGACCGCATAAGTTTTTTTTCGCATAGGACTTATGACAAAATCTTCTTAGGTCGGACGTCAAATGTTCTTAGCTCTGTTGTTACAAACGTGAAACTATTCGAACTATAAAAATCGCCATTTTATTGGCGAATCCAAGATTTTTTTTGTGACCAGGGAGAAGTAACCCCATGCGTGTTTTAACCCCCCTCGCCAGCGCGATGCTGCTAGCTATCGCATGCACCAACGTCGAGGCGATGTCCCTCAACGAAGCTATCCAGAGCGCCGTTGACTACCACCCGCAAATCAGCTCGAACCGCAACAACAAGCTTTCCGCCGATGAAGATGTGAAATTTGCCCGGGGCGGCTACTACCCGAGCGTGGATCTGGTTGCAGGCTACGGGCGCCAGCGCTCGGACAACCTCAACACCCGCGGCCTAAATGCCGACGGCAGCAGAAACCACAACAAGGAAACCCTGAACTACACCCAGTCCGAGCTGCGCCTGCGGCAGATGATTTTCGACGGTTTCAACACTGCCAATGAAGTGGGCCGCACCGAAGCGGTAGCCACCTCTCGCGCCTACTACACCCAGGCGGTCGCTCAAGACGTTGCCTTGCGCGCCATCGAGGTCTACCTGGAAGTGCTCAAGCGCCGTGAACTGGTGACGCTGGCCAAGAACAACTTGCAAGCCCATTTGCGCGTCAACGATCAGATCGGCCTGCGCAGTGAGCGTGGCGTCGGCAGCACCGCCGACCTCGACCAGTCCCGTGCCCGTCGCGCCCTGGCAGAAAACAACCTGGACACCGCCGAGGTCGACCTCGCCGATGCCGAAGCCAACTTCTACAGCGTGGTCGGCCGTATGCCCGACGAGCTGGAGGGGCCGCAGTCGGTAAAGATCGAGATGCCAACCACACTCGATGAAGCACGTGAAGGCTTGCGCCAGAACAACCCTTACCTCAAGTCGGCCCAGGCTGACGTCAACGCTGCCGAGAAGCAGTACGAAGTCGCCAAATCGCCGTTCTATCCACGCCTAGACGCAGTGCTGGCCACCGGTGCCAACAACAACCTGGGTGGCGAGAAAGGCCACAGCAACAACGACTGGCAGGCGGGCGTCGAGCTCAGCTACAACCTGTTCCGCGGCGGCAGTGACAAGGCCCGCCTGCAATCGGATGCGCACAAGATCAATCAGGCGTTGGACATCCGCAACAATGCATTGCGCGAGCTGACCGAAAACCTCAGCCTGGCCTGGAACGCGATGAACAACGCGCGTAAACAAACACCGACTGCCCGTGAGTACGCCGAAACCACCCAACGCGTCCGTGCTGCTTACCAAGACCAGTTCGGCCTTGGCCAGCGCACTCTGCTGGATGTGCTCGACAGCGAAAACGAGCTGTACAACGCCAACCGTCGCTACACCGAAGTGCGCTACACCGAAGAGTTCTCGATGTACCGTGTGCTGGCGACCATGGGTGAACTGCTGAGCAAGCAGCGCATCTCGCTGCCACCAGAGGCCATCGCTACTAACGATGTTCGCACCGAGGCCAGGCTGCCCGATATGCGCTAAGCCTCGTTCGCGCTGGCCTGCATCACCCGCACAGCTACCCATCCACCCTGACGGGAGGAGGCCATCGTGACCAGTATGCAAAGTGCGCAGCCGCGCCCGGATGTCGATGACCCACTGCTCGATGGCTTGCTGATTCTATGCCGGCTGCACGGCCGGCCAGCCAGCCGGGCCGGCCTGTGCAGCGGCCTGCCGCTGGCCCATCAGCGCCTGGGCCCAGCGCTGCTCCCACGGGCGGCCGCACGCGCAGGCTTGCAAGCACGGGTGCTCAAGCGGGCGCTGGACGACATCTCGGCGCTGAACCTGCCTGTGCTGTTATTGCTAGGCAATGGCCGCAGCGCGGTCTTGCAGCGCTGGGGGGAAGACGGCCGCGCGCTGATTCTGCCCTGCGAGGCCGACGGTGGTGAGCAATGGGTAGAGCGTCAGGCGCTGGAGCAAGCCTACAACGGCCACGCCTTGTTCGCCCGCCCGCGGCATACGTTGGAAGACGTGCGCGCCCCCTTGCTCCCTAGGGTCAACGCCTGGTTCCGCGATACCTTGCGCCATTCCCGCTGGCTGTACGGCGACGCTTTGCTGGCCAGCCTGCTGATCAACCTGCTGGGCCTGATGGTGCCGCTGTTCGTCATGCAGACCTATGACCGGGTAGTGCCCAACCAGGCACTGTCGACCTTGTGGATGCTGGTGGCCGGGTTGTTCATCGGCACCGCCTTCGAGCTGGTGCTGCGCATGGTCCGCGCCCACCTGCTGGACCAAGCCGGCAAGAAGACTGACCTGATTCTCTCCGCCACGCTGTTCGAACGCATCACCGGGATGGCGATGAAGGCCAAGCCCGCCACCATCGGTGGCTTCGCCCAAAGTATCCACGACTTCCAGGGCCTGCGTGAATTCCTCACCGCGGTCACCCTGACCAGCATCATCGACTTGCCTTTCGTCGCCCTGATGCTGTTGGTGATCGGCCTGCTCGGCGGCTGGCTGGTAGCCATACCACTGATCGCCTTCCCGGTGGCGGTAGGCTTTGCCTTGCTGATCCAAGCCCGCCTGCGCGACACCGTGCAAAAAAGCCTGAGCCTGGGCGCCGTGCGCCAGGCGCTTCTGATCGAAACCCTTGGCGGCCTGGAAACCCTCAAAGCCTGCGGTGCAGAAAGCGAGCGTCAGTACCAATGGGAACACACCAACGCCGCCATCGCCCGGCTCGATGCCCATGCCCGTAACTTGTCATCGCTGGCCAGCAATGGCACGTTATTCATCCAGCAGTTCTGCGGCATGGCCACCATCGTTGCCGGCGTGTACAGCATCATCGCCGGTAACCTCAGCGTCGGCGCGCTGGTCGCCAGCTATATGCTCGGTAGCCGGGTACTGGCACCGCTGGGGCAGATCGCCGGCTTGATCACCCGCTACCAGCAGGCACAGCTGACCATGCGCAGCACCGACGCCCTGATGGCCCTGCCCCAGGAACGTCAGCCCGACCAGCAAGCGTTGGAGCACCCCACGCTCAAAGGCGAGTTGGCGCTGAGCCACGTCAGCTTCCGCTACCCAGGGCAGACAAACCCAGCCCTGCAGGATGTGAGCCTTGTGGTAACTCCGGGCGAGCGTATCGGCATCATCGGCCGCAGCGGTTCGGGCAAAAGCACCTTGGGCCGCATGCTGATGGGTTTTCACCACCCCGATGAGGGCCAGGTGTTGCTGGACAACCTCGACTTGCGCCAACTGGACATCGCCGACTTGCGCAGCCAGATCGGCTACGTTGCCCATGACCTATCACTGCTGGCCGGCAGCCTGCGTGACAACCTGACCTTGGGCGCACGCCACATCAGCGATGCACGCATGCTGGAAGTAGCCGAACTGACCGGGGTCAGCGAACTGGCCAGGCAGCACCCCAACGGCTTCGATCGCCCAGTGGGCGAACGCGGGCAGCTGCTGTCCGGCGGCCAGCGCCAGGCCGTGCTGCTGGCCCGCGCACTGCTGCTGGAGCCGCCGATCCTGATCTTGGACGAACCCACTAGCCACATGGATAACAGCAGCGAAGAGCAACTGCGCCAGCGTCTGCTTGCCTGGGTGCCCGGTAAAACCCTGCTGCTGGTCACCCACCGCACCTCCATGCTCAGCCTGGTGGACCGCCTGGTGGTGCTGGACAACGGCAAAGTTGTCGCAGACGGGCCGAAAGATGCCGTTGTCGACGCCCTGCGCAAAGGTCGTATTGGCTCTGCTTTGTAGGAGTTCACCATGCCTCTCACGCACAACGTACGCAGCGGCCATGGCACCGACAAACGGGCCGAACATGACTACATGCCGGAATTGGCCGGCGCCACCTTACAGGATTCGCCTCGTTTTTCGCGCCTGACCGTATGGCTGGCTGCAGCGCTGTTACTGGCGGCGCTGGTCTGGGCGAGCCTGGCGGTGCTCGACGAAGTGACGGTAGGTGAAGGTAAGGCCATCCCATCAAGCAAAGTGCAGGTGGTGCAAAACCTTGAAGGCGGTATCGTCACCGAAATCTTCGTGCGCGAAGGCCAGATGGTCGAGAAAGGTGCCACGCTGCTGCGTCTGGACGACACCCGCTTCAAGTCAAACAAAGGCGAAAGCGAAGCCGACCGATACGCCCTGACAGCCCAGGTCGAGCGCCTAGCGGCAGAGGCCGAGGGGCGGCCCTTCGTGCTGTCGGACGAAGTGCGCGCCAAAGCCCCTCAGGTCGCTGAAGACGAGATTGCCCTGTATGGCTCGCGTCAGCGACGCCTGGCCAGCGAAAAACAGACCCTCAACGAGCAACTACGGCAGAAGAACCAGGAGCTTGCCGAATTTCGCTCCAAAGTCGATCAATACCGCTCGGCGGTAGCGCTGCTGCAGCAGGAAACGGACATGTCGGCGCCCTTGGTCAGCAAAGGGGCCATTTCCCCAGTGGAAATTCTTCGCCTCAAACAGCGCACCGTGGAGGCACGTGGCCAACTCAACGCCACCAGCCTGGCCATCCCACGGGCCGAAGCGGCGATCGCCGAGATCAAGAGCAAGATCGAAGAGTCCGAAGCAAGCTTCCGCTCGGACGCAGCCAAAGAGCTCAACGACAAACGCACCGAGTTGTCCAAGATAACCGCCACCAGTATCGCCATCGACGACCGGGTCAACCGCACCACCGTGGTGTCACCCGTGCGCGGGATCGTGAAGCTGCTCAAGGTCAACACCATCGGTGGTGTGGTGCAGCCAGGCAGCGATCTGGTGGAGATCGTGCCGATCGAAGACAACCTGCTGATCGAGGCCAAGGTGCGCCCGCAGGACGTAGCCTTCCTGCACCCGGGGCAACCGGCCATGGTCAAGTTCAGCGCCTACGACTACACCATTTATGGCGGGCTCAAGGGCAAGCTGGAGCTGATAAGCGCGGATACCGTAACCGATGAAAAGGGCAACGCGTTTTATCTGATCCAGGTGCGAACCGATAAGAACCACTTGGGCGGGGACAACAAGCCGCTGCTGATCATCCCCGGGATGGTGGCCACGGTGGATATCATCACCGGGCAGAAAAGTGTGCTGGATTATCTGCTCAAGCCGGTGCTCAAGGCACGAACCGAGGCGCTGCGCGAGCGGTGACTGAGAGGGAATTCGTGAGGGCGGCCAGGTGCAATCCCTCTCAATCCTACGTTTGTTTCGGGCCAGTTATTTCTGTGGGGTTCGCGCGCAGAGGCCTTAACAACCATGATTGCGCTCAAACACCTCAGCCCCCATCGCCTTGATCTGCCCTTCGATCAACGCCTCGAACGGCCGCAGCAGCTCATCGAAACTGGCTGGCTGCTCCAGCACGTTCAACGCCTGCACCACGGCCTCGATGGTCGACACCGCCCCCGGCTCCGGGGCCTTGCGCAGGCGATAGCGCGAGGGTGTCACCTCAGCCAGGGTCACTCGGGGCAGAGCATCAAGCAGCGGATTCAAATACAGCAATTTGCGCGCCTTGCGCCAGGTGCCGTCGGGGACGATCAACAGGTATGGCCTATCGTCGGTTTCGCAATAGGCAGCCAGCGCTTGGGCCTGCTCGCCAGGGAACAGCAGCACAGGGCGATAACCCGGCGTCGCCAGCAGCTCGGCCAGATCATCGAACACCTCCCCAACCCGCAGTTCGGCATTGACCAGGCCCAAGGCGGCCAGGCGCGCGGTATTCAATGCGTGGGCGGTTTCACTGGGGTGCTGCAGCAGGAGCACACGGGTGCGGCTGCCAAGGTTGGGGATCAGTGGGCAAAGACAATGGTCGAGCGGGCGCTGGCAGCGATCGCAGCGGGGTCTGGGCATGATGTTCTCCGTTGGCGGAGTATTTTGCCATATGCCGTGATTTTGGGCCCGCTTTGCGGGCCAAGGGCCTCAGCGGTTGAAACGCTCCGCCAGGCTATGCAGGTACTCGGCCATCCGCTCCAGTTCCTGGCTGATTTCGGCTCCCTGTTTGGCTTGCCCTGCCGTCTGGTCGCACAGATGAGCTATACGCACGATTTGCTGGTTGATGTCCTCAGCTACATGGCTCTGCTGCTCCGATGCGGTAGCCATCTGCTGGCTCATGCCAGTGATGCGGCTCACCGCCTGGGCGATGCCGGCCAGCGCCGCCTGCACGGCCTCAACGCTGTGCACGCTATCTCGGGAAATCTGCTCGCCCCGGCTGGCCGTGCTGACCGCCCGCTCGGCCCCGGCGCGCAACGAGGCGATGATCTGATGAATCTCGTCGGTGGACGAGCGCGTACGCTGCGCCAATGAGCGCACTTCGTCTGCCACTACTGCGAAGCCCCTACCCTGCTCCCCGGCTCGGGCCGCCTCGATGGCGGCATTGAGCGCCAGCAGGTTGGTCTGTTCGGCAATCGAGGTGATCACATCGACCACGCTGCCGATCGACTGGGTCTGCTGAGCCAGGGCATTGACCGCCTGGCCGATGTCGCTGACAGCTTCACTCATGCTCCCCATGGCTTTGAGACTCTGCTGGGCCAGTTCGCTGCCATGCTGGGCCAGCTGATCGGCATCACCGGCAGCATGGGCAGTGCTCTGCACATTCACGGTCACTTGCGCAATGGTCGCTGCCATTTGCGCAATGGCAGTGGCCGACTGGTCGGTTTCACTGCGTTGGCGGTCGAGCATCTGAGCCTGGGCATCGGACAAGTCGGCCGACTGAGCGGCCCGCGATTTGACCCCAATGCCAGCATCCACCAGGCGAGTAAGCGCGGTTTGCAAACGCGCCTCCTCGCTGATGATCGCCAGGTCCAGCTGGCCACGCAGGCCGCTGTTGTCGCTGTAGGTCAGGGCCACCAATGGGCTGGTGAAGGCTTTGGGGTGCTCGGCAAGGGTGCGGCGGATCGCTCGGTTCTGTTGCTGTTCGAGTACGCACCAGGCCACTAGCATGCTTGCCATCAGCACCGCCAAAGCCCCGTAGGGCGGCAGCCACAGATAGGCCGCCGCCGACACCAGGCCAGCCCCGAGCAGAGGCCAACCATGCCCCAGTACGTAGCCCAGGCGAGCCGCCGCCGGAACCGCCGACTTGCCCCCGCGCAGGCGCGCATAGAGCGCTTGGGCGCGGCGGATCTGCTCGCGGCTTGGCACGGAGCGGACTGACTCGTAACCGCTGATGCGGCCATTTTCATAAATCGCCGTGACGTAGGCGCTTACCCAGTAGAAATCGCCATTTTTAGCCCGGTTCTTGACCACCCCCATCCACGGCTTGCCTTGCCTGATGGTTTCCCACATATGGGCGAACACGGCAGCGGGCATGTCCGGATGACGCACCAGATTATGCGGCTGCCCAACCAATTCTTCGTAGGTGAAGCCGCTGATCGCCACAAAGGCGTCGTTGCAATAGGTGATGCGGCTGTCCAGGTCCGTGGTCGAGATCAGGCGCTGTTCGCTGGGGAAGGTTCTTTCGTGCTCGGTGACGGGCATATTCATCCGCATCTCAAACGGTCCTTTCAAGATGAGTGGATAATCAACGCGCTTTTATTTATTTAGCAGAGCGCTAGCAAGTTAGCGGTCAACTTTTGAAGGACATGAGTAGCACTCGAAAAAATTTATCCAGAACGTTCCCGTCATCCTGCGTAGAGCTGGCTTTTAAGCAGGTCACGGAACGTTTGAATCAGCGGTTCGCGACTACGGCCTCGGCGGATGATCAACGAGAATGGCGCCTGATAGCCGAAAGTCGCAGGCGATAGCACTCGAAGGTCACCCTTGTCGGCCCATGCTTGCGCATAATGTTCGGGCAGATAACCAATGTAAGCCCCGGACAGGATCAGAATCAGCTGCGCCTCCATACTTTCCACGGTCGCGGCACTGTGTTTGAAACCGTGCCGAGCCAGCTCCGCCTGGCTCCAATAACCGCGCCCGACCATGCGTTGCTGGGTCACCACTTGCTCCGGGATGCGCCGTTCGGCAAACAACGGGTGGCGGCTGCTGCAATACAGCCAGTGCTGCTCGCGGTAGAGCGGTTGATAAAGCAGGCCGCTCATACGCGACGAGAATGCGCCAATGGCCAGATCCAAGCGGTTGTCCTGCACCCCGAGCTGCAACTCGTAAGGGCTGGAAACCGACAGGTGCAAATGCACAGCGGGGTGTTCCTGGCTATAGGCACCGATGACCTCGGCCAAGGGTAGCGCGCGATCACCGACGGTCGAGTCGATCACCCCCAGGTTCAGAGTACCTCGCAACTCGCCCTTGAGCGCAGCGGCGTACTGCTCGAAGCCGTCCAATTCAGCCAGCAGGCGCAAGGTTTCCTGGTGAAACAGTTCACCTTTGCTGGTCAGGCTGAAACCGCCACGGCCACGGTGACACAGTACAAGCCCCAAGGCCCCTTCGAGCTGGCTCATGTAGGTGCTGATGGCCGAGGTGGACAGATTCAGCTCGCGCTGGGCATTGGCGAAGCCCTGATGGCGCACCACGCTGACGAAGATGCGTAGCAGTTTCAGGTCGGGCAAGGTCGAGGCCATGGTGCAACAGTTCCGCAGCAGTATTTGCGGGAAGTCTAACCGCTGCGACCGGCGTTAGTTCAGAAATTCCTGAAGTAAGTATTTGCCGGTAGCGATTTTTCCTACGCACTACCTTGCGCAGACTTGGCCGAAACGTCCCTGCCCGCCAAGCATTGAGCCCTTGAAGGCGCGCGGCGGAACAGGTTCGAACAAACACAACAATCGACCGACTGATGAGGCCCACCGTGGACAAAGTTTTGCATCAACCACTGGGCGGCAACGAAATGCCGCGTTTCGGCGGCATCGCCACCATGCTGCGTCTGCCCCACCTGCAAAGTGCCGAAGGCCTGGACGCCGCGTTCATCGGCGTGCCATTGGACATCGGCACCTCGCTGCGCTCCGGCACCCGTTTCGGCCCGCGGCAGATCCGCGCCGAATCGGTGATGATCCGCCCCTACAACATGGCTACAGGCGCTGCCCCGTTCGACTCGCTGTCGGTGGCCGACATCGGCGATGTGGCTATCAACACGTTCAATCTGCTCGACGCCGTGCGCATCATCGAAGAGGCCTACGACGAGATCCTCGAACACAACATCATCCCGATGACCTTGGGTGGCGACCACACCATCACCCTGCCGATCCTGCGTGCCCTGCACAAGAAGCACGGCAAGATTGGCCTGGTACACATCGATGCCCATGCCGACGTCAACGACCATATGTTCGGCGAGAAGATCGCCCACGGCACCACCTTCCGCCGCGCCGTGGAAGAAGGCCTGCTCGATTGCGACCGCGTCGTGCAGATCGGCCTGCGTGCCCAGGGTTACACCGCCGACGATTTCAACTGGAGCCGCCGCCAGGGCTTTCGTGTCGTGCAGGCCGAAGAGTGCTGGCACAAGTCGCTTGAGCCGCTGATGGCCGAAGTGCGCGAGAAAGTCGGTGGTGGCCCGGTGTACCTGTCGTTCGACATCGACGGCATCGACCCGGCATGGGCGCCTGGCACCGGTACCCCGGAAATCGGCGGCTTGACCACCATTCAGGCGATGGAGATCATTCGCGGCTGCCACGGCCTGGACCTGATCGGCTGTGACCTGGTTGAAGTCTCCCCACCTTACGACACCACCGGCAACACCTCGCTGCTCGGCGCCAACCTGCTGTTCGAAATGCTCTGCGTGCTGCCAGGCGTAGTGCGCCGCTGATACCGCTGAACCCCGGCAGGAGCCATGAGGGAGGGCCATAGAGGCCCGCCAACACAAGACAAAACCGCCGGGCGCCACGACGCGCCCGAGTGGTCGATCTCGCCATAATAAAGATAATCGGGAGACCCCCAATGGCCTTGGACATCATTGTTGTAATGATCTATACCGTCGGCATGCTCGGGCTGGGCTGGTACGGCATGCGGCGCGCGAAAACCCACGAAGACTACCTTGTGGCCGGGCGCAACCTCGGCCCTACCTTGTACATGGGGACCATGGCCACAACCGTATTGGGTGGTGCATCCACCGTCGGTACCGTTAGGCTGGGCTACGTGCATGGCATCTCTGGCTTCTGGCTGTGTGCGGCTCTGGGCCTGGGCATCATCGCCCTGAACCTGTTCCTGGCCAAACCACTGCTGCGCCTGAAGATCTTCACCGTCACCCAGGTGCTGGAACGCCGTTACAACCCTATGGCCCGCCAGGCCAGTGCGGCAATCATGTTGGCCTATGCGCTGATGATCGGGGTGACCTCGACCCTGGCCATGGCCACCGTCCTGCAAGTGCTGCTTGATGTGCCGTTCTGGGTGTCGCTACTGCTCGGCGGCGGCGTTGTAGTGGTGTACTCGACCATCGGCGGCATGTGGTCGCTCACCCTCACCGACATCGTCCAGTTCGTGATCAAGACCGTTGGCCTGATGTTCATCCTGCTGCCCATCTGCCTGTACAAGGCCGGCGGCTGGGATACCTTGGTGGCCAAACTCCCAGCGGCCAGCTTCAGCTGGACCACCATCGGCTGGGACACCATCATCACCTACTTCCTGATCTACTTCTTCGGCATCCTGATCGGCCAGGACATCTGGCAGCGGGTTTTCACTGCCCGTGACGCGAAGGTCTGCCAGCGCGCCGGCACCACTGCCGGTGTGTACTGCGTGCTGTACGGGCTGGCATGCGCCCTGATCGGCATGTGCGCCCACGTACTGATGCCTGACCTTGCCAACCCGAACAACGCCTTCGCTGAGATGATCAAAGGGCAACTGCCCGAAGGCATCCGTGGCCTGCTGATGGCGGCAGCCCTGGCAGCGATGATGTCCACCGCCAGTGCCGGCCTGTTGGCAGCCTCGACCACCCTGACCGAAGACCTGTTGCCCAAGCTGCGAGGCGGCAAGCAGTCCAGCCTGGGCGTCAGCCGCCTGTTCACCCTGCTCACAGGCCTGGTGGTGCTGGGCATCGCCATGGCGGTGAACGATGTGATCAGCGCCCTGACCTTGGCCTACAACCTGCTGGTCGGCGGCATGCTGATCCCGTTGATCGGTGCGATTTTCTGGAAGCGTGCGACCACCGCAGGCGCCATTGCCAGCATGTCGCTGGGCTTTGCCACCGCGCTGTTGTTCATGTTCAAGGACGGGCTGGATGCCAATACGCCGATCTACTACAGCTTGGTGGTTGGCTTGGTGAGCTTCGTGCTGGTGAGCGTGCTGTCGCGCAAACCGGTGGGTGAAGTAAAGCTGGCCTGATGGGCTAGCCTGCAGCGGCCTCTTCGCGGCCAAGCTCGCACACTCGCGGATATCACGGCTTTGCAAGCCTGTGAGCCTACTGTGTAGGGTTATCCGCGAACGGGCCAATGATGCCCAAGCAGATGCAGCAGAAACAAAAAGGCCGCAGCACCTATCCAGGTGCTGCGGCCTTTTTTGCATCTCAGCGACGGCGCGGCTGGCGCTTGCGCTGCTCTTCATCAGTCGGGATCGGCACCGGCTGCAAGGGTGGTGGAATCAGCCCCAAGGCGACGCCCAGGTCGTGGAGCCAGTTGAACATTTGGTTTCTCATAATGCCCCCTTGACGGGTCAGCCTCACGGCAATTCAATCCTGCGATGTTTCATACAGATCATAGTCTGATGCTCTGTACTACGCATGCCCTTATTCTTACAGATATGGCCTAGTTTGACGCGGATCAAGCGGAAACGGCGCATTCCGACGACTGGCTAATCGTTTCCCTTTGTTGCAAATCAATCCAAGCCTGCAAATTCGCCCCGCACATGCCTTGGCGCCACATCAACCAGGTTTGCGCATGATCGAACGGCGCCTGCAAGCGGTGCGCCGTGACCTGATCGCGCCCAGGCAGGCTATCTAACATCGACTGCGCCATCAGGGCCACCCCAGCGCCAGCAATCACGCAGGCCAGCATGCTCTGATAAGACTCGATTTCCATTACCCGCCCCATGGGCGTGTGCTCATGGGCATACCAGGCTTCCAAACGCATACGGTAGGAACAGCCTTGGCGGAACGTGAACACCGCTTTGCCAGCCACGTCCTTGGCACTGCGCACCTCTGCATGCTGAGGACAGGTAATCAACACCAACACCTCATCGCACAAACGCACGCCGTCCAGCCCTGCCAAGCGAGGTGGGCCGTCCACCAGTGCCGCATCCAAGCGATTACTGAGTAGGCTTTCGAGCAATTCGCCACTGGGCGCTGCCCGCACCTGCAGATTCACGGCAGGGTATTGCTGGTGGTAACGCGCCAACAAGGGGGGCAAGTGAATGGCAGCTGTGCTGTACATAGTGCCGAGGACGAAATCGCCAGCCGGTTGACCGCCCTGCACTGCTGCCACGGCCTCCTCGCGTAATGCCCAAAGGCGGTGGGTGAAATCCAGCAGTACCTTACCCGCTGGGGATAGCTGCAAGCGCTGGCGCTCGCGCACGAACAGCTCCACACCCAGCTGCTCCTCCAACTGCCGCAGGCGCGTCGACAGGTTTGACGGCACGCGGTGCAGACGCTCGGCAGCACGCGTGACCGAACCCTCCTCGGCCACGGCCTGGAAGATGCGTAGTTGACTGAACTCCAAAGCATTCTCCAAAAATGAACAACTTCATCATCATTATTCAATTTTATTGAAACCGCAATCGACTTTAAGCTCCCATTCATCGCATTCATCACACACGGAGAGAGCTCATGTCGCCGCTCGTACAACTACTGGCCAGTGCCGTGGCCCTGATGATGGCAATGGGGATCGGTCGCTTCGCCCTCACACCGCAATTGCCGCAATTGATCGCTGAAGGTCAGTTCGACCTCACCGCCGCCGGGCTGATCGCTGCCGCCAACTACCTGGGCTACCTGCTAGGAGCCTTGGACGGCATGCGCGCGCGGGGCCCACGCCAAGTGCAATTGCGGCTTCATGGTGGGCTGTGGATGTGCGTGCTGCTGACCTTCGCCTCGTGGGCGGCAGAGGGTTTCTGGGGCCATGTCCTGTTGCGCTTTGGCACAGGCGTGGCCAGTGCATGGGTGCTGGTCATGATCACCAGTCTCAGCCAGCAAGTGGCCAATGCTCATCAGCGTCAGCGCCTCGGGGCACTGGTATTCGCAGGCCCCGGATTGGGTATTGCCTTGACCGGCTTACTGGCACTGGTTGCGCACTCGCTGGCATTGGGTTCGGCAGCCCTCTGGCTGATCTATGCGGTGGCGGCGCTGGTCATGCTGCTGCTCTTGCGCCCTTGGCTGCCCCGCGCCCTGCAGGCTACTGCAGTAGCCACCGCCTCGTACCCAAGCGCAAACCGCCGTGTCGGCATAGGCCGGCTAGGATTGGTCTACGCCTTGTACGGCGTCGGTTACATCTTGCCCGCTACCTTCCTTTCACAGATGGCTGATCAGCAGTTTGCTGGCAACTGGATGGCTGACCTGTTCTGGCCTGCGTTCGGGATAGCTGCAGCCCTAGGCGTGGTGTTGGTAAGCCTGCGCAAGAGGGGCCGCACATCATCTTGGCTGACAGCCATGCTATGGCTGCAAGCGTTGGGGGTCTTGGCGTGCCTTGTGGGCGGTGCTACGGGCCTGGCACTGGGTGTGGTGCTCTGCGGCGGCCCCTTCCTTGCGTGCATGCAGCTGGTGATGCAGCGCTCGCGGGAATTGGCTCCCCATGCCACCCAACGCAACGCGGGGCTGTTGACTGCATGTTTCGCCCTCGGACAATTGAGTGGCCCGCTGTTGGCCGCGCTGAGCAATCACTACAGCGGGAGCCTCCAGCCAGCACTGGCACTGGCTGCATCTGGGCTGGGGCTAGCCGGGGTGTTGGTGTTGAGCAAGGGCTCGAGCGCCATACATTGCGAGGTGGCAACCCGAGCCTGAGGATCAGCGTCGGCCCTTTCGTGGGTGAAAGTACAAGGGCTGGACAGGTATTGAGGTGATCCCCAATCGGCGGGAGCAACTGGCTTGGCCAGCCTCTTCGCGGCTGAAGCCGCTCCCACCGATTGGTGCTGTGCTCAATGCACCCGCGAGCTACTTGAGCGCGACTTGAACCTCAACCTAAAAGCTTGCGCAGTTGCTGCTTCACCCAAGGCTCCGCACTCACCAGCACTACGCCCAGCAATACCATCACCGCCCCCAACACAAAATTCACACTCAAAGGCTCACCCAGCAGCACTACCCCGAATGTCACTCCGAACAGTGGGGTAATGAACGAAAATACCGCCAGGTTGGAGGCCAAGTATTTGCGCAATAGCCAGAACCAGGTCAGGTAGCTGACGAACGAAACCACAATACCTTGGAACAATACGCTACCCACTGCCAGCGGGGTCAGTGTCACATCCTCAATCTGCCCACTGACCAAAGCGATCAGCAATAACCCGGCAAAACCCACCGCCAATTGGTAGAACAACGTCAGGGTTGCCGGGGCCTCTGAAAGCCGTGAGCCCCGTACCACCACGGTAGTGGCGCCCCAGGCCAGCCCGGCAAGGACTCCCAAAGCATCGCCAAGCAGCGTGCGCCCATCCATCTGGGTGAATGACATGCCGCCGGCAAAGGCCATCGCGATGCCGGCAAACGCCAGCAGGATGCCCAGCCACTGCAACAGGCGCAATCGTTCGCTCGGCAACATGAAGTGCAAGCCCAACGCCGTGAAGACGGGTGCGGTATACAGGAAGACCGACATATGTGCTGCCGATGTCAGCTTCAGACCCTCGGCGATGAACAGAAACTCCAAGCCGAACAAGCCACCGGCCAACAGGCCACCGCGCCAAGTACGGCCTACCTGCTCCCAGCCGCCGCGCCAGCACATCATCAGGCCAACCAGAACCCCCGCAATGCCGTTGCGCAGGGCAGCCTGCATCACCGGGGCGATATCGACGGCCGCCGTTTTGATCAGCACTTGTTGGCAACCCCAAATCAGGCATAGGCCCAGCATTACCTGGAAGGCAAAGGCGTCAGGGTTCTTACGGGCCGCGCTCATGGGCGGGCCTTCAGGTCAGATGCTGGCATGGGCGGCGGCTCGGCAATGTCGGTAAGAACTGGCGATTATCCTGGTACCGCCGCCCTTCTGGCCAGCCCTAGATGGCGCCCCCGGCTATTTGTGCCTTCGACGCCACATGGTCGAAGGTTGCGACTTCGAGCGCATCGGCCTGATCGTCCAACACCTGCCGTGGGTGCTCGAAGCCAGGGATACTGCTGTCGATCAGGCTCAAGAGTCGCGAGCCCCGTGCGGTCAGCACGAAATTCTCGCCATTGCCGCCCTCCTCCTGCGGCCGGCTTTCGATATAGCCACGCTCGAACAACAACTTCTCATATTGGCAAGCGCGCGTTTTGAGGTGATCCAGATCACTCACCGCCTGCCCCTTGGCAGCCAGCGCTGCGGCATGCTGCTCGGCATAAGGGCGCGGGGTGAAGCTTTGACCGGCGCCGTTCTGCACTTCGTGCAACAACCGCTCGATCAGGTCCCAGTCATAGGTGCTGCTCATGGAAATGGCCTCCTGCTGTGGACGAAAGGGTGCACAGCTTGGGACCTGTAGCCAGGCATGAGTGTTCAGAAAAGCTTGGGGTTACGCAGGTGCCGGATATGGCAGTGCTCTTGAGCACTGTGCGCCTACTCGGCACTGGCGATGGTGAAAGGGACGACTGCCTGTCGAAAAGCACCTCCCAAGAAACCGTCGGTCGTTGCTACTGAACCTAATTTCACCCAGGCGCCTCCACCGGGCATCACACTCGTCGGAGGTATAGGCATGAAACCGCTGCTGAACATCGCCTGTGCAAGCGCTTTGTGCTGCGCACTGCCCGCCTGGGCCTGCACGCCCGAGCAGGCGACACAAAAACGCGAAGAGCTCGCTGGGTTGGTCAGCCACTTGACCGAACAGAACCCGCAGAAAGCCAAGCAGATCAATGACGAACTCCAGGGGATGGAGCTTGGGACGGCGAGCAAAGACTTGCCCGACAAATGCCAATTGATCGACAAGCGCATCGAAGAGCTAAAAAAAGCAGAGAAAAAAGCGTAACTGTCTCTTTTGGCATCCTCGCAGTGCCGCGCTACGAGGATGCCGGACAATGCTGAACCCTTAGTCAGCCGCAGGCTTGCGCTTTTTCAGCGGCGCGAGGCCGTCAGCGCTTGCCAAGGGTGCGTTAGCACGAGGCTTGGCAGTCGGCTTGCGCTTGGCAGCGGCTTTTTTCTCGCCAGACTTCTTCTCGACCTTTTTCTTCTTGGTGCCGGCTGCCTTACCCGAAGCCTTGACCTTCTTAGGCCCGTTATAGGTGCCCTTCACTTCCTTGATGACCCGGCGCTCGAACTGCTGCTTGAGGTAGCGCTCGATGCTGGACATCAAGTTCCAATCATTGTGGGTGATCAGCGAGATGGCCAGGCCTTCGCCACCGGCACGGCCGGTACGGCCCACACGGTGCACGTACTCGTCGCCGCTGCGCGGCATGTCGAAGTTGATCACCAGGTCCAGGCCGTCGATATCCAGGCCACGGGCCGCCACGTCGGTGGCCACCAGCACCTTGGAGCTACCCTGCTTGAAGCGTTCGATGGCCAGCTTGCGATCCTTCTGATCCTTCTCGCCATGCAGCACGAAAGCTTTGACGTCCTTGGCCACCAAGTGGCCATAGATGCGGTCGGCCAAAGCCCGGGTGTTGGTGAAGATGATCGCCTTGTCGAAGGTTTCGTTGGCCAGCAGCCACTGCACGATCTGCTCTTTGTGCTGGTCATGGTCGGCGGTGATGATCTGCTGACGAGTACCTTCAGCCAGTTGCGAGACACTGTTGAGCATCAGGTGCTCAGGGTCTTTGAGCACCTTGCCGATGATGTCGCGCAACGCAGCACCACCGGTGGTCGCGGAGAACAGCAGGGTCTGCTCGCGGTTCTCGCACTCTTTGCACAGGCGCTCCATGTCTTCGGCGAAGCCCATGTCGAGCATACGGTCGGCTTCGTCGAGGATCATTACCTGCACATGGGACAGGTCAAGGTTACCGGCATTGAGGTGCTCGAGCAGCCGGCCCGGGGTGCCGATCAGCACGTCGGGCACCTTGCGCAGCATGGCAGCCTGTTCCTTGAAGTCTTCACCGCCGGTAACCAAGCCCGACTTGATGTAGGTGAACTGGGAGAACAGCTGAACCTGCTTGAGGGTCTGCTGGGCCAGCTCGCGGGTCGGCAGCAGAATCAGCGAGCGGATCTCGACGCGCCCGCCTTTGAGGTCCACCAGGCGGTTGAGCAGCGGCAGTACGAATGCTGCGGTCTTGCCGCTGCCAGTCTGCGCAGTGACGCGCAGGTCGCGCCCTTGCAGGGCCAGAGGAATGGCCGCCGCCTGCACCGGGGTCGGCTCGACAAATTTAAGCTCGGCCACGGCTTTAAGCAGGCGTTCGTGCAGGGCGAATTGGGAGAACACGGAGGTAACCTCAGGCAAGTGCGGGAAATTCAGTTGCATAGGGTAACGTTTTCTGCCGCCTTAGCCGAATTTCTTTTGGCAACTTTGTCGGCTTCCGCGCTCTAATGGCCCCTCGTTTCACTGCAATAGACAGGTTTAGAAGTTTATGGACATCCAACGCATCTGGCGTGACAGCCTCGATCTGTGGGGCACGCTCGATCAACATCCTTTGCTGCACGCCGCCATTGGCCTGGCCGTGCTGCTGGTGATTTCTCTGGTACTTGGCCGCCTGGCACGCTTTCTGGTACTGCACGGCGCACGCCTGCTGGCTCGCCAGGTAGCGCTGCGATGGCTCGACGATCTGCGCCATAACAAGGTATTTCACCGCCTGGCCCAGATCACGCCTTCGCTGGTGATCCAGTTCGGCCTCAAGCTGGTACCGGAGCTTTCCGATACCGCCCAGCATTTTCTCGGCAACCTGGCACTGGCATTCACCCTGCTGTTCATGACCATGGCTTTGTCGTGCTTGCTCGATGCCCTGCTGGACATCTACGCCCGCACCGAACATGCCCGCACCCGCTCGATCAAGGGTTATGTGCAACTGGCCAAGATGATGCTGTGGATCTTCGCCTCCATCGTCATCGTCGCCACCCTGATCGACCGCTCGCCGTTGTTGCTGCTGTCTGGCCTGGGTGCAATGTCGGCCGTGCTGCTGTTGGTCTACAAGGACACGCTGCTCTCGTTCGTCGCCAGTGTGCAGCTGACCAGCAACGACATGCTGCACGTGGGCGACTGGATCGAAATGCCCCAGGTCGGCGCCGATGGCGATGTGGTGGATATCACTTTGCATACGGTGAAGGTGCAGAACTTCGACAAGACCATCGTCTCGATCCCTACCTGGCGCCTGATGAGCGAGTCGTTTCGCAACTACCGCGGCATGCAACAGTCCGGTGGGCGACGCATCAAGCGCAGCCTGTTCATCGACGCCGCAGGGGTACGCTTTCTGACCCGCGAAGAAGAACAACGCCTGAGCCAGGTGAGCCTGCTCGGCGACTACCTGGCCGGCAAGCGCCAGGAACTGCTGGCCTGGAACGAGGCGCTGGGGCCCGTGGCGGAGCTTTCGGCCAACCGACGCAAGCTGACCAATATCGGCACCTTCCGCGCATTTGCCCTGGCGTACTTGCGTAACCACCCCGACGTACACCCGAACATGACCTGCATGGTGCGCCAGATGCAGACGACCGCCGAAGGCGTGCCGCTGGAGATCTACTGCTTCACCACCACCACGGTGTGGGCCGATTACGAGCGGATTCAGGGGGATATCTTCGATTACCTGCTGGCGGTGCTGCCGGAGTTTGGGTTGAGTCTGTATCAGCAGCCCAGTGGTAATGACATGCGCACAGGCTTGGCTGGGCGAGTTGGGCAAGAGCCGATTTCCCAGCGCTTGGAAGACCTGAGCGAGGTTTGAGGTCATCGGGGCTGTTTGGCAGTCAGTCGAAGCTTACCCGCACCTATGGATGACCGCAGGAGCGGGTTCGACCCGCCCAGAGCCCCTCAGCCCGCATACCCCAACAGGTACAACAAGCCGGTCAAGCTCGCCAACGACACCACGGTCGACCACAGAATAGTGCGCGAAATCAGCCCTGCCTCGCGGTTGTAGTACTCGGCCAGCATGAACGGGCCTGTGCCCGTCGGTAGCGCGGCGAGCAATACCGCCGAAGCCGCCCACATGGTGGGCAGGCTGAACACTTTGAACGCCAGCACCCAGGTCAGCGCCGGCTGGCCGATCAGTTTCAGGCCCACCAGTGGCCACGGGCTGGCTGTGGTCTCAGGGCGTTTCTCTGCCAGAAACGCCCCCAACGAGATCAACGCGCAAGGCGTGGTGGCCAATGCCAGCATGTCGAGAAAATGCAGTACCGGCTCGGCCAAGCCCAGCCCGCTCATGGCCCAAACCGCACCCCCCAGCGGTGCGATCACTAACGGGTTCTTCGCCAGCGCCTTGCTCACCAGCAGCATCGCACGGCCAATCCGCCGTTCTTGTTGCAGACCGATCTCGATCAACATCAGGGAAAGCGCGAACACCAGACAGACCACAATCAGCGAGGAAATCAGCGCGGGCTGCAGCCCTGGCTGGCCGAACAGCAACAGGCATAAAGGAATACCGATGTAGCCGGTGTTGGCGTATCCGGCGCTGAGCCCGTCGATACTCGCGGCCACGAGCCCATGGCCGCGGTAAAGCCGCCAGGCCAGGGTCACGATGAACATGGCCACGGCACCGCCGCCGAATGCGACGATGAACCCCGGTTGCCAGATCTCGCTCCAGATCGCCGTGGCTGTAACCTTGAACAGCAACGCAGGCAGGCACAGCCACACCACCATCTTGTTGATCTCGGCCGCAGCCTTCTCGCCCAGTTTGTTGCCCTTGCGGCAAATGAAGCCGACCAGGATCAGGGCAAAGATCGGTGCGACGATGACCAAAATGGTATGCATATCAGGCCTTTTCGGTCACCGGCGCCTGCGCGCGATTACCCAGGCGGCTGAGCCATACCGAGGCAAGAATGATCGCGCCCCCCAGGAACAAGCGCCCTAGCGGCTCGTCACGGTTCCAGATCAGCAGGTTCAAGAGCAGCCCCACTGGCACATGCAGGTTGTTCATCACCGCCAGCGTAGCGCCGGAAACCAGGCACGCGCCCTTGTTCCACCAGTAAAGGCCCAAGGCCGTCGGGCACAGGCCGAGGAACAGCAGTACCAGCCATTGCACATCGGTGCTCGGCAGGTGCTGGGCATTACCGAACAGCACGAACGCCGGCAAAGCCACCAGCAGCGCGCCTAGGTAGAAGTAGCCGAAACGCTTGTAATGCGGCAGGTCGCTAGGGTTGCGAGCGACCAAGTGACGGTACAGCACCTGGCCTGCGGCATAGGTGAAGTTGGCCAGTTGCAGCAACAAGAAGCCAATGAAGAAATCACCGCTGATGCTGTCGAAGCGGATTATCCCGGCCCCTGCCACGGCCACCATGGCCGCCAGCAGCGCCCACGGATTGAAGCGCCGGTTAAGTGCGTCTTCGATCAGCGTCACGTGCAAGGGTGTGAGAATGGTGAACAGCAGTACCTCAGGCACGCTCAGCACCCGGAAGCTCAAGTACAGGCACACATAAGTGATGCCGTATTGCAGCGCGCCGATAAGCAGCATTGAACGCAGGAAACGCGGTTCGACTTTGCGCCAGCGGGTCAAAGGCAGGAACACCAAGCCTGCCAGTACCACGCGCGCGAGCACGGCGAAATAGCTATCGACGTGCCCGGCCAGGTACTCGCCGATCAGGCTGAAGGAAAACGCCTGGATCAGCGCGACGATTATCAGGTAGCCCATGATTTTCTCTCGTGAATCAAGGCGGCGACCTTAGCGGGTTGCGGCAAGTGAGTTCAACCATGGGGATTGTGGGGGCGCGTTCACCCGCGAAACCGCCGGTACAGGTAACCGCAAAGTCCCGGACAAAAAAAGCCCGGCCATCAGGCCGGGCAGGTACACCCAAAGGAGCAAAAACAGGTGTCAGGGTTGGGAATTCGGTGAACCTCAGGCCACAGCGGCCAGCTTGGCCTTGGCCTGATTCAGACCTTTTTCGTGGAACTCGCCGCTCATGTTCAGCCCCTCGGCGTGTACGAAATCGACATCATGGATACCAATGAACCCCATGACCTGGCGCAGGTAAGGTTCCTGATGGTCACTGGCGGCGCCGGCGTGGATGCCGCCGCGGGCGGTCAGTACGATGGCGCGCTTGCCGGTGAGCAAGCCTTGCGGGCCGGTGGGGGTGTACTTGAACGTGATGCCTGCGCGCAGCACATGGTCTAGCCAGGCTTTCAGGGTGCTGGGGATGGTGAAGTTGTACATCGGTGCAGCCAACACCAGTACGTCGGCCGCCAGCACTTCATCGGTCAGCTCGTTGGAGCGGGCCAGGGCCTGAAGTTCGCCAGCGCTGCGCTGGTCTTCAGGTTTCATCCAGCCACCGAGCAGATCGGCATCCAGGTGAGGCACCGGGTTCACGGCAAGGTCACGTACGCTGATCGTGTCGGCCGGATGCGCCGCTTGCCACTGCTGGATGAAATCACGGGTCAGCTGGCGGGAAACGGAATCTTGCTGGCGGGCGCTGCTTTCGATGATCAGTACGCGGGACATGGGGTTGCCTCCATCGGCAGAAAGGGGTGCGATTCGATGGAGGTGAGATTAAGGGTTGACCTATCGATAAAAAAGCGTAAAAAGTGGGTTTAATCTATCGATTAATCAGTTTTATTGCGCTTTGCAGTCCAGCGCGATGCGCAGCTTGATGATCTGCCGATTGAAATTGGCCGTCACATCGACGCTTTTACCCGCCGCCACGTTGACCCTGCGCACCCTGGGCGCTTCTGGCCCATTGCGGAAGGTGACCTTGCAGGCGGCCGGCACTTGCCCATAGTTGTTCAGCGTGATTGAGCCAATATCGTAGGCGGTGTCGTAAGTGGTGTAATCCAGCTTGACACCGTCCACGGACTTTTCCACGTCAATGGGGTAAGCCACGGCAGTTAAGGGCAGGCACATCAGTATTGCCACACAACATTTGTTCATGGGCGCTCTCCTTGTTTGAGCGCAGCTTAGGCCAACAGGAGCGAAACATGAAAGCGCCACGCGTGACCCTGGATCAATGGCGAACCCTGCAGGCAGTGGTCGACCATGGCGGGTTTGCCCAGGCCGCCGAAGCCTTGCACCGCTCGCAGTCTTCGGTCAGCTACACCGTGGCGCGCATGCAGGAGCAACTGGGCGTGCCGCTGCTACGCATCGATGGCCGCAAAGCGGTCTTGACCGAAGCCGGCAACGTGCTCCTGCGCCGGTCACGGCACCTGGTCAAGCAAGCCAGCCAGCTGGAAGACCTTGCGCATCATATGGAACAAGGCTGGGAAGCCGAAGTACGCCTGGTGGTCGATGCGGCCTACCCCAGTGCTCGCCTGGTGCGCGCCTTGGCCGCGTTCATGCCGCAAAGCCGCGGTTGCCGGGTGCGCCTGCGTGAAGAAGTACTGTCGGGTGTGGAGGAAGTGATGCATGAAGGCATCGCCGACCTTGCCATCAGCAGCTACAGCATCGGCGGCTACCTGGGCACCGAACTGAGCTCGGTGGAGTTCGTCGCCGTCGCGCACCCCGAACACAGCCTGCACCGCCTAGGCAGGGAAATCACCTTTCAGGACCTGGAAAGCCAGTTGCAGGTGGTGATCCGCGACTCCGGCCGCGCCCAACCGCGCGACGTCGGCTGGCTCGGCGCCGAGCAGCGTTGGACGGTCGGCAGCCTGGGCACCGCCACCACGTTCGTCAGCAGCGGCCTGGGTTTTGCCTGGCTGCCACGGCACATGATCGAACGCGAACTGCGCGATGGCGTGCTCAAGCCTCTGCCGCTGGATCAGGGTGGCAGCCGTCACCCACTGTTCTACCTTTATTCGAGCAAAGAAAAGACCCTGGGCCCGGCTACGCAGATTCTTATCGACCTGCTGCGCAATTTCGATACCGCGCCACTGGACGTGCCCTTCGCAGCGCCCCCACAAGCTTGAGAGGACCGCGCCCATGGCCTATTTCGAACATCAAGGCTGCTCGCTGCATTATCAGGAATATGGCCAGGGCGAACCTCTGGTGCTGCTGCACGGCCTGGGCTCCAGCAGCCAGGACTGGGAGCTGCAGATACCGGCATTGAGCCCGCACTACCGGGTGATAGTGATGGACATCCGCGGCCACGGGCGGTCTGACAAGCCCCGTGACGGTTACCAAATAGCCACTTTCAGCGCAGATCTGCTGGCGCTGCTCGAACACCTGGGCACCGGCCCAGTCCATTTTGTGGGTTTATCGATGGGCGGGATGGTCGGGTTCCAGTTCGCGGTCGATCACCCACAGTGGCTGCGCAGCCTGTGTATCGTCAACAGCGCCCCCGAAGTCAAACGCCGCACCCGTAGCGACTGGCTATGGTGGCTCAAGCGCTGGAGCCTGGCGCGCATCCTCAGTGTCGAAACCGTCGGCCAAGGCCTGGCCGCCCGGCTATTTCCAAAACCGGGCCAGGCGGACCTTCGGCACAAGATGGCGCAACGCTGGGCGCGCAACGACAAATACGCCTACCTCAAGAGTTTCGACGCCATCGTCGATTGGGGGGTGCAGGAACGTATCGGTGAAATCCGCTGTCCGACACTGGTGATTGCGGCCGACCACGATTACACCCCGATACAACTGAAGGAGCGTTACGTCGCTTTGATGCCTCACGCCAGGCTGGTGGTCATCGACGATTCCCGGCACGCTACGCCCCTTGACCAACCCGAGGTCTTCAACCAGACCCTGCTGCAATTTCTCGCAGCCGCTTCCACCTCTCAAGGATCATTGAGCCCATGCTGAAAAAACTTCTGCTCACCGCCTGCTCCGTCGCTTTCGCCACCGGCGTGATGGCCTCCGACAAGACACCGCACGTACTGCTGGACACCAGCTTCGGCCAGGTCGAAATCGAGCTGAACGCCGAAAAGGCGCCAGTCAGCACCAAGAACTTCCTCAGCTATGTCGATAGCGGCTTTTACAACAACACCATCTTCCACCGCGTGATCCCAGGCTTCATGGTCCAGGGCGGCGGTTTCACCGAGCAATTGGTGCAGAAGAACACCCAAGATCCCATCAAGAACGAGGCTAGCAACGGCCTGCAGAACACGCGCGGCACCTTGGCCATGGCCCGCACCTCCAACCCGAATTCGGCCACCAGCCAGTTCTTCATCAACGTGGCCGACAATGATTTCCTCAACCCAGGCCGCGACGCCGGTTACGCGGTGTTCGGCAAAGTGACCAAAGGCATGGAAGTGGTCGACCAGATCGTCAATTCGCCAACCACCGTCAAGAAAGGCATGCGTGATGTGCCGAACGACCCGGTGTTCATCAAGTCCGCCAAACGCATCGACTGACTGCCGGTTTCACAGGGACGTGAAACCTTCCGGGTCGGGTAGCACAGGAGTCTAGTCACCCATGCTGTACCGCCGCTTCGAGCAACTGATCGATATTTTCCGCGACGCGCCCAGCGAGTCGCCACCCGGCCAGGTCTGGCCGTTCTACATGTACTACCTGCGCCAAGTGTGGCCGAGCTTTCTCGCGCTGCTGGTGGTAGGCCTTTTCGCCTCGCTGATCGAGGTGGCGATGTTCAGCTACCTGAGCCGCATCATCGACCTGGCCCAGGGCACACCCAATGCAAACTTCTTCAGCGAGCACAGCGGCGAGCTGATCTGGATGCTGGTGGTGATCCTTGTGTTGCGACCGGTGTTTTTCGGGCTGCATGACCTTCTGGTACACCAGACCATCAACCCCGGCATGACCAGCCTGATTCGCTGGCAAAACCATACCTATGTGCTCAAACAGAGCCTTAACTTCTTCCAGAGCGACTTCGCCGGGCGCATCGCCCAGCGCATCATGCAGACCGGTAACTCGCTGCGCGATTCTGCCGTGCAGGCGGTGGATGCACTTTGGCATGTGCTGATCTATGCGATCACCTCGCTGGTACTGTTCGCAGAGGCCGACTGGCGTTTGATGCTACCGCTGCTGGTGTGGATCTTCGGCTACATCGCCGCGCTTTATTACTTCGTGCCACGGGTCAAGGAGCGCTCGGTGATTTCCTCCGATGCCCGTTCCAAGCTGATGGGGCGCATCGTCGATGGCTATACCAACATCGCTACCCTCAAGCTGTTTGCCCACACTGATTACGAACAGCAGTACGCCCGCGAAGCGATCCGAGAACAGACCGAAAAAACTCAACTGGCGTCGCGCGTGGTGACCAGCATGGACGTGGTCATCACCAGCCTCAACGGCCTGCTGGTGGTGAGCACAACGGGCCTGGCGCTGTGGCTGTGGAGCCAGTCGCTGATCACCGTCGGTGCCATCGCCCTGGCGACGGGGCTGGTGATTCGCATCGTCAACATGTCGGGCTGGATCATGTGGGTGGTCAACGGCATCTTCGAGAACATCGGTATGGTCCAGGACGGTCTGCAGACCATCGCCCAGCCTGTCACCGTCACCGACAAGCCCAATGCACCGCCCCTGAAAGTCACGCGTGGCGCCGTGCGTTTCGACGATGTGGACTTTCATTACGGCAAGGCCGCCAATGTGATCGACGGGCTCAACCTGGACATCCGACCAGGGGAGAAAATCGGCCTGATCGGCCCGTCCGGGGCCGGCAAATCGACTTTGGTCAACCTGCTGCTTCGTCTGTATGACGTGCAGGGTGGTCGCATCCTGATCGACGGCCAGGACATTGCCCAGGTCAGCCAGGCCAGCCTGCGCGCACAGATCGGCATGATTACCCAGGACACTTCGCTGCTGCACCGCTCGATCCGCGACAACCTGCTGTATGGCCGGCCCGGCGCCAGTGAAGCTGCGCTGCAGGAGGCCGTGCGCCGGGCGCGTGCCGACGAATTCATCCCACAGCTGTCGGACGCCCAAGGCCGCACAGGGTTCGATGCCCATGTCGGCGAGCGGGGGGTGAAACTTTCAGGCGGTCAACGCCAACGCATCGCGATTGCCCGGGTACTGTTGAAAAATGCACCGCTTCTGATCATGGACGAAGCTACCTCGGCGCTGGACTCGGAGGTCGAAGCGGCCATCCAGGAAAGCCTGGAAACCCTGATGCAAGGTAAGACGGTGATCGCCATCGCTCACCGGCTTTCGACCATCGCTCGCATGGACCGCCTGGTGGTGCTGGACAAAGGGCGGATCGTCGAGATTGGCAGCCACAGCGAGCTGCTGCAACAGCGGGGGTTGTATGCCCGCTTGTGGCATCACCAGACCGGTGGCTTTGTCGGGGTCGACTGAACCGGTGCTGGCCCTTTTGCGGGGGAACTCGCGCCTGCATGTTCACCCTGTGCAGGAGCGGGTTCACCCGCGAAGGCGCCAGCCCAAGCGCCAAGGAACTCAACCCTTGCGGTAGGGCAACATCTCCCTGGCTTCTTCGGCATACCCCCTCACCCCTGCTCGCTCCTGCCGCAGAAAATCCTCTACCGCCCGCTTCAACCCCGGATGTAGCAGGTAATGCCAAGACCGCGTCAAAACCGGCTCGAAGCCACGGATCAGCTTGTGCTCACCCTGCGCCCCGGCATCGAAACGTTGCAAGCCTTCGGCAATGGCGAAGTCCATGCCCTGGTAAAGGCAGGTTTCAAAATGCAGGCGGTCGAATTCATCCAGGCAACCCCAATAACGGCCGAACAGGCTATCGCCACCGACCAGACTCAAGGCCATCGCCACATCGCGTCCGCCTTGGCGCGCCATCACCACCCTCACCGCTTCGGGCATGCGCTCGGCCAACAGGCTGAAAAACGCCCGGGTCAGGTACGGTGCGCGCCCGCGTACTGCGTACGTATTGGCATAGCAGAGGAAGACAAAATCCCATTGCGCCTCGGCCAGCTCATCGCCGCGGTACCAGCGAAAATCGATACCCTGCCCCGCCACCTGCTCACGCTCCTTGCGCATCTGCTTGCGCTTGCGAGAGCTTAAGTTGTCGAGAAAATCCTGAAAGTCGCGATAACCCTGATTACGCCAATGGAACTGACAGCCCAGGCGCTCCATCCAGCCCGGCTGGCCCGCCATCTGTGCATCGAGCTGCGGCTCAGTGAAATTGATGTGCGCACCCGACAACCCGGCCTTGTCCAGGTACTGCGGTAATGCCTGCAATACCAGTAGTGCATCGGCAGGGTCGGGCGCCAGTAAGCGCGGGCCGCTGACCGGGCTGAACGGTACCGCCCCCAGCAGCTTGGGGTAATAGGCGATGCCGGCGCGCTCGCAAGCGTCGGCCCAGCCGTGATCGAACACGTACTCGCCGTAGGAGTGCCACTTGCGATAGGCCGGTAGCAACGCCCGCACCTGCCCATCGCGCTCGAGCACCAAGTGTTCGGCTGCCCAGCCAGTGCTGGGCGCCACACTGGCGCTGTCTTCCAGGGCACTGAGAAAGCCATGACGCAAAAATGGATGGCCCGGCGGAACCAAGGCATCCCAGGTCGCCGCTGGCAGGTCACGCAGATGGGCAAGGCTGTAGAGACTGGTCACGTGTTCGACTCGCTATTGAAGGCCATCAGTATCGACGAACAAGGGCCCATCGCTCAAACGATGATCGGCCCTTTGTCCCTACGCTTTCGCTTACTTAACCGCAGTGCCATTAATAAGACATCAATCTGTAATGCCCCCCCGCAATACTTGCGCCTGTTTTCCGGAACCCTAGAACCTGTCTAGCCAGGCCCTTTCCGAAGACATGCCAACACGGGGGTGGGCGCTGAGCCTCCCCGAATATTTTCAGTAGGGAGAACCTTATGCGTCTTGTTTCCACACTTACCGGAGTGAGCCTCACCGGCATGATGCTGGCTATGAGTACTTCGGCCAGTGCAGCTGTCGACGCCAAGCTGCTCGAAATGCTCCGCGCCAATGGCTCGATCAACCAGGCGCAGTACAACGAGCTGCAAGGCGACCTGGCAAAGGAGACCAAGGAAAAGGCCGACCAGAAAGCCCAATCCGACCGTATGAGCGCTTTCGAACAAAAAGTGGCCTGGGCCGCAAAGACTCAGATCAAGGGTGATGTGCGCCTGCGTTACGAGGACGTCAACGTCGACAACCCTATTTCGCGCAGTGGCAACCAGGACCGAGAGCGTGTTCGTGCCCGCGTTGGCTTCTACAGTGAGATCAACCCGCAAGTCGACGCTGGCGTGCGTGTGGCCACCGGCAGCAGCGCCGATGCCCGATCGACCAACCAAAGCCTGGATAACTACTTCGAGAAGAAGTCGCTGTGGGTCGATTTGGCCTACCTCGACTGGCACCCGACCGCTGTGCCGAACCTGCACGTGATCGGCGGCAAGATGAACCAGCCCTGGGTGAGCATGGGCGACATTATCTGGGACAGCGACATCAACCCAGAAGGCGTTGCGCTCACCTACAAAACCAATGCCGGCCCTGCTGAAGTGTTCGGCAGCATCGGCCACTACAACCTCAAGGACAATGTCGACGGCGACGGCGTGCAGTTCAAGCACGATGCCCAGCTTTACGCTGCCCAACTTGGCACCAAATTCAACGCCGCCGATACCGTCAAGGTCACCGTCGGCGCCAGCCTCTACGGCTACGACAATGACAAGGCCTCGGCTGCGCTGCGCTCGCTGGGCAACACCACCGACGAATTCAACCTGGTCGAGGGCTTCGGCCAAATCGATTTCACCGGCTTCGCCATTCCGCTGTCGGCTTATGGCCAGTACGTCAAGAACACCGAAAGCACGGACGGCATGGATACCGCCTGGCTGGCCGGTTTGAAATCGAAAATTGGCGCCTGGAGCCTGGACTACAACTACCGCGACGTGCAGCGCAACGGCGTGGTCAGCCTGTTCACCGACTCTGACTTCGGTAACGGCTTCACCGGTTCACGTGGTCACAAGTTCAAAGTCGGTTACGAAATCGACAAGAACTTCAGCCTTGGCGCAGCCTACCTGATGGCCAAGACCGACTACTCCAACCTGCCCAACAGCAATGCTGACGTAGACACCCTGCAGGTAGATCTGGAAGCCAAGTTCTAAGCTGCATACGCTTTGCTCCACGCTCAAGCGGAAAACACCGACCCCATCCGGTGTTTTCCGCTTTTTTTCGCCCACAAAAAAGGGGCCGCTTTGGCGGCCCCTGCTTGGGTAGCTCAGCGCTTGCGCAGAATCACGCTACCGATCGAATAACCCGCGCCGAACGAACTCAGTACCCCCAATGACCCTTCGGCCAAGTCATCCTGGTACAGATGGAAGGCGATCACCGAACCTGCCGAGCTGGTGTTGGCATATCGATCGAGAATGACCGGTGCCTCGTCTTCGCTCACCTCGCGCCCCAGCAGTTTCTTGACGATCAGGTGGTTCATGCTCAGGTTGGCCTGGTGCAGCCAGAAGCGCTTGACATCGGAAGGCTGCAGGTCGTTTTCACTCAGGTGCTTGCCGATCAGCTCAGCGACCATCGGGCAGACTTCCCGGAATACCTTACGCCCCTCCTGCACGAATAATTTGTCCGGCGCACCCACCCCCTCTTCAGCCGCACGGTTGAGGAAGCCGAAATTGTTGCGGATGTTGTTCGAGAAGGCGGTCTGCAGCTTGGTGCCCAGAATGTCGAATTGATGCGCGGATGTGGCCTTGTCGGCGCGCTCGACCAGCACCGCCGTGGCGGCATCACCGAAGATAAAGTGGCTGTCGCGGTCGCGGAAGTTCAGGTGCCCGGTGCAGATCTCCGGGCTGACCACCAGCAGCGCCCGTGCCTGGCCCAACTGCACACTGTTGGCAGCGGTCTGGATACCGAACGTGGCCGACGAGCAGGCCACGTTCATGTCGAAGGCAAAACCCTCGATGCCCAGCGCTTGCTGCACTTCGATGGCGATGGCCGGGTAAGGGCGCTGCAGGTTGGAGCAGGCGACGATTACCCCATCGACATCCGCCGCAGTACGGCCAGCGCGCTCCAGGGCCTGGCGCGCAGCGGCCACAGCCATTTCACAAAGGATCGACTGCTCGTCGTTGGCGCGCTCAGGCAGGCGCGGTTTCATGCGCTGCGGGTCGAGGATACCGGCCTTGTCCATAACGAAACGGCTTTTGATGCCCGAGGCCTTCTCGATGAAGGCAGCGTCGGAAACCGGCGCTGCTTCCACCTCGCCACGCTCGATGGCGGCGGCGTTGGCCTGGTTGTATTGCGCTGACCAGGCATTGAAAGAGGCCACCAGTTCTTCGTTGGAAATGCTCTGGGCCGGGGTATACAGGCCGGTGCCGCTGATGACGACGTTATGCACGATCGATCCTCTGCTCAAAGGCCATCGCCACGGGGCGTTGGCTCGGAATATGACAGAATAATGGCACTTTAGTACCAGGTTCGAGGCGAGAGTTGTGCCCTCGATCGCGATCGAGCCACCCCTACAGAACGCTGTTATTCACTGCAGGAGCGGATTCGTCCGCGATGGGCCGCAAAGCGGCCCCCAAATTCACTGGAGTGTGCCACAAATCAAGGAAGTTAGCCTTCCACCTGGCTCCACTGTTTGCTCAATCTTTTGTCGGAAATCGGCACCTTGGTACCCAACTGCTGGGCAAACAGCGATACCCGGTACTCCTCGAGCAACCAACGGTACAACGCCAACTGTTCATCGCGCTTGCCTTCCTGAGCATGCTTGTCGGCCCGCGCCTTGTACTGCGCCCACAGGTTGGCCAACTCACCACTCCAGACCCGGTCCTTCTGCACTTGGCTGCCAAGTTTCTCGAGGCGCAACTCCACAGCTTTGAGGTAGCGCGGCAGTTCCTTGAACCAGGCAGCCGGGGTTTCCCGCACGAAGCCTGGGTAGACCAGATTGGCCAGCTGTTGTTTGATGTCGTTCAGCGCCACCGCCTGGCTCAGGTCGATCTTACCCTTGAAGCGCTTCTGCAGGCCGTGCCACAGTTTGAGCACTTCCAGCGTCTGCCGGGCCAGGCGCTCGGCGTGCTCGGCCCAGCTGCCACGCTTGCGCTCGGCCAGCCCGGCGAGGGCGGCGCCGTCACGCGGCAACGTCGCTTCACCGTCTAGGATGCAGCTGTCCAGGCTCGCCAGCAGAATATCCTCGACCAGCGCCTCGACCCGGCCCAGCTCACGGTACAGCAGCCCCAGCTCGGTCAGCCCCGGCAGCTTGCCACGCAGGAACTTGGCAGGCTCGGCCAACTGTTGCAGCAACAGGCGCTGCAGGGCACGACGGTGCTGGAACTCGGCTTCGGCCTGAGTCGAGAAGCGCCCCTCACGTACGCTGCCATTCTCTTCCACCAACGCTGGGTAAACCGTCATCGACAGGCCAGCGATCTTCTGCTGCGCGGTCTGCTTGACCTCACTGAAGGCTTTGGCCTGCACCGGTTGCTCGCTCTTCTCGGTGCGCGGCACGGCCAAGGCAGCTTGGCTGGCTGCGGCAAAGCGCGCAGTCAGCTCGGCAAGGTCGCGGCCTTCGCCGAGGAATTTGCCCTGGCCATCGACCACCTCGATGTTCATGCGCAGGTGGCCTTCGACCAGGTTGACCGACTCGGCCCAGGCCTCATCGGGCACACGTGCGCCGGTCATGCGCAGCAGCTCCTGGCCCAAGGCCTGTGGCAGTGCCCCCTGGCCGAAGCTCATGCGCGCCAGCGAAGCTTTGACGAAGTCCGGCACCGGCACGAAGTTCTTGCGCAGGGCCTTGGGCAGGTTGCGCACCAGCGCTACGCACTTGGCTTCCAGCAACCCTGGCACCAGCCATTCCAGGCGCTCGCCCGGCAGGCTTGGCAGCAGTGGCGCCGGCACCCGCACGGTCACACCATCACGCGAGTGACCCGGCTCGAAGTGATAGCTCAGCGGCAGGCGCAGCTCACCGACCTGCATGCTGTCGGGGTACTGCGCGGCGGTCACTTCACTGGCCTCGCGGGCCAGCACGTCTTCCTCGCGCATGATCAGCAGGTTCGGGTCCTTCTGGCTGTTCATGCGGTACCAGGCATCGAAGGTCGCGGTCTGGTGGATTTCAGCCGGCAGACGGGCTTCGTAGAAGGCGTACAGGGTTTCTTCGTCGGCCAGAATGTCACGCCGGCGGGCTTTGGCTTCCAGCTCGTCGAGCTCTTCGAGCAAGCGCTTGTTGGCAGCCAGGCACTTGGCCCGCGATTGGATCTCACCACCAACCAGGGCTTCACGGATGAATATCTCACGCGATGCGACCGGGTCGATCGGGCCAAAATGCACCGGACGGCGGCCCACCAGGATCAGGCCATACAGGGTGATTTGCTCATAAGCCACAACCTGCCCGCGCTTTTTCTCCCAGTGGGGCTCGAAGTGGTTCTTCTTGATCAAGTGAGTTGCCAACGGCTCGATCCAGTCAGGCTCGATCTTGGCCACCATGCGCGCATAGAGCTTGGTGGTTTCCACCAGCTCGGCGGCCATTACCCACTGCGGGCGCTTGCGGCCAATGCCAGAAGAGGGGTGCACCCAGAAGCGCCGCTGGCGAGCCCCCTGGTAATCACCCTCTTCGGTCTTGTGGCCGATCTGGCTGAGCAGCCCGCTAAGAATTGCCTTGTGTACCTTCTGGTAATCAGAAGGCTCCTTGTTGACCGGCAACTGCAGCTCGCGGCAAATCAGCGACAATTGCCGATGGGCATCGCGCCACTCGCGCAGGCGCAGGTAGTTGAGGAAATGCTTGCGGCACCAGTTGCGCAGCGGGCTGGAGGTCAGCGCCTGGCGTTGCTCTTCGAACCCGCGCCATAGGTTGACCAACGCGGCGAAGTCGGTATCAGCGTCCTTCCACTGGGCATGTGCCTGGTCGGCCGCCTGCTGGCGCTCCGGCGGGCGCTCACGAGGGTCCTGCACCGACAGTGCGCTGGTCACGATCAGCACTTCCTGCAGGCTGCCCTGGCGCGCACCTTCAAGCAGCATGCGGCCCAGCCGTGGGTCGATCGGCAGGCGCGCCAACTGGCGGCCGATGGGCGTCAGCTGGTTCTCGCGATTGACCGCCGACAGTTCCTGCAGCAGGTTGAAACCGTCACTGATCGCCTTGCCATCCGGCGGCTCGATGAATGGGAAGGCATCGATGGCGCCCAGGCGCAGGTGCAGCATCTGCAAAATCACCGCCGCCAGGTTGGTACGCAGGATCTCGGGGTCGGTGAAAGCCGGCCGGCCGTTGAAGTCGTCTTCGCTGTACAAGCGAATGCAGATCCCCGGCTCGACTCGGCCGCACCGGCCTTTGCGCTGGTTGGCACTGGCCTGCGAGACCGCCTCGATGGGCAGGCGCTGGACCTTGGCGCGGTAACTGTAGCGGCTGATGCGGGCGGTGCCGCTGTCGATCACGTAACGGATACCGGGGACGGTCAAGGAAGTTTCCGCCACGTTGGTGGCCAGCACCACCCTGCGCCCGCTGTGCGACTGGAAGATCCGCTGCTGTTCAGCTGGCGACAAGCGCGCGTACAGCGGCAGAATCTCGGTGTGGCGTAGTTGCGCCTTACGCAGAATTTCTGCCGCGTCGCGGATTTCCCGCTCGCCCGGCAGGAATACCAACACATCGCCAGGCCCCTTGCCGACGCTGCGCTCGTGCTGGGCGATCTCGTCGAGCGAAGCAAGAATGGCCTGATCCACTGTGAGGTCGTCTTCGACCTGGTTGCCCTCCTCGTCCTGCTCGCTGGTCAACGGCCGATACCAGGTGTCCACCGGGAACGTACGCCCAGACACCTCGATGATCGGAGCATTGTCGAAGTGCTTGGAGAAGCGCTCCAGGTCGATGGTCGCCGAGGTGATGATCAACTTCAGCTCCGGGCGCCGGTGCAGCAGGGTCTTGAGGTAGCCAAGCAGGAAATCGATGTTCAGGCTGCGCTCGTGGGCCTCGTCGACGATGATCGTGTCGTAGCGCTCGAGAAAACGGTCGTGCTGGGTTTCGGCCAGCAGAATACCGTCGGTCATCAGCTTGACCAGGGTGTTGGCATCGCTCTGGTCTTCGAATCGCACCTGATAACCGACCAGCCCGCCCAGCGGCGTACCAAGCTCCTCGGCAACCCGGGCAGCGACACTGCGCGCGGCGATGCGCCTGGGTTGGGTGTGGGCGATCAGGCCATGGCTGCCGCGGCCCAGTTCCAGGCAAATCTTGGGCAACTGCGTGGTCTTGCCCGAACCCGTTTCGCCAGCGATCACCAGGACCTGATGTTCCGAAAGTGCCTTCTTGATCTCGTCACGCTTGGCGGCAATCGGCAGGCTGTCGTCGTAGCGAATGGTCGGCACACTTTGCTGGCGGGCGGTGACTTGGGCGCAGGAGGCCTGAACCTTTTCCACCCACTGCGCCAGCTTGACCTCGTCGGGGCGTTTGCGCAGTTCATGCAATTGCCGGCGCAGGCGATGGCGCTCGGCGATCATGGCGTGGTCGAGGTTTTGCAGCAGTTTATCGATGGCTTGGTCAGTCATGGGGCTTTTTAGTGATGCAGGTGAGCCTGCTGTTTCATGATCGGCATGCGGAAAGTCCGGCGATTGTGGCAGATTTACCGGCGCTCTGCTGCCTGGAGCTGCCCTTTGGCCGCTAATCCCCTTGCACAAGGTTGTGCGCTTTCTGATCGAGTCCACTCACTGGTAGAGGTATTGGCGGCGAAGAGTTCGGCACAGGTGAACCTGGCAGTTGCGTGCACAAGGCCCCACAAAAAGCCCGCCCAGGCAGCGCGAATGTTTAGCCAAGCCCGATGTGAAGGTTGCCATTCACTGCTTTAATCAACCTTGAGCCGCATGTGAGTATCAAGGGCATGATTCCCGTCCAGACCATCGCCCCACCGTCGTCCCGCCCTTCGCTTACGAAGGCCCGGTCCCACGCCGGTGAAAATCCGCTGGTCCATGTGATTCTCGCCTTCTGGGCCTTGTGGCACTGCCGCCACGCCCGCCCACCAGATGTCTCGCTCACGCCTTTGTGACCCAATGCGGCCGTAGCCTGGCCGTTTGACTCAAATGGACCGCGCCCTTGCGCGGGTCCCATGCGCCTGTGAGCGACACCATCATGCACTTTGCACCTGTAGAGCACGCCAGCCGTTTCCTGGCAGAAAACCCCGATATCGAACTGTTCGAGCTGTTCATCCTCGACGCCAACGGCGTGCCCCGCGGCAAGCTGTTGCACCGTGACGAATTGCTCGCCGTGTACCAGAGCGGTCGGCCGCTGCCAAGCACCATCCTGGGGCTGACCCTAAATGGCGACGACGTGGAAAATTCCGGGCTGGTCTGGGATGTGGGCGATATCGACTGCCGCGCCTACCCGCTGGTTGGCAGCTTGGTACGCTTGCCCTGGCGTCGGGTGCCGACCGCCGCGGTACAGGTCAGCATGCACCCCAGCGAAGGGCTGCCAGCCAGCGTTGCCGACCCTCGCCATGTGCTGCTACGCACCATCGATGCGCTGAAGGCCGACGGTTATCACCCAGTGATGGCCTGCGAGCTGGAGTTCTACCTGCTCGACCAGAAGCGTGATGCCCAGGGCTACCCGCAGCCGGCGCTGGACAACGACGGCGGCCGCCCGCGCAATACTCAGGTTTACGGCCTGCGCGAGCTGGAACAGATCGAGCCGTTTCTTGCCGACCTCTATGCCGCATGCAAGGCCCAAGGTATCCCTGCGCGCACGGCAATTTCCGAATATGCACCCGGCCAGGTGGAGATCACCCTGGAGCATGGCGATGCGCTGCAAGCGATGGACCAGGCCGTGCGCTACAAGCGCCTGGTCAAGGGTGTGGCCCATGCCCACGGCATGCAGGCCTGCTTCATGGCCAAGCCGTTCGCCCACCTGGCAGGCACTGGCATGCACATGCACCTGAGCCTGGCTGACGCTGCTGGCAATAACTTGTTCGCCAGCCAAGACAAAGCTGGCACTCCCCTACTGCGCCAAGCGGTGGCCGGGATGCTCCGCCACCTGCGTGACTCGCTGCTGCTGTTCTGCCCCAACGCCAACTCGTTTCGCCGTTTCCAGGCCAATAGCTACGCACCTTTGGCACCTACCTGGGGTGTCGACAACCGCACCGTGAGCCTGCGCGTGCCCGGTGGCCCGGCCAGCAGCCGGCACATCGAACACCGGATCTGTGGCGCCGATGCCAACCCATACCTGGCCGCGGCCGCCATTCTGGCGGCCAGCCATCGCGGCATCCGCGAGCGTCTGGACCCAGGTGCACCGGTCGAAGGTAACGGTTATGCCCAGGCAACCGAGCACCTGCCTACCGACTGGCTGACCGCGCTGGACGCCCTGGAGCGCTCGCACTGGGCACGCGAAGCGCTGGGCGAGCGCTTTCTCGACGTCTACCTGAAGGTCAAGCGCGCCGAGTACCGACAGTTCATGGCCGAAGTCAGCGAACAGGACTGGCGCTGGTACCTGCACCAGGCCTGAGCCTTACCCATTCAGAACAAGGAACACCGATGAACGCAGCATTGAACAAAGGCCCGGCGCAGCGCGCGCCGTCCTATTACAGCGCCACCCTGAACGATCACAGCGCATACCCACAGCTCAAGGGCACGGTGCAAGCCGATGTGGCCATCATCGGCGGTGGCTTCACAGGCGTCGCCACTGCGGTGGAATTGGCCGAGCGCGGCCTGAAGGTGGCGATCATCGAAACCAACCGTATAGGCTGGGGCGCCAGTGGCCGCAACGGCGGCCAGGTTACTGGCAGCTTGTCAGGTGACGAGGCCATGCGTACGCAGATGCGCAACCACCTGGGCGCTGAGGTCGATGATTTCATCTGGCACCTGCGGTGGCGTGGGCACCAGATCATCGAACAGCGGGTCGAGCGCTATGGCATCGATTGCGACCTCAAGCGCGGGCACCTGCACGCTGCCATGAAACCATCACACATGCAGGAACTGCGCGAGTTCCAGGCCGAGGCCGAACGCCGTGGCATGGGCGACAAGATTCAACTGCTCGACCGCGAAGGGGTGGCCGCGCATCTGCAGAGCCCGCTGTACCTCGGCGCACTCAAGAACATGCGCAACCTGCATCTGCACCCGCTCAACCTGTGCCTGGGCGAAGCCCGAGCGGCCCACAGCTTGGGCGCGCTGATTTTCGAGAATTCCGAAGTTCTGGACATCGTTCACGGCCCACGCCCGGCGGTGGTTACCGCCCACGGCCGGGTCGAAGCACGCCAGGTGATGCTCGCGGGTGACGTTTACCACAAGCTGGAGAAACGCCAGCTCAAAGGCAAGATCTTCCCCGCCATGGGCGGTATCGTCACCACCGCGCCGCTGGGTGAACTGGCCCAACAGATCAACCCACAGGACCTGGCGGTGTACGATTGCCGCTTCGTGCTCGACTATTATCGCCTGACCGCCGACAAGCGCCTGTTGTTCGGCGGCGGGGCCAACTACTCGGGCAAGGACTCGCGGGATATCGAAGGTGAACTGCGCCCTTGCATCGAGCGCACTTTCCCAGCGCTCAAGGGGATACCGATCGAGTTTCAGTGGAGCTGCGCGATGGGCATCGTGGTCAATCGCATCCCGCAACTGGGCAAGCTATCGGACAATGTGTGGTACTGCCAGGGCTACTCTGGGCACGGCATCGCCACCAGCCACATCATGGGCGAGATCATGGCCGAAGCATTGACCGGAACGCTGGAGAAATTCGACACATTCGCCCAGTGCAAGCACGTGCGCGTGCCGATGGGAGACTTGCTGGGCAACCCACTGCTGGCGGCGGGAATGTGGTACTACCAGATGCTGGAGAAACTGCGCTGATCGCTCTGGCCTCTTCGCCGGTTCACCCGCGAGGAGGCCAGTAACGCCGCCCGAAATTCAGAGGATCAGGCGATCTTCTTCAAGCCCTGCTTTTTCAGTTCTTCATCGCGTAGTTCACGGCGCAGGATCTTGCCGACGTTGGTGGTCGGCAATACATCGCGGAACTCGATGTAGCGCGGCACCTTGTATCCGGTGACGTTGGCGCGCATGTGTTCCATCACCTGCTCCTTGGTGACCGTCATGCCAGGCTTGACCACGATGAATACCTTGATTACCTCACCCGACTTCTCGTCCGGCACACCGATGGCAGCGCACTGCAGCACGCCCGGCAAGCCAGCGAGCACATCTTCGAGCTCGTTGGGGTACACGTTGAAGCCTGAGACCAGGATCATGTCTTTCTTGCGATCGACGATACGCATATAGCCATCGGGCTGGATCAAGGCGATATCGCCAGTCTTGAGCCAACCGTCACTGTCGAGGATCTCACGGGTGGCATCCTCGCGCTGCCAGTAGCCCTTCATGACCTGCGGGCCCTTGACGCACAGCTCGCCGGTTTCGCCCAGTGGCAATTCGTTGCCGGCATCGTCGATGATCTTGCACAGGGTCGAGGGCACTGGGATGCCGATGGTACCCACCTGGTTAGCTTCGGACGGATTCACCGCCGCCACCGGGCTGGTTTCGGTCATGCCGTAGCCTTCGCAGATGGCACAGCCGGTCACGCTCTTCCAGCGTTCGGCGACGCTCAACTGCAATGCCATGCCACCGGACAAGGTGATTTTCAGTGCCGAGAAGTCCAAGGCACGAAATGCATCGTTATTGCACAACGCAACGAACAGCGTGTTCAGGCCAACGAAACCGCTGAACTTCCATTTGCTCAGCTCCTTGACCATGGCAGGTAGGTCACGTGGGTTACTGATCAGCACGTTGTGGTTGCCGATCAGCATCATCGCCATGCAGTGGAAGGTGAAAGCGTAGATGTGGTACAGCGGCAACGGTGTGATGAGGATCTCGCAACCTTCATGCAGGTTAGCGCCCATCAGCGCACGACACTGCAGCATGTTTGCCACCAGGTTGCGGTGGGTCAGCATCGCCCCCTTTGCCACGCCAGTGGTACCGCCGGTGTACTGCAGCACGGCCACGTCATTGGCTTGCGGGTTAGCTTCGGTGACCGGTTGGCCATTGCCCAGCGCCAAAGCATCGTTGAAGCGCACGGCGCGCGGCAGGTTATAGGCCGGCACCATTTTCTTCACGTATTTGATCACGCTGTTGATCAGCAGGCGCTTGAGGGGGGGGAGCAAGTCAGCCACTTCGGTGACGATGACGTGCTTGACCTGGGTCTTGGGTACTACCTTTTCGGCCAGATGTGCCATATTGGCCAGGCAAACCAGGGCCTTGGCGCCGGAGTCGTTGAACTGATGCTCCATCTCGCGTGCGGTGTAGAGCGGGTTGGTGTTGACCACGATCAAGCCAGCGCGCATCGCGCCGAATACGGCTACCGGGTATTGCAGGACATTGGGCAGCTGAACGGCAATGCGATCACCTGGCTTGAGGTCTGTGTGCTGCTGCAGCCAGGCCGCGAAAGCGCCTGAGAGCGTATACAGTTCGCCGTAGGTGATGGTCTTGCCCAGGTTGCTAAAGGCCGGTTTATTGGCAAAGCGTTGGCAGGATTGCTTGAGTACCGCCTGGATATTGGGGAATTCGTCAGGATTGATTTCCGCCGTAATCCCGGCTGGGTATTTATCCTTCCAAAAATTTTCGATCATGGAAGCCCACTCCTTCAGCAACAGCGAAGTTCGATTCACGCGTCGATGCGTTTATTATTGATATGTGATGAGGGTTCGTTGCAAACCGGATCATCTGAAAGCGGCCCGAGAGTAACAGCTTTAAATAGGGTCGCCTAGAGGCCATAACCGGCCTTGCAGTCACAAAAGTGACTCAATGAACGATATGGGTCATTTTTAGAGTAATTGACCAAAATGTCGCAAATCAGCCTGAAAGCAGCCCGCTAGAGCTGCTTGGGTTCGTTGGGCGTCAGGCGATATCACGCAACTCTCGGCGTAGAATCTTGCCCACCGGGGTCATCGGTAGCGATTCACGTACCACAATGTGCTTAGGGACTTTGTAGCCGGTGAAGTTGGCCTTGCAGTAGGCCTTCAAGTCATCGACGTTCACCCCCCCTTCACGGGCCACTACGAACAGCTTCACCGCCTCCCCGGAGCGCTCGTCAGGTACGCCGATGGCCGCGCAGTTGGCGACCTGCGGATGGCCCATGACCACCTCTTCGATTTCATTGGGGTAAACGTTGAAGCCCGAGACGATGATCATGTCCTTCTTGCGATCGACGATGCGGGTGAAACCGTCCGGGTCGATCACGGCGATGTCGCCGGTTTTGAACCAACCCTCGGCATCCAGTGCCTGCGCCGTGGCCTCTGGCTGCTGCCAGTAACCCTTCATCACTTGTGGGCCCTTGATGCACAACTCGCCGCGCTCACCCAGAGGTTGTTCGTTGCCATCATCATCGATGACCTTGAAGGCTGTGCCCGCTACCGGTATACCCACGGTGCCGAGGCGCGCCAGCTTGCCGTAGGGGTTGGTGCTGGCTACAGGAGAGGTTTCGGTCAGGCCATAACCCTCGACGATGCGGCAGCCCGTGAGTGCCTCCCAGCGCTCGGCAGTGGCTTTGACCAACGCCGTACCCCCTGAGTTGGTGACTTTCAGTGCCGAAAAGTCCAGCTGGCGGAAGCCCGGATGGTCCATCAATGCGACGAACAAGGTGTTGAGCCCCAGCAGCGCAGAAAAACGCCACTTGCCCAGCTCCTTGATGAACCCCGGGATGTCCCGTGGGTTGGTGATGAGCACGTTGTGATTGCCGGTCACCATCATGCACATGCAGTTCGCGGTGAAGGCATAGATGTGATACAGCGGCAATGGCGCAATCATCACTTCCTGCCCGTCTTTGATCAGCCGCTGGCCGTCCGGGCCATGCTGGGAAAAGCAGGCCAGTACCTGCAGCATGTTGGCTACCAGGTTGCCATGGGTGAGCATCGCGCCTTTGGCCAGGCCCGTGGTGCCGCCGGTGTACTGCAGCACGGCGATGTCGTCCAGCGACTGCGGCACCGGTTTGTGCGCAAGGCTGCGGCCCTCACGCAGTACCTGCTTGAACGCAATGGCTTGGGGCAGGTGGTAGGCCGGGACCATTTTCTTCAGCTTGTCGACCACAGTGTTGACCAGCCAGCCTTTGGCCGTGGGTAGTAAATCCCCCATCTTCGCCTCGATCAGGTAATCGATCGCGGTGTCGGGCAACACCTCCTGGACGCGCTTGCCGAACATGTTCAGGTACACCAGGGCGCGGGCGCCGGAGTCCTTGAACTGGTGGCGCATTTCGCGCTCTGTGTACAGCGGGTTGGTGTTGACCACGATCAACCCGGCGCGCAGGGCGCCGAACACGGCAATCGGATACTGCAGCACATTGGGCATCTGCACCGCGATGCGGTCCCCTGGCTTGAGGTCAGTGTGCTGCTGCAACCAGGCCGCGAAAGCGGCCGAATGGCGCTCGAGCTCTGCATAGTTCAGGGTCACGCCGAGGTTGCTGAAGGCCGGGCGCTCGGCGAAGCGCTCGCAAGAGCGCTCGAACACCTCGACGACCGACCCATAGGCGTCAAGGTCGATGGAGGAAGGCACGCCCTCGGGGCGTTTGTCGTTCCAGAAGTCGGCTTGCATTTATTATTGTTCCTCTGCCTGAGACCGCATCGATTCCTTGCCCTGTGTGTCAGGTGACATAAGGGCGTTGAGCCGACGTTAGCAGGTAAGCCCGAGGTGGCATATACGCCAAGTGCCGCCATTAACATTGTGAATCTTATTTGTGCCCTACCTGCAATTGGGCCGGTTGTGCATACACTGTGCGGTAATCTTAGCGAAGGAATGGCCATGCCCTATGACGCCTACTGGCTGCCAGCCAGCGACCATTGCCGGCTGTACGTGCACCAATGGCGGCCAGCCACGCCGGCCAAGGCCGTGGTGCTGCTGGCCCACGGCATGGCTGAGCATGGCGGGCGCTACCAGCGCCTGGGCCAAGCCCTCTCCGACGCCGGCTACGCATTGGTGGCGCCAGACCAGCGCGGCCACGGGCGCACCGCCGAGCATGGCAGTCTAGGCCTTTTTGCCCGCGAACATGGCTGGGATGCCGTGGTCAACGACCTCGGCTTGCTGGCCCAGCACATCGCTCAGCAATTTCCCTGCACCCCTGTTTTTTTATTCGGCCACAGCATGGGCAGTTACATCGCGCAGGCCTACCTCATCCATCACAGCGCCAGCTTGTACGGGGCCATACTCAGTGGCTCGAACCTGCAACCCGTCGCGCTTTACCGGGCAGCGCGCCTGATTGCGCGCATTGAGGCCTGGCGCCAGGGGCCAACGGGCAAGAGTGCCCTGATCGAGTGGCTGTCGTTCGGTTCATTCAACAATGCCTTCAAGCCCAACCGCACGGCTTTCGACTGGCTCAGCCGCGACCCGGTCGAAGTGGACAAGTACGTCAACGACCCGCTCTGTGGCTTTCGCTGCACCAACCAGCTATGGCTCGACCTGCTGCAAGGGCTGGCGAACATCAGCATGACGTCCAACCTGGCGCAGATCGACCCGAACCTGCCGGTGCTGATAATTGGCGGCGAATGTGATCCGGTGAGTGCCGGCAAGCGTCTCACCCACCTGGCCGATGCCTTGCGCGCGACCGGCAATCGACATGTACAGTTGCGCGTCTATGCTGACGCGCGGCATGAGATGCTCAACGAAACCAATCGGGACGAGGTCACCGCCGACATCCTCGCATGGCTTGAGCAGGCCCTGGCACTCGGCCGCCCTGCTCGCAGCGAATGATATCGGCCTTGTCCGCTCATCAAGGAAACGCCAATGACCCAGGTCACCAACACGCCTTACGAAGCTTTGGAAGTCGGCCAGAAAGCCACCTACGAAAAGTCTGTCGAAGAACGCGATATCCAGCTGTTCGCCGCCATGTCCGGTGACCACAACCCGGTGCACCTGGATGCCGAGTTCGCCGCCAAAAGCATGTTCAAAGAGCGCATTGCCCACGGTATGTTCAGTGGTGCGCTGATCAGCGCCGCTGTGGCCTGCACGCTGCCGGGCCCTGGCACCATTTACCTGGGCCAGCAAATGAGCTTCCAGAAGCCGGTGAAAATCGGCGACACGCTGACCGTGCGTTTGGAAATTCTGGAGAAGCTGCCCAAGTTCAAGGTCCGTATCGCCACGAACGTCTACAACCAGAACGATGAGCTGGTTGTCGAGGGGGTGGCCGAAATCTTGGCACCGCGCAAGCAACAGACAGTGGAGCTTGTATCGCCACCGAATTTCATTGCCAGCTGAGCGCCGCTGTGAGCGTGTTCGCCTGAGAACGCGCTCCCTTGCGCCCCATTCAGGCAACTGTCTGGGTGGCCTGTGTCTGCCTCTTCGCTAAAGCCGCTCCCACACCGACCGTGCACCTACACTAGCTGGCTCAAGCGCTTTTCGATGTGCCGTCGCTCAGGTGCCTGGCGGGCCAACGCGAGTGCCTTCTGCCACGCCGCTCGCGCCTGCTCGACCTGCCCCAAGTCCTGATGCAACTGGGCCTGCGCCGCATGCGCCAAGTGATAGTCGCGCAACTCGCCGGCCGCCAGAAGCGCCTGCACCGCGTCCAGGCCGGCTTGCGGCCCGTCACGCTTGGCCAATGCCACTGCACGGTTGAGCGCCACGACGGCTGAAGGCCAATGCTGTAGCAGAACATCGTACAGCGCCAAGATTTGCCCCCAGTCCGTCTCTTGCGCAGTTGCCGCCTCAGCGTGCACCGCTGCGATCGCCGCCTGCACGCTGTAGGCTCCAAAGTCCCGGCGGCCAAGAGCCAGGTGCACCAGCTCGCACCCCTCGGTGATCTGTTGGCGGTTCCACAGGCCGCGGTCCTGCTGATCGAGCACCACCAGATTACCGTCGGCATCGCTGCGGGCACGCTGGCGCGAAGCCTGCAACAGCATGAGCGCAAGCAACCCTATGGCCTCGGTGTCCGGCAGTAGTTGCACCAGCAGCCGGCCCAGGCGAATAGCTTCATCGCATAGCGCCTGCTGAACCAATGCCTGGCCTGAGGAGGCCGAATAACCTTCGTTGAAAACCAGATAGATCACCCGCAGCACGCTCTCCAGACGCTCGGGCAGCGCGTGCAGGTCCGGGACCTGATATGCAATACCGGCATCGCGAATCTTCGCCTTGGCACGGACGATGCGCTGAGCGATGGTCGCAGGGCTTTGCAAAAAAGCCCGGGCGATTTGCTCGGTGCTCAAGTCGCAGATTTCGCGCAGGGTGAGTGGCACCTGGGCATCTGCCGCCAGGGCCGGGTGGCAGCAGGTGAAGATCAATCGCAGGCGGTCATCGACCAGCAGTTCTTCCTCACTAGGGTCTTGTGCCTGGCCTTCGATCAGCATGATCAGATCAGCTTGAGCGCGGTCAAGACGGGCCCGCCTGCGCAGCGCGTCGATGGCTTTGAAACGCCCAGCCGAAACCAACCAGGCCCGCGGATTGTCAGGAATACCATCATGCTGCCAGCGCTGCACCGCGATAAAGAACGCTTCATGCAAGGCCTCCTCGGCGAGATCGAAATCCCCCAGCAACCGGATCAGCGTCGCCAGGATACGCCGCGAGTCACGCCGGTACACGCTTTCGACTTCGGCACGCACCTCCTCCTGCGCCAACACCGGCATCAGTCCGGCATCCGCAGGGTCACGACCTCGACAAGGCGATCCAGGCTTTCACCCCAACCCTGATGGAAACCCATTTCTTCATGGGCGCGGCTGTCGGCCGCATTCCAATGCCAAGCACGGGCGGTATAGCGGGTTTTGCCGTGCTCTTCGTCAAAGCTGATCACCGCTGTCATGAACGCCTTGGGCGAAGGTACCCAGCCTGGCCCGAAGGCATCGGTGAAAACCAAACGGCGCGGCGCGGCAATCTCCAGAAACACCCCTTGGCTTGGGTATTCGCTGCCATCCGGTGCACGCATCAGGGTACGGAACAGGCCGCCGACCCACAGCTGCATCTCACATTCAGCAGTGGTCATGCCATGTGGCCCCCACCACTGCATCAGCCATTGAGGCTCGGTCCAGGCGCGGAACACTTTGGCAGGCGGCGCATCGATCAAGCGGGTGATGACCAGCTCATGCTGCGCCGGTGCGTGTTGAGCAAGGGACATTGTTGTTCTCCATTGCTGTTAGGGTTGCAGTTCGCGTATCGGTCTGACTTCCACGCTGCCAACCCGCGCAGCCGGAATGCCCTTGGCGATGTTCAGCGCCTCGTCCAGGTCCTGGGCATCGACCAGGTAGAAACCGGCGAGCTGCTCTTTGGTTTCGGCGAACGGCCCATCGGTGATACTCATTCGCCCGCCACGCATGCGCACGGTGGTAGCGGTCTGCACGGGTTTGAGCGCCTCGGCCGCAACGATGCGCCCGCCGGCATGCAGCGATTGCGCATAGGCCAGGCATTCGGCGTCTTCAGGGCTGTCAGGCAGGCTGTGCAGCAGCCCCTCATCACAATAGACCAGGCACAGGTATTTCATGGGCGTCTCCAGGCGTTGGCAACTTGCATTTGGCGATAGCCGATCAAGGCTTGAGATCGAACAGTGCTTTGTGAGTTTGCATATCGAACGGCGCCGACCAGTGTTCGTGGATCACCTGCCACTGACCGCCGGCCTTGCGGTAGGCGACGGTCACGCGGATATACCCGCACTGGCTCTGGTCATCCTCAGGGCCGCAGCGGTTGAGCCAATGGGCCAACGCCAGCTCGGCCTCGGCATGCACGGTCAGTTGTGAGCGTTCGAAGACCATCGGGCCTGTGCACATACCCATGCACATTTCCCAATGCGCCTGGTAGGCGGCTTTGCCCTTGAATTGCAACGAAGCGATGGCGTCGAAGGCCACGATGTCATCGGCATATGGCGCGGTGATCCTGGGTATGTCGCGATCCCGCACGGCCTGCATCCAAAGGTCGATCAGTTGACGGATTTCTGTTTCGGCTGAGGTATTCATCACAGGGCGCTCCGATCGATCATCAGCGGTACAGGGCTGCCCTGTACCTTCAGATCTTGGTCGAACGGCAGCAGGCCAAATCGACAGGCGCTGAGAACATTTTTTCAAACCGCCATAGCCGCCCTCTAATGGCTGGCGAGGATGAATTCACGATAGCCAGAAATGATCACATACACCGCGAAGTAGCAGAAAATTGCAGCTGACAACAGGTAAGACCACGTCAGCAGCCGGTCACCCAGCAAGCGCCCACCATGGCTGGCCATAGCGCACAGGCCCATGCACCAGACCAGCCCTGCGGCGAAGAAGCCCCCTAGAAAAAGCCCAGCATCCAGCGCACTACCGCCACCGGAGCGGGAGATCAGCACGCCCCCGACGGCCGCGAACCAGAGGATCGCGCTGGGCGACGACATGGCCAGAAAGATGCCCCGCAGAAACTCGCGCCAGCCAGGCTCAACCACCACTTGTGCACTGGCATCCATGTGCCCGCCACGCCAAGCCGCCCACAACATCCTGACGGCGAACCACACCAGCAAGGCCGAGCCGCCAATCCACAGCGTCCAACGAACGCTTTCGAACTGCAACAGCACGGTCATGCCCGCCAGTGCCGCAACGGCGTAGATCAAGTCGCCCACGCACGTTCCCAAGCCGAGCCAGAAGCCCTGCATGAAGCCGCGTTGCATCGCCAGGGTGATCATGGCGATATTGGCGACGCCAATGTCTAGGCACAAGGAAAGGCTAAGAAGAAAACCGTTGGAAAATGGCATTGAATACTCGGAGTCTGGGGCGATCTGGGAGGTAATGCGGGCGGGGGCGAGCCTGCTAGCGCGCGGTGTTTGACTGGCCGGCAAGCACTTGGGTGTAGCGTTTACGATCTACATCGGCACCGCTGGGCGTGATTGGCCCAGCAGCCCAACGTTCGGCCCAGAGTGGCCAGACGCGCTGAGGCCTCGGCGGGGTGTGCTGGTGAACGAAAATCGGCGGCTTTGCGAAGGCGTGGAGGTCGAACATGTCGATCATCCCTATCGGTACGTAAGGCACCGATCCTAAACGCCCTGAGCGCGTTTGGTAAGGTCAATGATGCCCTGTCGCCCCTTGGCGAGGCGGCAGGGCATTGCGCCCATCACCCTTGCTGGCAACCTTCACCCATCGCCCGATACTGGATGGTGTGTACCTGGCCCTGATGGTCTTCGTACGTCATGGTTGCTGGCACCACTTCACAGACATTAGGGATGGTTGAGAGATTGATCACTCGCTTGATGTCGAGGTTCATGGAGTAGTCGTACTGTTGGGCTACAGGCTAACTGGAGACCGGTTGGGCCTCATCAGCGAGGGCGAGCGACGACATACCGACCAGTGCAAGAATCAGTAATGCTTTCATGGGAATTGACCTTTATAACAGTCCAGCTGATCGCGTGACTTCTAATGCCGTCAATGGCGCGGAGAAGTTGTCATCCTCGGCGAAGATGACACGAAGTACCGATCCCGCTTCATCTAATACGGGGGGGATGCCTAGAATTCTACGCTTGTGCTGAAATAGTTGAACGCTGAACTCGGACATTCACCCTTGCAGGATTTGCAATAATCTGAGAAAAAGCGCAACGGCTCTTCACCTTAAGATCCCCAGCCAAAGCCAACCGTTCAAGGTGTCTGCATGACTACCCTGCATTGCACGCTATTGCGCGGCGCCGAGCGCAGATTGCTCGAGCATTTCTATAAACAACATGGTTCGCGCATGCGCCCAGCCAATGACGGCGAATCATGGGTCGCCCGAAGCGATGGCATCGTAGCAGGCCTGTGCCTGAGTGACGTGGCCGGTGGCCGGTGGCTAACAGGGCTGTTCGTCGCACCTCAGGCACGCTGCCAGGGGGTGGCTGCACATTTGGTACAAGCAGCACTGGCCGGCACCTGCGGCTCAACTTGGCTGTTCTGCCAGCCAGAACTCACGCTTTTTTATCAGCGTCTGGGCTTCAGCATTACCGAGCAACTGCCACAGGCCCTGGCCTCGCGCTTGCAACGCTACCAGCGCAGCAAGCGCCTGCTGGCGATGGTGCGGCCTCAGTCGCCGCGCTCATCTAGCCCAGGAAATAGCACATCGGTGTAGCCGAACTTGGCAAAGTCCTGGATACGTGATGGGTACAGTCGCCCTACGAGGTGATCGCATTCATGTTGCACGACACGGGCATGGAAGCCATCGGCAAAGCGGTTGATCGGGTTACCCTGGGGGTCAATACCCGTATAGCTGATGTGCTTGAAACGTGGCACCACGCCACGCAAGCCCGGCACCGAAAGGCACCCCTCCCAACCGTCTTCCTGTTCTGCGCCCATCGGAGTAATGACAGGGTTCAGCAAAATGGTTTGTGGCACTGGCTTAGCGTCCGGATAGCGCTCGCTACGCTCAAAGCCGAAGATCACCAGCTGAAGGTCGATGCCGATCTGCGGCGCCGCCAGGCCAACACCACCAACGTGGTGCATGGTGTCGAACATGTCATCGATCAGTTGCTGCAGTTCGACACTGCCAATCAGATGTTCAGGCACCGGGGGCGCGATGCGCAGCAGGCGCTCGTCACCCATTTTCAGAATGTCACGAATCATCGAGTGTTCGTCTCGGACGTTTGCGGCTCGACGGGGCGTTCATGACCAAGCACGGTGATAGTGTCCTGAGGGGTATCCTCTTCGAACTCTTTCTCACCAGGGTTCTTGCCCTCTTGCGACATATGCTCGATCACCGCGTTCATCTCTGCCCCTAGCAGCAACACCGCGGCGGAAATGTAGAAATACAGCAGCAATACGATGATCGCCCCAATGCTGCCGTACATGGCGTTGTAATCGGCAAAAGTCTTGACGTAATAGGCGAAACCCAACGAGGCGATGATCCAGACCACCACCGCCAGAACAGACCCTGGGGTAATAAAGCGAAACTTCTGTTTCACGTCTGGCATCACGTAATAGATCAATGCGACCGCAACCATCATCAAAATGACAATCGCTGGCAAGCGCAGTACTGTCCACACCGTGACGATGACTTCCTGCAGGCCGACCTGTGCGGCAATCCACTCCATCACCTGCGGCCCGAGCACCATCAGCGCGGCGGCTACCAACAGCATCCCAGCGATGCCGATGGTGTAGATGATCGACAGTGGAATACGCTTCCACACCGGGCGCCCCTCAGGCACATCATAAGCGGCATTCATGGCGCTCATCATCAGCCGCACGCCTGCCGAGGCGGTCCAGAGCGCAATGACGATACCCACCGAAAGCAGCCCGCCCTTGGACTGCTGCAACTGGTCGATCACAGGGTTGACCTGCTCCAGTGCCTGGGGCGGCAGCACCAGTTCTGTTTGCAAACGCAGCCAGGAAAAGAAATCAGGCAAATGTAAAAAACCGATCAGTGCGATCAGAAACAGCAAGAATGGGAATAAAGAAAACAGCATCTGGTAGGCCAACGCAGACGCATAGGTCGACATTTCGTCGTCGAGGAATTCCTTGACGGTACGTACCAGCACTCGGTGCATGGGTAGCCCGCGCAGGTCGGGGAAAATCATAGCGTCTCCTTTCGCCGCTCGATTCTTGAGTACAGCAGGTAAGTCTAATAGACCACGCGCAGGATGTACTGCTCCCGGCCATGCAAGAAATAACGCCCTCACCCGTTTTCGCCTCCCAAGGAGGCAAAAACGGGCGGGCTCAGATCAAGGCTTCTTCACTGCGTCTTTCACGTCGCCCTTGACCTGCTGCGCTTCGCCTTTGAGCTCCTGAGCTTTGCCCTCGGCGCGCATCTTGTCGTTGCCCGTCACCTTGCCAACGCCCTGCTTGATGTTACCAACCGCTTCGTTGGCCAGGCCTTTTGCTTTGTCTTTGGTGCCGCTCATGGCAAATCTCCTGCAGATGGAGACACGAAAAACCGTGTCGACATTTGATGGACCTGGCGGGGTTGTCAGGAGTTTCAAAGAATTTTCCCCGAACGAGCCAAACGGTAAACAGTGCGGGCGAATACCGCACCGAATCAGCCTCTGCGCACTGCGCTAGAGCTGGGCAGTGCCCTAGAATCACAGGTCAGGGCAACCCACGCCGGCTGCCTGCGCACAAGAACAACAGTTTTCGGACCCTCGCCCTATGCGTTTGCTACCCCTGTTCGCGGCCATGTTGCCGTTGCTACCCATACCTGCCTTGGCCGACGCACCGGCCCGCGAAACCCTCGAAGTCACCCGCTATGCCGACGATGGTCAACCCGGCACTCTGCGCTGGGCCATCGAAACCAGCAATCAGAGCCCCGGCCAGTACCGTATCGCCATTGCCGCCGTGGGCAAGCCCCCGTATGTGATACGCCCCAGCCGAGCCTTGCCGGACATCAAAGGCCCGGTGCAGATCACCGGGTTGCCTTGGGCCCGAAACGGCCAGTTCATCGCTATCGACGGTTCGGGTTACATCAAGGACCAGGGCGTGCGTAGCTGCCCCGGCGCCCTGCCCGGCCAATTCGGCACGAACGTGCGCACCACTACCAACCCTGGCCTGGTGCTGCGCGATACGCAGGGGGTGCACATCAGTGGGCTGGAGGTGCGCAATTTCTGTATTGGCATTCTGGTCAATCGCGCCAGCGGCAATGTCATCGAAGACAACCGCATCGTCGCCAACAAAGGTGGCGCCGGCATCATGCTGACCGGCGACGATGGCGCCGGTAACCCGACCGCCACCACCACAGTCAACAACAAAGTGCTACGCAACCAGTTGATAGACAATGGCGATGGCCTGGAGCTGACCCGCGGCGCGGCGTTCAACCTGGTGGCCGATAACCTGTTCCGCTCTACACCGGCCAACCCCGAACCTTCCCAAGGCATCGAAATCCTGTTGGGCAACGACAACAGTGTGGTGCGTAACCGCTTCGAGAACTACTCAGACGGTTTGCAGATCAACTGGGGCAATCGCAACTACCTGGGCGCCAACACCTTCAGCGGCAACTCGATCGGCGTCAGCGTAACCGGCCAGGGCAACATCCTCGACGGCAACCTGATTTACGGCAACCGCATAGGTGTGGCGCTGCGCCCGGAGCCGCAAACCACTGCCAACCGCCTTACCGGCAACCGTATCTGGGGCAACAGCCAGGACATTCGCCGCTGCGAGGCCGGAGGCTCCTGCGTGCCGAACCAACGAACCGGCGCCATCGTCTTCGGTGTACCGGCCCAGGCCCATGCGCTGTATGTGGGTTCACGCGGGGTGGGTGCCGACCTGCCCAAGCAGGAACAGGCGGTCATCTGCGACGCCAAGGGCGCGCCTGAGCCTTGCCAACCGTTGCCCAACCACAATCAGCAGGCGCCTCGGTTGCTCGCGCTCAACGGCAACGCGCTGCAGGGTGAGGTGCAAGGGCCCGCATCGAGCCTGCTGCGCATCGAGCTGTTCGGCAACGCTGATGCGGCTGCGACGGAAGCAGAGCAGTACCTGGGCGAGGTGCTGGTCAATAGCGATGCCAACGGCCAGGCGCAATTCACCCAGGTGCTGGAGAATGCCGCCGGTTTGAAGAGTTTGACCGCGACCGTGACGACGGCCGAGGGCGCCACTTCCGAGTTGAGCAGGCCTATCAGTCGATGACCTTGGCGGCCGCTGCCCGGCCGACTTGGCTCGTGACCCTGGGGTGATGACTGTGGCAGCGGCTTTGAGGTGTCAAACCTTGCCGCGCCCGGTGCCACCCCTCACAATGCAGCCCTAATCAAGCGTCACACCGCAGGAACCTGCATGAAACTCGACAAACCCGCCGCCATCGCCCGCCGCAATCAGGCTTTGGCCAACCCGGTGCTGACCAGCGCCAACACCCTGTTCGCCATACTCGACCGCAAGCGCAACCTGTGGTGGTTCGAAGTGCCGGTGGCCCTACTGCGCAAAGGCCAACCCGACTGGGTGAACCTGTTGCTGCACACCCCGGAAAGCGACGAGCTGCAACACCTCAAGGTGCCGACCAACTTCCTGCGTGCTCACCAAGAGCAAATGGAGGTGCGCAACCCCGGCAAGCGCCGTTCGACCATTAGCCTGGCCTTGAGCGCCGACCGCGACTCGCTGCTGCGCGACACCCGCCCGGGTGGTGAGCAGCTGGACTTCCGTACCTTCGTGCAGGGCTGATCAGGCCTTTTCGATGCGATCGTCATGGATGACGATACGGCCTTGCTTGAACAAGCCACCAATGGCCTTCTTGAAGTTGCCTTTGCTGACGTTGAACATCTGACTGATCACCTCAGGGGCGCTTTTGTCGCTCACTGCCAGCACACCGCCCTGGGCCTCGACTTGCGCCATGATGCGTTCCTGCAGGTCGTCAGCCAGCGCCTTGCCGACCGGCTGCAGGCTCAGTGCAATCTTGCCGTCGTGGCGCACTTCTTTGATGTAACCGTCCACGTGCATGCCTGAGCGCAAGAACTTGAAGACCTCGTTCTTGTGAATCAGGCCCCAATGACGGTTGTTGATGATGGCCTTGAAGCCCATCGGCGTCTCGCCAGCTACCAGCAACTGCACGGGCTGGCCGACCTGGTAATCAGCGGGGCTAAGGTCCAGGTAGCGATCGAGCCGCGAGGTGGCGGTGATGCGCCGGGTCCGTTTGTCGAGGTAGGCATGCACCACGCAGTAGTCGCCGATCTTCAACTGACGGGATTCTTCCGAATACGGCATCAGTAGGTCCTTGGACAGGCCCCAATCGAGGAAGATACCGGCCCCATTGATGTCCTTGACCTTGAGGCTGGCGAACTCCCCCACCTGCACCTTGGGCTTTTCGGTGGTGGCGATCAGCTGGTCTTCGCTGTCCAGGTAGATGAACACGTTCAACCAGTCATCGACCTCGGTTTCGGCGTCTTTCGGGATGTACCGCCCAGGCAGAAGGATCTCGCCATCGGCGCCGCCGTCCAGGTACAGGCCGAATTCCACGTGCTTCACGATTTGCAAACTGTTGTAACGCCCAAGCAGAGCCATTTCCGATGTTCCTCAAGACTAGGCAGCTATTCTACACCGCAAGCCAGCGCACTGCCCGACCACTGATTGAGCGGAACCGCAGCTGGCACCCTGCGTCTACCCATAGGTCAGCCACTGCAAGGACCTGCACATGCCTGTACGCCTCCCCATAGCCCTGCTCGTCGCCGCGGCCTGTGCATTGGCCCTGGCCGCCTGCAGCCGCATGGACCTCGCCTACCGCAACCTTGATCGTCTGGTACCTTGGTCACTCAACGACTACCTGGACATGAACCGCGAGCAAAAGACGCTGCTCGACGAACGGTTACAAACGCACCTGGCCTGGCACTGCCAAACCCAGTTGCCTGGCTACCTCGACTGGCTTGATCGGGTGCGCGACATGGTCGCTAAAAACCAGGTGACAGACCTGGCCTTGCAGCAACGCACCGCTGAAGCGCGCCAGGCCATTGGCCGGGTCGCAGAAGAGATCACGCCATCGGCCAGCGAACTGCTACGTGGAATGACCGATGCGCAAGTGGCCGAGATGCGTAGCGCCTTTGCCGATGACATCCGCGAGCGGCAAAAAGAATATGTAGACACGCCCTTGACCGAGCAGATCGCCAGCCGCAGCGAGCGCATGGAAAAACGCCTGAGCGGCTGGTTCGGCAAACTCAACGATGCCCAGCGCCAGCGGGTGTATGCATGGTCACAAGCGTTGGGTGACCAGAACCGCCAGTGGATCGCCAACCGCCAGCACTGGCAGCAGCAACTGTTGCTGGCGATGAATCAGCGCAATGACGAAAGCTTCGAGCCCCGTCTTGCCACATTGCTACAACACAAAGAGAGCCTGTGGACGCCAGAGTACCGCGCGGCCTTCCACAATACCGAGCATCAGGCCCGCAGCCTGCTAGTCGACTTGCTGCAACTGAGCACGCCAACACAGCGCCAGTACCTGCAAGAGCGGCTGGCCAAAGTACGCACCAACTTCAGCGAACTGAAGTGCCTCAAAGGCTGAACCCATCAACAAGCCCTGGCCCCTGGCCCCTGGCGGGTTGTCAGCGCCCCTTGCGCCGATACGGGAACACGTCGATCACCTTGCCTTCACGAATCGCCGCCTGCAGGCTCTTCCAGTAATCGGCGTCATACAATTCCCCATGCAGGCGGCTGAACAGTCGGCGCTGGCCCATATCGGCAAACAGGAACGGCGGAAATTCCTCGGGGAATACATCGTGGGGTCCAATCGAATACCACGGCTCGCCCGACATCTCATCTTCGGGGTAGCGCGGCGGCGGAATATGCCTGAAGTTCACCTCGGTTAGAAAACTGATCTCGTCATAGTCGTAGAACACGACCCGCCCGTGGCGGGTCACGCCGAAGTTCTTCAGCAACATGTCCCCAGGGAATATATTCGCCGCCGCCAGTTGCTTGATAGCCAGCCCATAGTCCTCCAAAGCCTCGAGCACCTGGGCTTCGCTGGCCTGTTCCAGATACAGGTTGAGCGGGGTCATCCGCCGCTCGGTCCAACAATGGCGGACCAGTACCGTATCGTCCTCGATGGCTACGGTCGATGGCGCCACTTCCAACAGCTCGGCCAGGCACTCGGGTTCGAACTTGCTGCGGGGGAATCGGAAATCGGCAAACTCCTGGGTATCGGCCATACGCCCCACCCGGTCCACTTGTTTGACCAGGCGGTACTTGTCGATGACCGTGGCGCGGTCGACGGTCTTGGATGGCGAAAAGCGGTCTTTGATGATCTTGAACACCGTATTGAAGCCTGGGAGGGTGAACACGCTCATGACCATACCGCGTACGCCCGGTGCCATGGTGAAACGGTCGTCACTGCTTGCCAGGTGGTTGATCAAGGCCCGGTAGAACTCTGACTTGCCCTGCTTGTAAAAACCAATTGAGGTGTAAAGCTCGGCAATATGCTTACCCGGCAGAATGCGCTTGAGAAAGTTGACGAACTCCGCTGGCACCGGCACGTCGGCCATGAAATATGAACGGGTGAACGAAAAGATGATCGACACCTGCGCCTCGTCGGTAATCAAGCTATCGGCCTCTATACCATGGCCCTCTCGGTGCAGCAGCGCGATCACCAGCGGCCATTGCTCGTCAGCGTTGTACAGGCGCCCGACCAGGTAGGCACCCTTGTTGCGGTAAAGCACCGGCACGAAAAGCTCAAGGCTCAGCGTTGGGTCCTTGCACACCCAGTCCGGAAGGGTTTCGCGCAATTGCCCTTCCAGACGCGCGATGTCGCTTTCCAAGTCGCCGTAGGGCGTGTCGAACGGATAGTCGGCGAAAATCCGGCGCAGCAGGTTTTTGAGGCCCGCCCCGAGCGTGTAGGTACGGGTCTGGGCAGCCCGCTGGTGAGCGCGTAGCGATGGCCGAGTGGTGTGGATGAACATGCAGCCGTCACTGATCTGGTCATGGCTGAACAGGCTGCAGAACAGCGAGTTGTACCAGGTTTCCGCCAGCTCATCGTCCAGACGCGGGTCGATCAGGCGGATATAGGCGCTTTTGACCAGTGGCCATTGCTCTACATCCAACAGCGCCTGTTCGTCGAAGCCGTCACGCAGCCAGGCGTTGACCTCGCCGACTTTTTGTTCATAAAGGTTGATGCGCAGCGCCGCTGCACGCTGAATGTCCTGCCAGCGTGCCTGCTCGAAGCGCTCCCGAGCACCCAGGGTGATACGGCGAAAATGCTCGCGATAGTCGTCAAAACCGTCAAGGATCATCCGCGCGATCTCGCCGGCCGGCCAATGCTGGGTCATGGAATCAACCTCGGGGCTTGATGAGATAAAGAGCTTAGCCTGAACTGGCCGCCTGGCGGGCCAGCCTGCGTGCACGATGCCCAGCGCAAAAAGCTCGTCGTGGGAGCGAGCTGGCCCGCGAACCTGCACCAGAGATTCATAACGCAAGAAAGCACAAGATCACATGCGACGCCTGGCGTACACTCGCGCCCTGCCCTGTCCCCGGAGACCGTTGTGAGCCCCATCGCCCTAGCCCGCCTATTGACCCTTGCCGCTGTATGGGGGGCGAGCTTTCTGTTCATGCGTATCATCGCCCCGGAGTTGGGCACCATCCCTACCGCATTCTTTCGGGTTTCCATCGCCTGCCTGGGCCTGATCGGTATTCTCAGCGTGGGCCGCATACCCTGGCATTTCAACGGTAAACTTGGCGCTTGCCTGGTGCTGGGCATGATCAACTCGGGCATCCCGGCCACCTTCTATTCAGTGGCCGCGCAGGTGCTACCGGCCGGTTATTCGGCGATTTTCAATGCCACCACCCCGCTGATGGGGGTACTGATAGGCGCGCTGTTCTTCCACGAGGCCATGACTTTGCCCAAGCTGGCAGGCATTTTCCTCGGCCTGTTCGGTGTAGGCATCCTCAGCGGTGCCGGCCCGGTGGCACTGGACATGGCACTCTTGCAAGGTGCATTGGCGTGCCTGGCGGCCACTACCTGCTACGGCTTTGCCGGCTTTCTTGCGCGGCGCTGGATCAGCGGCCTGGACAGCCGTCTGTCAGCCTTGGGCAGCATGCTAGGGGCCACCTTGCTGATGAGCCCGCTGTTCGCGTGGAGTGCCCTAACCCAACCACCTGCCAGCTGGGGCGGCTGGCAGGTATGGCTTTCCCTGCTGGGCTTGGGCCTGGTATGTACCGCCTTCGCCTACATCCTGTACTTCCGCCTGCTGGCTGAAATCGGCCCGGTCAAGGCCAGCACCGTGACCTTTTTGATCCCGGTGTTCGGCGTGGTGTGGGGGGCATGGCTGCTGGATGAGCCCGTCTCGATGGCGCATGCTTATGGCGGCGTGCTGATCGCCTTGGCGCTGTGGCTGGTGCTGCGCCCAGCGCGGTCCTGAGACGATGCAGAGCATGAGCGATATTTACAGGAAGGTGCTGTTCCGCCTGGAGCAGGACGCCAATGGCTACCCCCCCGCTTCGGTGGAGGGCTTGTGGACGCAGGCGACCCCTCACGGCTACCGGGTCGACAGCATCCCCTTTCATGTCTACGGCATCGCACCCGGCGACATCATTCGCATCCGCTCGGAGGGCGAACAGGCCTGGTTCGACGCCTTGCAACACAGTGCCGGGGCGTCGGTATTTCGTGTGGTGGTCAAGCCACCAGAACCGCTGGAGCAGGTGGTTGCGGCCATGCGCGAGTTCGGCTGCAACTGCGAGATGGAGAAGGCGGTCAGAATGCTGGCGGTGGAGCTGCCAGCAAGCCATTCGGCCGACACCCTGCTTTACTACCTGCTGACCCAGCGCGAGGCCGGGGTACTGGACTTCGAAGAAGGCGTATTGCGCCACGCCATCCCCGAAGACCTGCGCTAGCCATTACGCTTGTCCAAGCTGTAACGGTCGGGTCTTCAGTGATGAGTGAGTTTTGCGATGGGGTGATGGTTCGAGAGGCCGGCACTGGCTCTTTAAGGCTAAAGCCAGTCCAACCCTGTGCTTACACTGTCTTGTTGACCTGTGCAGCTCCCTTCACGCCTGAAGCACCTCCCACAGGTTAAAGATTTCTCGAAGCTTGCCCTGGCGCGGTGAGAGCGGGTCTACCCAAGAACAGGTCGGTCCTGCAATCAGAACAACCAGCGGTACAGCAAGTAAGCCACCACCACCGCCAGCACCGGGCGCAGAATGCGATAGGCCTTGGGGTTGGCGCGCTTGAACTGCTTCATGCGGGTGCTGATCTTGTTGCTGAAGCGCTTGCTCCAGGCATAGGCCTGGTTGATTCCGCCAACTCGCTCGTCATCGGTGTTCTGCGGCGCGGTAGCACGGCCGAGGAAAGCGCTGACCTTGCGGTTGATGCGGGTCATCAATGGGCTGCTCAGCGGGCGCTCGATGTCGCAGAACAGAATCACCCGGGTTACGTCGGTTTCGTTCTTGACCCAGTGCACGTAGGTTTCGTCGAACATCACGTCTTCACCGTCACGCCAGGCGTATTCCTGGCCATCGACGTAGATGCGGCAGGCATCGGAGTTAGGTGTCGAAAGCCCCAGGTGGTAACGCAACGAGCCAGCAAACGGGTCGCGGTGCGGGTTCAAGTGGCTGCCACCGGGCAGCAGGGCGAACATCGCCCCTTTCACATTGGGAATGCTGCTGACCAGTTCTACGGTTTTCGGGCACAAGGCTTCAGCCGACGGCAGCGGTTTGTCGTACCACTTCAGGTAAAAGCGCTTCCAGCCCTTTTTAAAGAACGAGCCAAAGCCTGCGTCATTGTCCTTCTCCGCTGCGCGGATATAGCCTTCGTCGAACAAACGCATGGCCTCTTCACGGATCACCTGCCAGTTATCTTTGAGCACATCCAGCTCGGGGAAACGTTGGCGGTCCAGATAGGGCTTGGACGGCACACCGGAGAACAGATACATCAGGCTGTTGTAAGGTGCGAACAACGCCGAATGGTTGACGAACTGGCGCAACACCGGCAGGCGCGCCTTACCGCGCAGGTGCACATACAGCACACTGCCGACGAACACCAGCAGAACACCCGCCTTGGCGAGGAAGGAAAAGGTCATGCAACACTCCTTGGACGGGACGCAGGCCAGCGCTGCCTGCCCCTGAAAATCATCCGGCCATCATAAACCCATCCCGTCCTGGTAAAAACCACCAAGGCAGGATCTCACTCATGAAGATTGTGCAATGAACCCAGCCGCCAATAATTGCGCCGAATCAGCCTCAGCGCTGATTACTGCTGGTTTTCCTGCTCGCTGAACAGATCACTGAACAGCATGCTCGACAGGTAGCGTTCGCCCGAGTCCGGCAGGATCACGACGATGGTCTTGCCCTGCATCTCCGGTTTTTCGGCCAGGCGCACCGCTGCCGCCATGGCGGCACCGCAGGAAATGCCGCACAGAATGCCTTCTTCTTGCATCAGGCGGATGGCCATGGCCTTGGCCTCATCGTCGGTCACCGTCTCGACTTGGTCGACGATCGACAGGTCGAGGTTTTTCGGCACGAAGCCTGCGCCAATGCCTTGGATCTTGTGCGGGCTGGGTTGTAACGGCTCGCCGGCCAGGGTCTGGCTGATCAGTGGCGAGGCCACCGGCTCCACCGCCACCGACAGGATCGACTTGCCCTGGGTGTGTTTGATGTAGCGCGAAACCCCAGTTATCGTGCCGCCGGTGCCGACGCCGGCAACCAGTACATCGACCGCGCCGTCGGTATCGTTCCAGATCTCAGGCCCAGTGGTCTTTTCGTGGATCGCTGGGTTGGCCGGATTCTCGAACTGCGCAGGCATGAAGTACTGGGCCGGGTCACTGGCCACGATTTCGTTGGCCTTTTCGATGGCGCCCTTCATGCCCAGCGCAGGCTCGGTGAGCACCAGGTCTGCCCCCAGTGCCTTGAGCACCTTGCGCCGCTCCAGGCTCATGGAGGCCGGCATGGTCAGCACCAACTTGTAACCACGAGCAGCGGCGACGAATGCCAGGCCAATGCCGGTATTACCCGAGGTGGGCTCTACGATGGTCATGCCCGGCTTGAGTTTGTCGTTGCTCTCGGCGTCCCAGACCATGTTCGCGCCGATCCGGCACTTGACCGAGTAGCCTGGGTTGCGCCCTTCGATCTTGGCCAGGATCGTCACCCCACGGGGGGCGATGCGGTTGATCTGTACCAGCGGCGTGTTGCCGATGGAATGGGCGTTGTCTGCGAAGATACGGCTCATGGCAGGGTCCTTGAACATGAGAAACAACAGGAAGACCTCAAGGGTAAGCTTGCCCTGGTGGCCCGTAAAGCCTGTTCGAACTCCCTTGCAGTGCCTGAGGTCAACCAAACACCCAGCCTCGGAGAGCCTTGCGATGAAAGCTCGCTATCGCTGGCCGCTGCTTGGCCTGGCCAGCCTGATCGTGCTGCTGGTGGCCTTGCAGCTGGCCCTACCTTACCTGGTGCGCGATTACCTGAACGATAAGCTCGCCGATATGGGCGATTATCGCGGGCAGGTGACCGACGTGGACCTCGCCTGGTGGCGAGGCGCTTATCAGATCCGCGGCCTGAAAATCGTCAAGACCACTGGCAAAGTGCCCGTGCCCTTGCTGGATGCGCCGTTGATCGACCTCTCGGTGAGCTGGCACGCGCTCATTCACGACCGGGCAGTTGTGGCACAGGTGATCTTCACCCGGCCTGAGCTGAACTTCGTCGACGGTGGCAACAAGCAGGCATCTCAGACCGGTCAGGGCACCAACTGGCGTCAGCAACTGGAAAAACTGCTACCAATCACCCTCAACGACGTGCAGATCGACGACGGTACACTGACCTTTCGCAACTTCAACTCCAAGCCACCCGTGCAGCTCAAAGCCACGCAGTTGGCTGCCACTATCCGCAACCTGACCAACGTGCGCGATCAAAAAGGCCGGCGCGATGCCAGTTTCCAGGCCACCGCCCTGCTGCTGGGCGATGCCAAAGTGCAGAGCCGGGCCACCTTCGATCCGTTCAGTGATTTCGACGATTTCGAATTCCGCCTGCGTGCCACTGGTATCGAGTTGCGGCGGCTCAACGATTTCTCCAGCGCCTACGGCAAATTCGATTTCAATGCAGGGCACGGTGACCTGGTCATCGAAGCCCAGGCCGAGAACGGCAGGCTGCACGGCTATATCAAGCCCTTGCTGCGGGACGTCGACGTGTTCGATTGGCAGCAGGATGTGGAAAACAAGAACAAGAACATCTTTCGCTCGATCTGGGAGGCGGTGGTCGGCGCCAGCGAAACCGTGCTGAAGAACCAGCCGAAGAACCAATTCGCCACCCGCGTCGAACTCAGCGGCAGTGTGCACCAACAGAACATCAGCGGTTTCGAAGCGTTTCTGCAGATCCTACGCAACGGCTTCATTCAGGCCTTCAATGCCCGCTACGAGCGCCCGCCTCCCCAGGCTGACTGAGGGCGCGTGACGGGGCATTCAGAGACTGAATACCCGGTCTGCATTTTCACCTGCCAAGGCCCGCGTTATAGTCATTCACCCATTGTTAACCTGTGTTGTTCGTAAGGCACCCTGCAGAGGACAGATTGATGAAGTTCGAAGGCACCCGCGACTACGTCGCCACAGACGACCTGAAACTGGCGGTCAACGCGGCTATCACCCTCGAACGCCCGCTGCTGGTCAAAGGCGAACCGGGCACTGGTAAGACGATGCTCGCCGAGCAACTGGCCGCCTCGTTCGGCGCACGCCTGATCACCTGGCACATCAAATCGACGACCAAGGCTCACCAGGGCCTGTACGAGTATGACGCGGTGAGCCGCCTGCGCGACTCGCAGCTGGGCGTGGACAAGGTCCACGACGTGCGCAACTACTTGAAAAAGGGCAAGCTCTGGGAGGCCTTCGAGGCCGATGAGCGGGTGATTCTGCTGATCGATGAAATCGACAAGGCCGACATCGAGTTCCCCAACGACCTGCTGCAAGAACTCGACAAGATGGAGTTCTACGTCTACGAGATCGACGAGACCATCAAGGCCAAGCAACGCCCAATCATCATCATCACCTCCAATAACGAAAAGGAGTTGCCCGACGCATTCCTGCGCCGCTGCTTCTTCCACTACATCGCCTTCCCCGACCGTACCACCCTGCAGCAGATCGTCGATGTGCACTACCCCAACATCAGCCAATCGCTGGTCAGCGAGGCGCTGGACGTATTCTTCGACGTGCGCAAGGTCCCGGGCCTGAAGAAAAAACCGTCCACCTCCGAATTGGTCGACTGGCTCAAGCTGCTGATGGCCGACAACATCGGTGAGGCCGTGCTGCGCGAACGCGACCCAACCAAGGCCATTCCGCCGTTGGCCGGTGCCTTGGTGAAAAACGAGCAGGACGTACAACTGCTCGAACGCCTGGCTTTCATGAGCCGACGCGGCAACCGCTGATTGGAGCCGGGCCATGTTGCTCAACCTGTTCAATGAGATGCGTGCGGCGAAGGTGCCGGTCTCGGTGCGCGAACTGCTCGACTTGCACCACGCCATGCAAAAGGGCGTGGTGTTCGCCGACATGGACGCCTTCTACTATTTGGCTCGCGCCATTCTGGTGAAGGATGAGCGGCATTTCGACAAATTCGATCGCGCATTCGCCGCCTACTTCAAGGGCCTGGAAAACCTCGACCAGCACATCGAGGCACTGATCCCCGATGAGTGGCTGCGCAAGGAATTCGAGCGTTCGCTCAGCGATGAAGAGCGCGCGCAGATCCAGTCGCTAGGCGGCCTGGACAAGCTTATCGAGGCTTTCAAGCAACGCCTTGAAGAACAGAAAGAACGCCATGCCGGTGGCAACAAGTGGATAGGCACCGGCGGCACCAGCCCATTCGGCTCAGGCGGCTACAACCCTGAGGGCATTCGCGTTGGCGACGCCGGCAAGCGCCAGGGCAAGGCAGTCAAGGTGTGGGACCAGCGCGAATACAAGAACCTCGACGACCAGGTGGAACTGGGCACCCGCAACATCAAGCTGGCCCTGCGCCGGCTGCGCAAATTCGCCCGCCAAGGCGCCGCCGAAGAACTGGATATCGACGGCACCATCGACCATACCGCGCGTGACGCTGGGCTTCTGAATATCCAGATGCGTCCTGAGCGGCGCAACACGGTAAAGCTGCTGTTGCTGTTCGATATTGGCGGCTCGATGGATGCGCACGTCAGAGTGTGCGAAGAGTTGTTCTCGGCCTGCAAGACCGAATTCAAGCACCTGGAGTATTACTACTTCCACAACTGCGTGTATGAATCGGTGTGGAAGAACAACCTGCGGCGTACGTCGGAGCGCTTCTCAACGTTCGACCTGCTGCACAAATACGGGGATGACTACAAAGTGGTGTTCGTCGGTGACGCCGCCATGGCGCCCTACGAAATCACCCAACCGGGTGGCAGCGTAGAGCACTGGAACGAAGAAGCCGGTTATGTGTGGATCCAGCGTTTCATGGAGAAATTCAAGAAGATCATCTGGATCAACCCTTACCCCAAGCAGGCCTGGGATTACACGGCTTCCACGCAGCTTGTGCGTGAGCTGATCGAAGACAAGATGTATCCGCTGACCTTGCAGGGGTTGGAGGAAGGCATGCGGTATCTGTCCAAATAGCCAGAGGGCTGCCCGGCAGCCCTTGCCACTCACGCCCAACGCTGACCATAGGCCTGATGCTGCTGCCAGGCCTGGTCCTGCACCACCGCCCTGAACCGCACCTGCGTCCCCGGCATGTACTGCGCCAGCTCAGCCAACGCCAAAGGCGTCAGCGCCCCCAGCCGCGGGTAACCGCCGATGGTTTGTCGGTCATTGAGCAATACGATCGGCTGCCCGTCCGGCGGCACCTGCACCGCCCCCAGCGGGATACCTTCGGAAATCATCGGCTTGCCTTGGTAAACCAACTGCGGCCCCAGCAGGCGGATGCCCATGCGATCGGCGCGGCTGTCCAGTGTCCAATCACGGTTGAAAGCATCGAACAGGCTGATACCGCTGAAGTCACCGATCTGCGCGCCCATCACCAGGTCGAGCGACGGCTTTTGTGCATAAACCGGACGCAACTGCGCCGGCACCTCGCGCAGGGCGGGTGAAGCGCCAAGGTAGGTCAGGGCCTGCCCTTGCGCCAGTGCACTGCCGTCACCATCGATCCCCCCCAGTGCTTCGCGCACGACCGTGGCACAACTACCCAACACCTGTTCACCAAGAAACCCGCCCGGCGCCGCCAGATACGCGCGTACCCCGTGCTTGGGCTGTTTGAGGGTCAGGCGCTGGCCTTGGGCCAGGGCAAAGCTCCGCCAGGGCAGCAGTGGCTGATCCTCTACCCGTGCGTCCAGGTCCGCCCCTGCTAGCGCCAGTACACAATCCTGCTCGGCCAACAGAGTCAGGCCGCCCAGCGCCACCTCGACCACCGGCGCGCTTAGTGGGTTACCGAGCAGCCAATTGGCCCAGTGCATCGCTACCCAGTCCAACGCCCCGCCCTGAGTCACCCCCAAGTGGCGCACACCGAAGCGACCAGCATCCTGCAACTGACACAACGCATTGCTGGCCTCGATCCTCAAGCGCTTCATGCCTGCCTCTCCACATCCCCACCCAGGGCCATAAACTCGGCCCGTGACACCGCCACGAAACGCACGCGATCACCCGGTTGCAGCAGGCTATAACCCTCGCGCTCACGATCGAACAGGCGCACCGCAGTGCGGCCGATCAGGTTCCAGCCTCCTGGCGACACAGCCGGATAAGCGGCCGTCTGGCGTTCGGCGATACCGACGCTGCCGGCGGCTACCCGCTTGCGCGGCGTGCTCAGGCGCGGGCTGGCCAGACGCTCGTCGACCAGCCCCATGAACCCGAAACCCGGGGCAAAGCCCAAGGCAAATACCGGGTACTCGCGCTGGCTATGCAGGCGGATCACCTCGGCTTCGCTCAGCCCCGTGCGAGCGGCCAGTACGGGTAATTCCGGGCCAACGCTGGCGTCGTACCAAACCGGGATTTCATGACGCTGGCCCGTATTACCGGTGTCAGCCTGCAGCCCAGTCAACGCCTGGCCGATCAGCGCCCTGGCCTGACGCGGTGGCAGGTCCGATTGCAGCATCAGCGTCGTATAGGAAGGCACCAGGTCCAATAGATGCTTACCGAACACTGCGCTCAGCCGCTGACTGGCGGCAAGCACCCAGGGCATATTGGCCTCGTCTATCCGATCGAACAGGCGCACCATCAGGCTGTCGATGGCCACCACCTCGATACGCAGCGTCATCACAGCGCCAGCCCCTCCAGTGCCTGACGGATCTGCCGCACCGCAGCCACCGAACTGTCGTTGTCGCCGTGCACGCACAGGGTACTGGCTGCAAGTTTCAATGCACTGCCATCGTCCGCCACCAGCGCTTGCCCCCTGGCCAGGCGCAGCGCCTGCTCAATCACCCGAGCCGGCTCATGGTGCACCGCCCCAGGCAGGCGCCGCGACACAAGGTGGCCGCTGGCGGTGTAGGCGCGGTCGGCAAAGGCTTCGAACCACAGCGGCACCCCCACTTCATCGCCCAACGCCTGGGCCGCACGGTTGTCGGCAGTGGCCATGAGCACCAGCGGCAGGCCGCTCTGATAGGCTGCCACGGCCTCCAACACTGTGCGCAGTGTGCGCGGGTCAGCCATCATGTCGTTGTACAGCGCGCCGTGGGGCTTCACATACGCCACGCGGCCGCCGAGCACCTTGCAGATGCCATCCAGAGCGCCGACCTGGTAATGCAGCAGGTCGCGGATTTCTTCAGCGCTGCAGGCCATCGAGCGGCGGCCGAAGCCGACCAGGTCCGGATAGGCCGGGTGAGCCCCGATGGTCACGTTATGCTCCAGCGCCAAGGCGACGGTACGCCGCATGATGCTCGGATCGCCTGCGTGGTAACCACAGGCTATGTTGGCGCAGTCGATATGGGGCATGACCTCGGCATCCAGGCCCATGCGCCAGCTGCCGAAACTTTCGCCCATGTCGCAATTGAGTAGCAGGGGTTTCACCAGATGTGCTCCCGTGACGGTGTTCATAGGCCTACCTTACCGCGCCTGCAACTGTTTGCCGCGTGTTTCCGGCAAGCTCAGCGCTGCGATGATCACTACGCCATAAGACACCGCAGCGAACACGCCAATGCCCAGGCCCAGGGGGATCTTCTGGCCAAGCAAGCCGATCATCAGCGGAAACAGCGCAGCGATGACCTTGCCGATGTTGTAGCAAAAGCCCTGCCCCGAACCCCGTACACGCGTGGGAAACAGTTCGGTGAGAAAGGCGCCCATACCGCTGAAAATCCCCGAGGCGAAGAAACCCAGTGGCAAGCCCAGCCACAGCATCACTGCATCACTGACGGGCAGCTGGGTGTACAGCAGCACGATGATGAACGAACCCACCGCGAACAGAATGAAATTCTTCTTGCGCCCCAGCAGATCGCAAAGATAGGCACTGACCACATACCCGACATAGGAGCCGACGATCACCATCGCCAGATAGCCGCCGGTGCCCAATACGCTCAGGCCACGTTCGTTCTTGAGGAAGGTGGGCAACCATGAAGTGATGGCGTAGTAGCCACCCAGCGCACCGGTGGTCAGCAACGACGCACGCACGGTAGTCCAGAGCATGCTGGGGCCAAAAATCTCATAGAAGTGCGCAGGTGCCTCGGTTTTTTCCACCGCTTTGGCCTGGCGGTACACCTGAGGGTCTTTCACCAGGCGGCGCACGAAGATCACGAAAATCGCCGGCACCAGGCCTAGCAGGAACAACGCACGCCAGGCCTGCTCGGCCGGCAGCCAGGAGAACAGCAGCGCATAGAGTATCGCCGTCAGGCCCCATCCAATGGCCCAGCCCGACTGCACCATACCCACCGCCTTGCCACGGTCCTGGGCGCGGATGACCTCCCCTATCAACACCGCGCCTGCCGTCCATTCGCCGCCAAAACCAAAGCCCATCAAGGTACGGGCGATCAGCAGTTGCTCGTAGCTTTGAGCCAAGCCGCAGAGGAAGGTGAAGAAGGCAAACCACAACACTGTCAGTTGCAAGGTACGCACACGTCCGATGCGGTCGGAGAGGATACCCGCGACCCAGCCCCCGATTGCCGACGCGATCAATGTGCTGGTGTGGATCAGCCCGGCCTCGGCGGTGCTGATGCCCCACAGCATGATCAGCGTAGGGATCACGAAGCTGAGCATCTGGGTGTCCATGCCGTCCAGGCCGTAGCCAATCTTGCAGCTCCAGAATGTGCGTCGTTGCTGGGAGTCGATGTCACGGTACCAGGCGAACGGCCCGGTCGAAGCAGGGGATTGCACCTGCTGCTGCACGCCACTTGGGTTCATGCTTGCCTCGGCTTGTTGGTATTGTTTTATGGGCGACGTCAGGCGTCGCGGCCTGGCTTAATGTTCAGAGGCGCCGCCGCCTGAGTCCAACGAGAAAAACCGCCGGTCTGGAACAAGAAAAACTGATCATGAACCTTCGCTTCCTTGAAACTTTCGTGTGGGTCGCCCGGCTCAAGAGCTTCCGTCTCACCGCCGATAGGCTGTTCACTACACAGGCGTCGGTATCCAGCCGGATTGCCGCACTGGAAGCTGACCTTGGGGTAAAACTGCTTCTGCGCGACTCGCGCGGGGTCAGCCTGACACCTGAGGGCAGCAAAGTGCTGGAGCACGCCGAGCGCATGCTGGAAACGGCAAAGGCCATGAAGCAGTCACTGGACAGCGACCGGGCCAAGGTCGGGCGAATTCGCCTAGGCGTGATGGACACGGTGATCCATACCTGGATGAGCGGGTTGGTGGCGGAGTTGAGCGAGCGCTACCCGCAGGTCGAAATCGAGCTGGTTGCCGACACCGCGTTGAATCTGCGCGAGCAGTTGCAAAAGGGCTTTCTGGACCTGATCCTGCAGACCGACCTGCTACGCGAACAGTCGATCCGCAGCCAGGACCTGGCGCGCTACCCGATGGGCTGGGTGGTGGCGGCCAACTCGGTGTACCAGCGCGGTTATGACTCATTGGCCGAGCTTGGCCGCGAGCGGATCGTCACTTTCTCGAAAAACTCCCGGCCGCACCAGGAGGTACTCACCCTGCTACAAGCAGCCGGAGCCCAGGCGCCTCGGTTGAACTGTGTGAACTCGGTCGCGGCGATCACGCGGCTGCTGCGCGATGGTTTCGGCATTGGTGCTTTGCCACCGGCGCTGGTGGCCACTGAGCTGGCACGCGGTGAGCTGGTGCTGCTCAATGGGTTGCCGTCACCGCCTAGCCTTGAGCTGGTGGTGGCCTGGCAGACCGGCGTGGCATTGGTGGACGAGGTGGTCGGCGTGTGCCGGCAAGTACTCGAATGTTATGCGCGGGATGTAGGCGAACAGAGGATAGTGCTGGCCTGACAGTTCTGCTCTGCCTGCACCGCCCCTTTCGCGGGCAAGCCCGCTTCACAGCAAGCTGGCCCCCCAGAGGCAGGGCTACTCCTGTGAGTGCGCTTGGCAACAGAGCAATCAGCGCCAGCTCTCTTTCACCGTGCCTCGGCGGCGCCCACCCAGGATTACCCAGCCGATTCCCAGCAGCAGGCTCTCGACCACGAAGGCCAGCAAGAAGCCAACTCCGATACCCCAGCCAATCGCCTCGGGTACCAGCAAAATCTGGTAGCTGTAGCCTTTGAGCGTCTCTTCGCGCAGTTGCCGGTCTGGCTGTACCAGCACATGCCAGGTGCGGCTCAGCCACGACCCCTGCAGTGCCTGCCACTCGTCCTCCAGGCGTTGATTGCGAATCAGCAGGCTCTCGATGCTGTTGGCATCGCTGAGGAACACCGGGTCGTCACTGGCGCGATAATGGCGTACCAAAGCCTGCAAATCCCCGTTGAAAAAACGCTCGGCAGTCTGCTTGAAGCCGTCCAGCGCCTGGCGTGACTCGAACAGGTGAGCCTCGGTTCGCTGGCTATAGTCCTTGACCAGCCCAGGCACCTGGATACCGGCCAGCAGGCCGAAGGTGAACAACAGCAAACGCAGATAACTTATGAACATGCAGCGTCCTTAGCTCTGGCCTTGCGAAACGCACTCTCCATGCCGCCACAAGGCCCACTGGCCGGGCTCGTAGCGGTTCCAGGTTTCGTTCTCGGTCAACGCCTCGGTGGCGATGACGGTGACTACGTCGTTGGGGGTCGTTTGGGTGTGAAAATCGACAATCAGGTCGACATCTTTCAAACGGGCTGCGCCAAATGGTGCGCGCCGGGTGATGTGCACCAGCTTGGTCGAGCAGAAGCAAAAAAGCCAGTCGCCATCGCTGAGCAGGCAATTGAACACCCCTTTGCCGCGATACTCCGCGCACGCCTCCACCAGCACAGGCAGCAGTTGTTCGACCTCCACGGGCTCTGGGAAGGCCGCACGGACGCGGTTGAGCAGGTCGCAGAAGGCCGCCTCACTGTCGGTATCGCCGACCGGGCGATAGAACGTGGCCTGGCCTTTGAATTCACCCAACTGGCCATTGTGCGCGAAGCACCAGTTGCGCCCCCACATTTCGCGCACGAAGGGGTGAGTGTTCGACAGGCACACACGACCTACGTTGGCCTGGCGAATATGGCCGATCACCACTTCGCTTTTGATCGGGTAGCGCTGCACCAGGTTGGCGACTTCCGATTCACTGCTTGCTGCCGGGTCCTGGAACAGGCGCAGGCCGCGCCCCTCGTAGAAGGCGATGCCCCAGCCGTCACGGTGCGGCCCGGTGCGCCCACCACGCTGCATCAAGCCGGTGAAGCTGAAGACGATGTCGGTTGGGACGTTGGCACTCATGCCCAGCAATTCACACATAGCAGTACCTGATTTTACAGCCGTGGCTCGACCCGGCCGCGACCGGCGGCTGGCGCGGCAGGTGACGGATCGTCGCGATAACGGTCGTTGCGCTCGGCGGCCAGCGGCGTTTGTACCACGGCATTGTCCTCGGCTGCGCGGCGCTCAGCAGCCGCCTGGGCCATGGCGCGGCGCTCGCGGGCGCGCTTTTCCAGCGGCCAGCGCACCAGCACGAAGACGATGTAGAGGGCAAAGGCGAACATGCCATACATGGCGAAATCAGAAATCGCTCGCCAGGCATTGTTGCCGACCTTGAACGCCAGATCCAAAGCGGTGATGGCGATGGCCGGAGCGAAACTGTCTTTGACGGGGTCAACGATGGTCGGCGTGAACAGCAGCACCGCCAGGATCACCCGCAGCGGTTCGCGCAGCCAGCGCCACATCCAGCCAGTGAGTTTGAAGCCCACCAGCAGGCAGCCCAGCGCCGCGACAACGTAGAGGCCCCAGGCAAAGGTGTAGTCGTTCTCGATCATGGTGTTGGTGCAAGCCAGGCAAATAGATGCCTATGATAAACACATTTCAGGGCGCAGACAGCGTCCCATGCTCCGGTCAAGAGATCCCCGATGCCAACCAAGCCCCAGCCCCCCATTGCTCACCAAGACCAAACCGGCGACCCCTATGCCTGGTTGCAACATCGCGACACCCAGCAGGTGCTCGATTATCTGCAAGCGGAAAATGCCTACCAGCAAGCCTGCCTGGCCGACCAGGCGCCGCTGCGCGAGCAGTTGTTCGAAGAGATCAAAAGCCGCATATTGGAAACCGACCTGTCGCTGCCTTCGCCCTGGGGCCCGTACCTTTACTACACCCGTACCACCGCAGGTGACGAGTACCCACGCCATTACCGCTGCCCACGCCCAGCGGACGATTCCAATACGGTCGATCAAAGCCAGGAACAACTGCTGCTCGACCCCAACGCCCTGGCCAACGGCGGTTTCCTGTCGCTGGGCACGTTCAACGTCAGCCCCGACCACCGCCTGCTGGCCTACAGCCTGGACACCAGTGGCGATGAAATCTACACCCTGTATGTCAAGGATCTGGCCAGTGGCAACCTGACCACCCTGCCCTTCGACGACTGCGACGGCAGCATGACTTGGGCCAACGACAGTCAGACCCTGTTCTTCGCCCAGCTCGACGACACCCATCGCCCTTGGCGCCTGCGCCGCCATACGCTGGGCGAAGCTCAGGCCAGCACGGTGTTCGAAGAACCGGACGGGCGGTTTTTCCTGCACTGCTACCGCACCAGCTCCGAGCGCCAATTGGTACTGCTGCTCAACAGCAAGACCACCAGCGAAGCCTGGGTGCTCGATGCCAGTGCCCCTCAAGCGGCGTTCACCTGCCTGGCTCCACGGGTAGAGGGCCATGAGTACTTCCCTGATCACGGCCAGCTCGATGGCCAGTGGCACTGGTTCATCCGCAGCAACCGGCAAGGCATCAACTTCGCCCTCTATCATGCCCCAGCCACCTCGGTCCCGACCCAGGAGCAATGGCAGGTGCTGGTGCCGCATCGCGATGACACCATGATCGAGGGCTTGAGCCTGAACGCCCAGGCGCTGACCTTGAGCCTGCGCGAGGGCGGCCTGCCCATCATCGAGGTGCGGCCACAAGGCCTTCCAGCCTACCGCGTGGACCTGCCGGATGCTGCCTACAGCCTGTATGTGCAAGACAGCCTGGAATTCGACAGCAAGCGTATACGCCTGCGCTACGAAGCCCTCAACCGCCCCGCCCAGGTGCGCCAGTTGGAGCTGGCCACCGGTGCCCAGGCAGTGCTCAAGCAAACCCCTGTGCTTGGCCCGTTCGACGCCGACGCTTACGTCAGTGAGCGCCTGTGGGCAACCGCTGCCGATGGCACTGAGGTGCCGATCAGCCTGGTGCGCCGCCGCGAAGACCAGGGTAAGGCGGTGCCACTTTACCTGTATGGCTATGGCGCCTACGGCGAAAGCCTGGACCCATGGTTCTCCCACGCTCGCTTGAGCCTTTTGCAGCGTGGCGTGGGCTTTGCCATCGCTCATGTGCGTGGTGGCGGCGAACTGGGCGAGGCCTGGTACCGCGCTGGCAAGCAGGAACACAAACACAACAGCTTCAGCGACTTCATCGCTTGTGCCGAGCACTTGATCAGCCAAGGCGTCACGGCGCCCGAGCGGCTGGCCATCAGCGGCGGCAGCGCCGGTGGCTTGCTGATGGGCGCGGTACTGAATTTGCGCCCGGAATTGTTCCGTTGCGCCATCGCTGAGGTGCCGTTCGTCGATGTGCTCAATACCATGCTCGACCCTGAACTCCCCCTCACCGTCACGGAGTATGACGAATGGGGCAACCCGCAGGACCCTGAGGTGTATGCACGGATCAAGGCCTATGCACCTTACGAAAATGTCAGTGCCCAGGCTTACCCAGCCATGCTGGTGATAGCCGGCTACAACGACAGCCGCGTGCAGTATTGGGAGGCGGCCAAATGGGTAGCGCGCCTGCGAACGCTCAAGACAGACGACAATCTGCTGCTGCTCAAGACCGAGATGGGCGCCGGGCATGGCGGCATGAGTGGGCGATACCAAGGGCTGCGCGATGTGGCACTGGAGTATGCGTTCGTGCTTGGCGAGCTGGGCGTTGCGTGAGGGTATGGCGCCCCACAGCCCTGTGCAATCGCTTATCGATCATCCTGCACTGGTGGTTTGCCTGTCTCCTGACGCAAACCCGGCAAATCTTGGTCCTTCGGCGGCCCTGGCACCGGCATCGGCGGCAGCAAGGGCGCACCCGGTGCGCCGTTGTAGGCCTTCGGTGGCGTGCTGGGGGTGATCTGCGGATAAGGCGTAGGCGTCGGCGTACCCGGCGCACCGGGTACCGTTGTGTTAAGCCGAGTGGGCGTACCCGTCGCTTGCGCCGCAGGCATGGCAGCGACAAGCAGCAGGGCGAGGAGCGCGTGGTACATCAGCAACCTCCTGTCGGGAACCTTTGAACAGGCTACGCCTATATTCAGGTTTTCGCCTGTCCGCCTGCCCTGCAAGCGCGCTAGACTCAATGGCATAACCGTCATCTGCCTGATCAGCACAAAGGAAACACCATGAGTTCGGCTTCTACCTCCGCCGCCACCGCCCGCCTCGACCGCATCCTCGCCGACGCCAAACGCGACAAGGAGATGGGCTACCGCGACAAAGCCCTGAAGATGTACCCGCACGTGTGTGGCCGCTGTGCCCGTGAATTCTCCGGCAAGCGCCTGAGCGAGTTGACCGTGCATCACCGTGACCACAATCACGACAACAACCCGCAAGACGGCTCCAACTGGGAGCTGCTGTGCCTGTACTGCCACGACAACGAACACTCGCGCTACACCGACCAGCAGTATTTCAGCGAGGGCTCCACCAGCACCCCAAGCATCGCCAAAGCCACCCACAACCCGTTTGCCGGGCTGGCGAGCATGCTTAAAAAGGACTGACTGTCACCCTGCCCACCGCAGTTGCCGGCAAGCCCGTATAATCGCGCTCTTTTTTCGTGAAGGGCCCCGGCACGTGGCAAACAAACGGTACAGCTGCATTGGCCTGTTCAACCCCAAATCTGCGCAGAACGTTGGTTCGGTGATGCGCGCCGCGGGTTGCTACGGGGTCAACTCGGTGTTCTACACCGGCAAGCGCTATGAACGCGCCCGCGACTTCGTCACCGACACCAAGCGAGTGCACTACGACATCCCGCTGATCGGCATCGACGACCTGCAACGCATCATTCCGCTGGGCTGCACCCCGGTGGCAGTCGAGCTGGTGGACGGCGCACGGCCGCTGCCCGAGTACACTCACCCGGATCGGGCGATCTATATCTTCGGGCCTGAGGATGGCTCGTTGAGCGATGAAGTGCGCGGCTGGTGCGAAGAAACCATCTACATCCCCACTCAGGGTTGCATGAACCTGGCGGCGACGGTCAACGTGGTGTTGTATGACCGTATGGCCAAAGGTCTGAATACCCGCTCTGGGCCAAAATTCAAGTAAGCCGCTACACCCTTGGGCAAACCGAGTGAACGGTGATCCGAACCTGCAGGTCAGCTGTGAACATTACACACGGAGGGCTTGTCATGCTTGATATCCATTCCAACCAGAAACGCGAGCCACACAATGTTCACGGCCTGGAGCGGGCGGGGTCATTGGCCGGCGGCGCGCTGATGTTTACCAAAGGCCTGCGCCACGGCGGGCTGATCGGGCTTTTGCAGATGGCAGTCGGCGGCCTGGCGGTCGCCCGCGGCATCAGTGGGCACTGCGCGACCAAGGCCTGGTGGCAGAAACATCGCCAGGAATATCAGCGCTTGCGCTCAGACATTCAGCGCAGCGCAGCGGACCTCGAGGCGCTCAAGGCCAGCGCCGAGGCGGCCACCAGCGGGGTGACGGTTACCGGAAAAGACCCTTTGACCGGCAGCTGATCGCCCTGCAGCCTGCCAGGCTCATTCGCCGGTGATACCGCTGCCACACGGCTACTGCAGGGCTTTGCTCTGCAGTACTTCAGAACGACGCCCCAGTACGCTCTCGCTGATCTGTATAAATTCTTCGGTGCTCACGCTGGGCAGGCGCATCAGTGCACGCGTCACATCATCCAGGGAGCGCTTGGCCTGGGTATGGATGCGGATCTCCTTGTCCAGCGCTTGCAACAACATCACCCCGCGTGCCACTTGCGCCGGGCTGGCATGCGCTGCGCGCAATTGGCTGACCTTGCTCCCATGCTTTTGCAAGCGCGCCTGCAAGACTTCGTAGCGATCATCACTGATACCTCCGGCACGGCGCAGCAGTTCGGTGGCGTAGTACTCGGTCAGGCTCTCACCCAACCAGTCGCTGTTATCGCCCACGCGGATTTGCGCAAACAGCTGCACCAGCTCGCGCACCAGTGTGCTGCTACCGTTCTCGCTGACCATTGGCCGGCTGCTGTGCAGGTAGATTGAGCCAGAGGCGGCTGCCGCCCCACGCCACATGCCGTCGCGGGCGCCCACCACCAGTAGCTTGGCCGGGTTACGTGGGAACACTGCCTGCAGTTGCGGCCAAACGAACGTCATCAGGGTCAGGCTGTCCATCCGTCGCATGCCCTGCCCCACTGGCGCTGCCACGGTTACATCCGTCTGGCCAAGGCGCGCACGGCGGCTACCAAGCTCCCCTGCGAGCATCCAGCCAGTCGGGCGATCGAACAGCCGGGATACGTTATCGACGCGGAACTTGTCCTTGCCAATGCGCGGCCAGGCGGTCTCGATGCTTTTCCAACCCTCGGGCAGGTCAACGCTCAGCCGCGCCACCAACTCGGTGCCGTCTTGCTGGTCGAGCCGTGCAGGAGGCACCAGCTGATCACCAAGGAACAACGCCCAGTGGGGGGTGATGCGTGACGAGAAGGCGCCGCTGCGCAGCTTCTGGTCCAGCTTCACACGGTAGCTGAGGCTGGTCTTGCCCGCTGCTGGGTGCCATACACCACGCTCGCCCTGCTGCTGCCACTGGCCATCAGCCTGAAAGCCGCTGTAGGCTCCGCTGTTTCCCAAGTCGAAGTCCAGGCTACGCACGGCACTGCCTTCAGCCAAGGTCAGGCGCACTTCGGCCTGGCCATTGGCAGGTAACAAGCGCACCTGATAATCGAGGTCGACTTTTTTCGCCCAGGCCGACGAACAGGCCACAAGCCCTAGCAGCAACACCCACTGGCAACGCATAGCGAAACTCCTTGTTACTCAGAGGCGACGGGGGCGCCACTCAGCTGGCGCGGAAAATCAGGTGGTCTTCCCAGTCGTCTTCGTCCACTTCATGCTCACTGAGCATACGCCCAGCTTGTGAAATGCGCTGTTCATGCACTTGCTTGCGGTCACCGCAAACCAAATGATGCCAATCAGGCAGGTCCTTGCCTTCGCTGACCAGGCGATAGCCACAGGTGCTTGGCAGCCACTTGAACTGGTCTGCCTTGCCCGGCGTGAGCTGGATGCAGTCCGGTACGTGGGCGAAGCGGTTGGGATAATCGCTGCACTGGCAGCTCTGAAGGTCCAGCAGTTTGCAGGCAATACGGGTGTAATAGACGCTGTTGTCGTCTTCGTCCTCAAGCTTTTGCAAGCAACACAGGCCGCAGCCGTCACACAGTGACTCCCACTCTTGCGGGCTGAGTTGTTCGAGGGTCTTGCGCCGCCAGAACGGCGTGCTGTCAGCGATCATCACACAGGTTTCCTGCACTCATCTTTCAGGCCGCGGTGCGCGGCGGCGCCAGTCTAGAGCCTGGCCTTCGGCAACGCTAGACCGCTTGTCAGTACCAGGAGCCCGCTGGTGCAAGCGGGCCTGTCCCTAGGTGGCAAGTGCTGGCCAGATCAATAACCCCGGGCGAAGTCGACTTCCCCGCGCAACGCCTGCCCTTGGGCATAGGCCTGCAGATTGTCCGCAAACAATCGCACCATGGCCGCAGGCGAAGTCGGTGCCGAGCTGTGCCCGGTCAGCAGCAACCCCCAGGCCGTCCAGAATGGATGGCGCTGCGGCAGGGGCTCCTGCCGGCAGACGTCGATCACCGCCCCAGCCAGATGCCCCTGCTTGAGCGCCTCGACCAGGTCGGCATCGACCACCGCTGCGCCGCGCCCGGCATTGATGAACAGTGCTGTTGGCTTGAAGCAGCGCAGCAATGCAGCGTCATACAGGTCGTGGGTAGCCGGGGTGTCGGGCAGCAGGTTGAGCACGTAGTCCACTTCCCCGACCATACGAGGCAAGTCCGCCAGGCCCGCCACTTCGACGAACGGCGCTTGCTCGCGTGCGCTGCTGGCAATGCCGTACAGGCTCACACCGAACGGCACGAGAAATTCAGCCACCCGCTGGCCGATATCGCCGGTACCGACGATCAGCGCTTTGCGCCCCTCCAGCGTGCGCCCTGGTCGATCATCCCAGCGCCGCTCGACCTGGCTGACCAGGCGCGACAGCACTTCGCGCTCATGGCCGAGCATGTAGGTCAGCATGTATTCAGCCATGACCTGGCCAAAAATGCCCACGGCGCGGCTCAGCCGGTAGTCCCGCGGCAACCCCTCGGCCAGCAATGGGGTGATGCCAGCCCAGGTCGACTGCACCCATTGCGGTTTGTGGCCCTGGCGTAAAAGGCTCGCCAGCAGGTCTGGCTGGCCGAGCCATACCGGGCAATCGGGTGCCTGGCGGGCGAGCTCGGCCGAGTCGCCACTGGTCAGGACCTGCAGCTCGGGCATCACTTGGCGTAACAGCGCGGTATATCGAGCATGATCATGCTCGGCGATCAGTACCCGCATGGTCAGGCCGGGTCGTTACGGCGCAGCAGCTCTTCGGGCAGGTGCTCGATGTACTCATCGTCCGGCGGCGGCATCTGCAGGTGGTAACCCTGGTTGTCGAGGTTTTCCAGCACCTTGGTGATGTCTTCACGTGCCAGCTTGCGCTCGGGGCCGAGCACCAGGTCGAAGGCATGCTGCGGCGTGCCGAAGAACGGCAGCAGGGCTTCAGGCACGCGCTCCAGGCCGTCGGCCTTGAGCACATAAAGGTACATTTCGTTCTTGCGTGGGCTTTTGTAAATCGAGCAGATACGTTTCATTGTGACTCTCCAGCGCCTGCAAGGTCATCCAGCAGGGCCTGGCCCATCCGCTCACGGCGCCAGCCGCGCAGCGAATCGGGCAATTGATAGGGGCCGTTGGGATAGCCGCTCTTGAGCAGGGCTTCCAGGGCTTTCTTGCGCAGCATCAGCTCAGGCGCAATGCCTAGGCGCTCGCCTTCGGCCTGGCCGATGGCGCGCAGACGCTTGAGAATACCAGCGGCTTCGATCGGCAGGGGCTCAGGGAGCGGCTGTGGCCATTGCTCCGCTGGCAGGCTGCCCGCGCGCTTGATCAACTCCAGCAACTGGGCGCCGTCCTGGCGAATGGTGCGCGGGTGCATCTCTTCGATCTTGGCCAACGCCGACAAGTTGTCGGGCTGGCTCTTGGCGATGGGCCACAGCGAGTGCTCTTTGAGGATGCGGTTACGGGGCACATCGCGGCTACGCGCTTCACGCTCGCGCCAAGCGCAAAGCTCACGCAGCACAGCCAACTGCTGGCGCCCGAGCTTCCAGGCAAGCTTCACATCGCGGTACAGCATCTGGGGATCGACCTCACGGCGCAACGCCGCCACCAGCTCGGCACCGTCCTCGAGGACCCAGGCGTACTTGTCACCGGACAGGCGCGGCTGCAAAGCCTCGAAGAGCTCGGCCAGGTGCACGGCATCTTCGGCGGCGTAGCTGACTTGTGTGTCCGAGAGCGGCCGCTGCAACCAGTCTGAACGGGTTTCACCCTTGGGCAGTTCGATGCCCAGCACCTCTTGCACCAGGCGCGAATAGCCCATGGAGAAGCCCAGGTTCAGGTAACCCGCCGCCAATTGCGTGTCGAACAAGGGTTGCGGCAGCTTGCCAGCCAGGCGCAGCAACACTTCGAGGTCTTCGCTGCAGGCGTGCAGCACCTTGACCACGCTGCTGTCCTCCAGCAGTGCGGCCAAGGGCTGCCAGTCGCCGATGAGCAGCGGATCGATCAGGAAAGCCCTCTGCCCGTCCCCGACCTGAATCAGGCCCGCTTTGGGGTAGAAGGTGTCGACCCGCATGAATTCGGTGTCGAGCGCCACGTACGGCAGTTCGCGCCACGTGCGGCAGTGTTCGGCCAGGGTCTGGTCGTCACGGATCCAGTGAATTTCGATGGCCACAAGGCTCTCCCACAAACATTGGCGCGCAGTATATACGGCGCGGGCCCTGGGGGTGAAACCTGCGCCATCCCTGGTTTAGATGAACGGCTTCAGCGCTGAGCGGCCAACCACGGCCGGCAGCTGGCAAACATGTCCAGCGACTGCTGGTACACCTCGGTACGCACCTGCAGCAGCCCCAGCATCGAGTGGAACAGGTTGTCCTGGGACAGCGGTGCATCGCTGAGCTTGGCCAGGCACTGGGTGTCGATGCCAAAGTCCTCCTTGTAGCTGTCGGAGAACCAAGTCAGCAAAGGCACGTGCTTTTGTTGTTCCGGGGCGATGGCATAGGGCGTACCGTGCAGGAACAGGTTGTACTCGCCCAGCGACTCGCCGTGGTCGGACAGATAGATCATGGCGGTGTCGACCTGGTCCTGCTTGCTGCGCAAGGTATCGATCAGCGCAGCCAGAACCTTGTCCGTGTAGGCCAGGGTATTGTCGTAGCCATTGATGATTTCCTGCTGAGTGCATTGGTTCAGGGCATTGCTCTGGCATACGGGGGTGAAGCGTGCGCCCCCATCCGGATAACGTTTGAAGTACTCAGGGCCGTGGCTGCCCATTTGGTGCAGCACCAGCACGGTGTCCTTGTCGAGGTTGTCGAGCAACTCGCTCAGGCCCTGCAGCAAAATTTCGTCATGGCACTCGCCGCCGGCGCACAATTGCGGGTCTTTGAGGTTGCTGACATCGATGAACTGCACCCGGTCGCAAGTGCCTTTGCACCCCGACTGGTTATCGCGCCACTGCACGGCCAACCCGGCACGCTGGAGGATGTCCAGCAGCCCTTCACGGTTCTTGGCCACGCGAGCATCGTAGTCTTTGCGCTTCATGCCAGAAAACATGCACGGGACCGAGACGGCCGTTTCGGTCCCGCAGGAATGCACATCGCTGAAACTCAGCAAGCCCTGTTCCTTGGCAAGGTTCGGAGTGGTGTCGCGCCCGTATCCCAGCACACCGAAATGATCGGCTCGTGCACTTTCACCCACCACCAGCACGGTCAATGATTTGCGCGCGTGTTTCTGCCAGGCCCCATCGCGCCTGGCATCTTCGCCATACGACTGGAACGGCCGCGCTGCGGTGCCGACGCGCTCGTTGACATAACCGATAGTCGCGCCCACGACATTGCTTGGGGTAAGCATCAGGCGCAGTTCGTGATGATTGCGAAACAGCGACGACAAGCCTTGATAATTGACCAGTGCCACAGAGCCCAATACGACCACGCACGCGCCGCTGACCACCAGTTTGCCCAAGATTTCACGGTGCCACGGGCGGTAGGCGATCTGCGCTTTGTACAACAGTACCGACGGCAGTATGCCAAGCAAAAGTATGTAGGCGGCAAACTTGAACGACATCAAGTCGCGTACTTCCGCAATATTGGTTTCGGCCATGTTACGGAACATGCCCGAATCAATCAGCACGCCATACTGGTTCATAAAGTAAGCGGCACTTGCGCCACTGATGAACAGCACGATCAATAGCGGTTTGAATACATAGCGAAAAGCGAACAACGTCAACACTAAATTGAACGCGAACAGCATAAGCACGGCAAACGCCAGGGACAGCCACAGCCCCGTCGGCCCGGCAGGCACCACCTCTTGCAGGTGCCCCCAGAGGAACATGTTCAGACCGACCAGCAGGTAAACACTGGCCAACAGCGTGACCCATTCAGTCCGCAGGGATTTGAAGTTGAGCATCGGCGTTCGCAATCAAGAGTTGTTATCAACCCCAGGGCCGGACGGCACCGTGGGAAAGTTGCGGAACTCTAGAAAGCGCACCATCAATTTTTTGTGAAAAAGACGGTAACAAATCCGTGAGCCGATGCATTTTTAAACTTTGCGTACATTTTGTTCAGCAACCGTTCAGCCTGGCGAAACCCCGGTTGCTGGGCCACCCAACCACGCAGGCGGCCAAACGCAGCTATCCTCAAAGGTCAGGATCTTAACGACAACCCTGACAGAGGTGAAAAAATGCCAGTTCCGCATGACCTGCTCGCTGACCTGCACATTACCGCTGACGCATTCCAGGCGCTCATAGACAAGGACCAGGACCTTCACAAGCTGCACAAGGAATACAACTCCAAAGACAAAGAGGTGCTCGCTGCAGAGGCCAACGGCACCAGCGACGACGCAGTCAACCGCCTGCGCAAGGAGCGGCTGCTGCTCAAGGACAGGATCGAACGAATCATTCATCCGCCTAAAGCCTGAACCTTCTCGGTTGCCCCTATCGTCGGCACCGCGGCGATAGGGGCAGCGTTGCTATCCAGCCGCTGAGGCCTTCAGTGCGCCGTCCAGATCCTCGATCAGGTCACGGTAGTCTTCGATCCCCACCGACAAGCGCAACAGGTTCTCGCTGATACCCATCTCGGCCTTCTGTGCAGGGGTCAACGAGTTGTGCGACATGCTCCAGGAATGGTTGATCATGCTCTCCACCCCTCCCAGGGAGTCGGCAAGCACGAAAATGTGCAGTGCCTCAATCAACCTATTGAGCGCTGCTCTGTCACCACCTTTGACTTTCATGGCTACCACAGCCCCACCGCTACGCATCTGACGCTGGCACAGGGCATGTTGCGGGTGGCTAGGCAGCCCTGGGTAGAACACCTGCTCGACCTGCGGGTGGCCTTCGAGAAAGCGCGCCACTTGTAGCGCATTGGCGCATTGGCGCTCCATGCGCACGTCCAGGGTTTTGATCCCGCGCAGGGCCAGGTAGCAGTCGAATGGCCCCTGAATCGCCCCCACCGCCATGCTGATTTTGCGCAGCCGCCTGAGCAGTTCATCGTTGGCTGCCACCACCACACCGCCAGTCAGGTCGGAATGACCGCCGATGTATTTGCTCGCCGAGTGCATCACCAGGTCTACGCCGAGAGTGATCGGCCGTTGGTTCCAAGGTGAGCAGAAGGTGTTGTCGATGCAGGTCAGGATCCCGCGGGCGCGGGCCAGGTCGCAGACCGCCTGGATGTCCACCAAGTGCAGCAACGGGTTGGTGGGTGACTCGATCCAGATCAACTGGGTTTCGGGCTTGATGGCCGCGGCCACTGCCGCGACATCGTTCAGGTCGACATAGGTGGTAGTCAGGCCCGAAGTACGCCCGCGGAAATCTTCGAGGATGCGAAACGTCCCGCCGTAAACACCGTTCATCACCACCACATGGGCGTCCTTGGGTAACAACTCCAGCACCGTGGCGGTAGCATTGACCCCCGACGCGCAGGCTACCGCGCCGACGCCTTCCTCCAAGGCGGCCACACAGCTTTCGTAGGCATGCCGAGTTGGGTTGCCTACCCGGCTGTAAGCGTACTGTGGGTGGTCATCAAGGCTGCGCTTGATATAGGAGCTGGCGGTGTAGATGGGCGGGAAGATGGCGTTGTCGGCAACGCTGGCCTGCTCACCGGCGTGGATGGTACGGGTGGCGAAATTACGCGGCTTGTCAGACATGGTCAGGCCCATTTTTGGCAGAATTCAAGCCTGCAACTATGGCAATAACCTGTTACGGCGGCAATGCTGAAGCGCGCAGGAAATTTTCCTAGGCGTAGGGTAGTCTGGGGAAAATATTTCTCGCCGGTTCCCTACCATGGACAGTTTCGACCAACACATCCTCACCCTGCTGCAGCGCGATGCGTCAATCTCGCTGAAGGATCTGGCCGAGGCGGTAAACCTATCGACCACCCCTTGCTGGAAGCGCGTGAAGCGCCTGGAGGAAGACGGCTACATCCTAGGTCGCGTCGCCCTGCTCGACCCCGAACGTTTGGGGCTGGGGCTGACCGTTTTCGTCCAGCTCAAGACTCAACGCCACGACAGCGCGTGGCTTGAGCAATTTGCCAATACGGTGAAAGGGTTCGAGGAGGTGATGGAGTTTTATCGCATGTCCGGGGACTGGGACTACATGCTGCGGGTCGTGGTGGGTGATATCGCAGCCTACGACCGCTTCTACAAAAAGCTGATCACCCGCACAGAGGGGCTGTCGAATATCACCTCCAGCTTTGCGATGGAACAGATGAAGTACACCACGGCCTTCCCGGTGCATCGTGCCTGAAAGGCGCCGACCCCATCGCGGCTGAAGCCGCACCCACTGAGGCTAGGGTGCGACGTTAGCCGCTTAGGGGCCAGCAAAAGTATCCATCAATCAGCGGTGAGCACGGCCTCGATCCGATTTCCGGCCCTGGCTTTCTCCAGCTTGATCGCGATGAACTTGGAAGTTGGCGTGTAGGTACCCTCCCCATAACTCTCCAGCGGCACCAGCGGGTTGGTCTCTGGGTAGTACGCCGCTGCCTGGCCATCAGGGATGTCATAAGGCACCAGACGAAAGCCCGACACTCGCCGCTCCACGCCATCCTCCCACAGCGACACCAGGTCAACATGCTCACCGGGCTCAAAGCCCAGGCGGCGGATGTCCGCCTCGCTCACGAACACCACCTCGCGCAGGCCGAACACGCCGCGATAGCGGTCGTCGAGCCCGTACAACGTGGTGTTGTACTGGTCGTGGGAACGCATGGTCTGCAGGATCAGGTCGGGCTTGTCGCCGCGCGCCAACACTTTGGCATTGACCAGTTCCTCAGGCAATGCAACGGGCATGAAGCGCGCCTTGCCGGTGATGGTTCGGAATTTGCGGTCGGCTGCTTGGTTGCCCAAGTGGAAGCCGCCAGGGTGCTGGATACGCTCATTGAAGTTAGCGAAGCCCGGAATGACGTCGGCGATCATGCTGCGAATCCGGCCATAGTCGGCTACCGCGTACTCCCAGTCGATCGGCTGGTTGCCCAGCGTCGCCTTGGCCATGCCGGCAATGATCCAGGGTTCCGAACGCATGTGCGGCGAGCGTGGGTGCAATTGGCCGTTGGAGATATGCACCATGCTGAAAGTATCTTCCACGGTCACACCCTGCGGGCCCTCGGCCTGCAGATCGATTTCGGTTCGCCCAAGGCACGGCAGAATCAGTGCATCCCGGCCGGTCACCAGATGCGAGCGATTGAGTTTGGTGGAAATCTGCACGGTCAGCGCGCACTTGCGCAGCGCAGCATGGGTACGCGGGGTGTCCGGCGTGGCTTGGGCAAAGTTACCGCCCAGGGCGATGAACACCTTGGCCTGCTCCTGCTCCATCGCCTTGATGGCCAGCACCGCATTGTGCCCGTGAGCACGTGGCACTCGGAAGCGAAAACGCTTTTCGAGGGCGTCGAGCAGCGCCGCCTTGGGCTTCTCATCAATGCCCATGGTGCGGTCGCCCTGCACGTTGCTGTGGCCGCGCACCGGCGACAGGCCAGCGCCGGGTTTACCGACATTGCCACGAAGCAGCTGCAGGTTGACGATTTCCTGCACGGTCGGCACCGAATGGCGGTGTTGGGTGATACCCATGGCCCAACACATGATCACCCGTTCTGCCTTGCGGTACATGCGCGCCGCTAGCTCGATCTCGGCCAGGGTCAGCCCCGACTGTTTGACGATATGCTCCCACGGTGTAGCGTCCAGTGCCGCCAGGTAGTCATCCAGGCCACTGGTGTGCTCGGCAATGAAAGCATGGTCGAACACCGCTGGCTCGCCCTGTGCCTGGGCTTCGCGCTCCCACTGCAAAAGGAACTTGGCGATGCCACGCATGGCCGCCATGTCGCCACCCAGCGCAGGACGGAAGTAGGCACTGCTGGTCGGCTCGGAACCGTTGCTGAGCATTTCAAAGGGGTGCTGCGGGTGCTGGAAGCGTTCCAGGCCACGCTCCTTGAGCGGGTTGAAACACACCACCTGGGCACCGCGCTTGACCGCCTCACGCAGCGGTTCGAGCATGCGCGGGTGATTGGTGCCAGGATTCTGGCCGATGACGAAGATCGCGTCTGCTAGTTCCAGGTCGTCATACACCACCGTGCCCTTGCCGACGCCCAGGGTTTCAGCCATGCCGACGCCACTGGCCTCGTGGCACATGTTCGAGCAGTCGGGGAAGTTGTTGGTGCCGTAGGCGCGGACGAATAACTGGTAGAGGAACGCCGCTTCGTTGCTGGCTCGGCCGGAGGTATAGAACTCCGCCTGATCGGGGGACTCAAGCGCGCGCAAATGCTTGGCGATCAGCTCGAAGGCTTCCTGCCAGGTGGTTTCAACGTAGTGGTCGGTGGCCGCGTCGTAACGCATCGGGTGGGTCAGGCGGCCTTGATATTCGAGCCAGTAATCGGTCTGTTCACGCAATGCACTGACGCTGTATCGGGCGAAGAATGCCGGATCCACCGAGCGACCCGTGGCCTCCCAGTTGACTGCCTTGGCGCCGTTCTCGCAGAACTTGACCATGTCGCTTTCCGACGACTCGCCCCAGGCGCAGCCTGGGCAATCGAAGCCACCGTTCTGGTTGGTTTTGAGCATGGCCCGCAGGTTCTTGAACGCGTTGTCACTGCCCAGCCAACTCTTGGTCACGCTCTTGAGCGCGCCCCAGCCCGCAGCGGGGCCGTTGTAGTCCCTGATGTGTCGATCCTGGCTCATGTACTCGATCCTCACGCTTCGATGCTTTTTTTCAGCCTATGGAGCGTAAGAAAGCGCGTCTAATCGAAAGATCTTACGGGGTGATAAGCGGTCTCGATCACCGGGCGGCAGGTTGAGAATGCTCAGTGCCCTTGCAACCCAGCGCCGCCCACGCGGCGCCAGAGCCCATGGGCATTGCTGACCTGCGATCAAATGATAGAGCCCATTGATCGACCAGTCAGGGAAAGCAATTTGACGCCTTAGCTGCCAGGTTATAGCTTGGAGCAAAGCCCCCATTCGAGCGCCAACGTGGAACAAAACAGTCCGGCCCTTATCGACGGCTTCAACCGGAAAATCGACTACCTGCGGATGTCGGTCACAGACCGCTGCGACTTTCGCTGCGTGTACTGCATGGCCGAAGACATGCAGTTCTTGCCACGTCAGCAGATCCTCAGCCTCGAAGAACTGTTTTTGGTCGCCGAGCGATTCGTAGCCCTCGGCACCCGCAAGATTCGCCTGACCGGTGGCGAGCCGTTGGTGCGCCAGGGCATCGTCGACCTGTGCAGGCGCATCGGCGCCTTGCCCGGCCTGCGCGAGCTGTGCATGACCAGCAATGGCTCGCAGCTCGGGCGCCTGGCCCAGCCGCTGTTCGATGCAGGCGTCACACGCCTGAACATCAGCTTGGACAGCCTCGATGCCGAGCGCTTCAAGCAGCTGACCCGCACTGGTGACCTCGACCAGGTCATCGCCGGCATCGACGCTGCGCGCCAGGCCGGGTTCCAGCGCACCAAGCTCAACTGCGTGGTGCTCAAGGGCCGCAACGAGCATGAACTGGTCGACCTGGTGCGCTTTGCCATTGACCGTGAGCTGGACATCACCTTCATTGAAGAGATGCCGCTGGGAGTCATCAGCGAGCACGAGCGCGGCGAGTCGTTCTGCTCGAGCGATGAGGTGCGTGACCGCCTGAGTGACCATTTCACCCTCATCGAGTCCACAGAGTCATCCCAAGGCCCAGCGCGCTACTGGCGCTTGGCCGAGGCTGGGACCACCCGTGTCGGCTTCATCTCGCCGCACAGCCACAACTTCTGTGCCACCTGCAACCGGGTGCGGCTGACGGTCGAGGGCCGGTTACTGCTGTGCCTTGGCAATGAACACTCGATGGACCTCAAGCAGGTGCTACGTGCCCATCCAGGTGATGCTGCGCGGTTGGAGAAAGCCATCCGCGACTCGCTGCACCTCAAGCCCTATCGCCACCACTTCGAAGTCGGTGGTGAGGTACAGATCCTGCGCTTCATGAACATGACCGGCGGCTGAACGGCCGCCTCAGGACCGCCATGATCGTCCACCCGCGCCCCGATGTGCTTCGCGTGCTGTTCACCCTCAAAGGCTCGATCATCAAGCGCATCGCTCTGCGCTGCCTGATGGTCACCTTGCTGGCTGCGCTGATCGTGCTGGTCGAGCGGCATTACCCGGCGTTTTTCTACCCGGTCAGCGCCACCCCTTTCACCCTGCTGGGCCTGTCACTTTCTATCTTCATGAGCTTTCGCAACAACGCCTGCTATGACCGCTGGTGGGAGGGGCGCAAAGCCTGGGGCAAACTGATCATCGAGACCCGCTCGTTCGTGCGCGAAAGCGCGGTGATTGCCAACGCACCGCTGCGCGCCGAACTGCTGCGCAGCCTGTGTGGCTTTGCCCACGGGCTCAGTGCACGGTTACGCGAAGAAAGCGAAAGGGATGCCGCTGGCCCTTGGCTGAACGCCAACGCCCCGGTGGCCGCGCATAACCTGTGCGATGGCATCCTGCGCAATATTGGCCAGCACTGCTCGCAGTTGGCCGAGCAAGGGCAGCTCAGTGAATGGCGCTATATGTTGCTGGAACAGCGGCTGGCCGGGTTGACCGAGGTGCAGGCAACCTGCGAACGAATCAAGGGTACGCCGCTGCCATTCCCCTACACCCTGCTGCTACACCGCACCATCTACATTTTCTGCCTGCTGCTGCCGTTCGCCCTTGCTGAACCGCTGGGCTGGCTGGCACCGCTGTTCACCACCATCGTCGGTTACACTTTCTTTGGCCTGGATGCGATCGGCAACGAGCTGGAAGACCCGTTCGGGCGGGACGAAAACGACTTGCCGATGGATGCCATGGTCAGAACCGTGGAGCGGGATGTGCTGGGGGCTTTGGGCGTCGAACCATTGCCGCCGGTTTTGCGGCCAGTGGATCATGTGCTGAGTTGACGCATTCGCGGCTGTACCGAGCCTGGGGCAGCGGGTTTACCCGCGAGGAGGTGCAGGTCAACCGCGGCTCTGACAAGCGCCCACAGGCTTCAGATGCTTGACGAAATTGCACGGCCGATGCCGCGCATCCAGTTGTTCCACCAGGATGCCTTCCCAGGCGGTACGGCAAGCCCCAGTCGAGCCAGGCAGGCAGCACACCAAGGTGCCGTTGGAAATTCCGGCAAGGGCTCTGCTTTGCACCGTCGAACTGCCAATATCCAGAATGGACAAGGCACGAAACAGCTCGCCAAAGCCATCGACGCTACGCTCGAGCAGGCACTGCACGGCCTCCGGTGTGCTGTCACGCCCGGTAAACCCGGTGCCGCCGGTGATCAGCACCACCTGCACATCGTCGTCGGCGATCCAGGTGGCGACCTGGGCGCGGATCTTGTACAGGTCGTCCTTGAGCAGTGCCCGCGCCACTAAACGATGGCCTACCTGCACCGAACGACTGGCCAGTAGCTCGCCGGAGGTGTCGTTATCGAACGTACGGGTATCGCTGACGGTCAGCACGGCGATATTCAGCGGCACGAAGGCCGCATCCAGTTGAACGCGCACTCTTTAAGCTCCTTGTCTGGCAGTGTCGTCACGCTAGAGGCAAGCCATGCCAGCGTCCAATCGATATACCGTACCGTCCGATCAATGACATCTATCGCAGACGTGGGTTAAGGTCTGCACAACCAGACGCCAGGCACCTACATGGACATCAAGCAGCTCAAGTTCCTCATCGCCCTCGACCAGACTCGCCACTTCGGCCAGGCGGCGGCGTTGTGTCATATCACCCAGCCAACCCTGTCCATGCGCCTGCGCAACCTGGAAGATGAACTGGACCTGGTACTGGTCAAGCGCGGTCAGCGCTTCGAAGGCTTCACCGAGGCCGGCGAGCGGATTCTGGCCTGGGCTCGCACCCTCTTGGCCGCCCATGACGGCCTGCAGGCAGAAGCGGCCAGTTGCCGTGGCCAGGTGGTCGGTAGCCTGCGCCTGGGCACGGTGCCGCTGGCCAGCTTCAACCCCATGCACCTGCTGCTGCCGCTGCGTGAGCAATACCCCGAACTGCAGTTTCAGCTCAGCTCGCACAGCACCGAACAGATCATGGATGGCCTGAGCCGCAACCAGCTCGACCTGGGCATTTGCTACCTCGACCAGGTCAACGCCAATTTCTTCGAAGTGATCGAACTTGGCACCACCACCATGGGCCTGCTCTACGATACCCAGCACTTCCATTTCGAAGCCGACAGCCTGCGTTGGGAAGAGCTCGGCGACATTCCCCTGGGCTTGCTGAGCAAAAGCATGCACTACCGCCAGTCGCTGGACCTGAGCCTGCGCAGCCGTGGCCTTGAGCCCAACGCCGTGCTGGAAAGCGACTCGACCTTCCAGTTGGTTCAGGCGATCACCATCGGCGTGTGCTGCGCGATCATGCCCTTGGGGTGCGGCCTGGAAGGCCTCAGCGAACACTTGCGCATCATCCCCATCGCCGACGCCAGTATCCACAGCCCGGTCGGCCTGCTGCTGCGCCGCAGCGAGCCGCGCTCGGCGATTGCCGAGCAGTGCTTCAACGAAGCCAGGCGCCTGTTTCAGCCGGCCTGATTCACCGCCACCTGGCGGTACCGACTGGACGATTTCACGGTGGGGCCGCCAAGCGGCCCCTGCCAGTTTCAGCGATAGCGTTCGAGCCAATGGGCATAAGGTGCCGGCAAGGTCCAGGCCGCCTTGTCCACGCCTAGCTCTTTGGCAGCGAAGTAGGCCCAGTGCGGGTCGGCCAGGTGCGCCCGCCCCACCGATACCAAGTCCAGTTGGTTGGCCTGCAGCGCCTGCTCGGCCAATTGCGGCGTACCAAAGCCCCAAGCCGAGGTCACCGGCAGCCCGGCTTCGCGGCGCACGCGCTCAGCCACCGGCCCCATGAACGCCGGGCCCCACGGGATATTGGTTTCAGGCACGGTGAAGCCAACGCTGACGCTTAGCAGGTCCAGGCCGCCTGCCTTGAACAGGCGTGCCAGCTCGATGGACTCTTCCAGGGTCTGCTGGTCACGGCCGTCGTACTCCAGCACACCGAAGCGCGCGGTCAGCGGCAGGTTTTCTGGCCAGACTTCGCGCACCGCCGCCAGCGTTTCCAGCAGGAAACGGCTGCGGTTCTCGAAGCTACCGCCGTAGGCATCGGTACGCTGGTTGGAATGCTCGGAGAAGAAGCTTTGGCCGAGGTAGCCATGGGCGAAGTGCAGTTCGATCCACTGGAAACCGGCATCACGTGCGCGGCGGGCGGCATCGACGAAGTCTTGTTTGACCCGGGCGATGTCGTCCAGGGTCATCTCGCGCGGCACCTTCGGCAAATTCGCGCCAAAGGCAACGGCTGACGGGGCGATGGTGTCCCAGCCACGGGCATCTTCAGCCGCGATGTGGTCGTCCCCTTCCCAAGGGCGGTTGGCGCTGGCCTTGCGCCCAGCATGGGCAATCTGGATACCTGGTACGGAGCCGGCGGCCTTGATGGCTTGCACCACTGGAACGAACGCCTGGGCATGGGCGTCACTCCATATGCCAGCGCAACCGGGAGTGATTCGCCCTTCAGGTGCCACCGCTGTGGCTTCGACCACCAGCAGCCCGGCGCCGCCGCGGGCCAGGCCGGCGTAGTGCACCTGGTGCCAGTCATTGATCAGGCCTTCCTCGGCCAGGTACTGGCACATGGGCGGAACGGCGATACGGTTGCGCAATGTGACGTCTTTGAGGCTGTAGGGCTGGAACAAAGCGGACATGGAAAAACTCCGATCATCTGAATACGATAGTTCGATCATAATCGAACTATGGCAATAAACGAAACCCCCGTTATCATGTGCTCATGCGAGCCTACTCACACCCCAACCCTGAAGACCTGATTCTCGAACGCGTGCTTTATGCGTTGAGCGACCCCGTGCGCTTGGGCATTGTCCGCCATTTGGCCGGTGTGGCAGAGGCCAGTTGTGGCGAACTTGATGGCGGGCGGCCCAAGTCGAGCATGTCGCACCATTTTCGCGTTTTGCGCGACGCCGGGTTGGTGCACACCCGCAATGTAGGTACCACGCACATGAACTCACTGCGCGCCGACATGCTCGACGAACGCTTCCCAGGCTTGCTGGACTGCATCTTGCGGCAGAAGTGATGTGCTCGGCAGGTATTCAGACGACTGGACGCCACGGCGGGCCGTGGCGTCTGGCTCAGGCGCTGATGGCGTCGAAGCTGCGGATGGGGGTGGGTACCGCGGACAGCAGCGGAAATTCCTCTTCGATGATCCAGGGTTCCTTCATGACCAGGTACACGTCGAGAAAATCGGAAAACCCCGGCCAGATGAACATCTCGTTGGCCTCGGCGACGGCACGCGACAGCACGCCCACGCCACCAAAGCTCTTGATCATCGAAACACTCACGATTTCGCTGCCAGAATGAAATACGGTTGCGGCGTCCAGCATGCCGGGCCGGCGCTCGGCGAAGCGGTTGAAGATCGCATGATAGGGGCATTCGGGTAGTGGCTTGATCACCGCATTGGGCGCTGAACGCTCATCGCTGGACGACGAGGCGACCACTTCGATGCTCAACCCCTTCAGCGGCACCGAATGGTAGTTGTCAGGGACGCTGTCGCCCAGCACCACCACCATGTCTGCCTCATCCTTGCCCAGCTTGGTAAGGTTGTCAGGGGACTCAGAGCAACTGAATATCGGGCTGTAGCCAGATAGCTTGCTGACCACCGCCGCCATGATCTGCTGGTTGATTTCCATCGACAACGTACTGTTCAAGGCAACGCGCAATGGCAGACGCTGATTGCAGCTCTGGCGCAACTGGTTGATCTTCAGTTGCATGCGCTCTGAACATCGCACGATTTCCAGAACATGCGGCAGCAGGCTCAGCCCTTCCTGAGTGAGTGAAACCCCTTTGTTGGTCCGGTCGAACAACTTGAAGCCACAATGATCTTCTAGCTTTTTCAACTGAGCGGCCAAGGCCTGGACCGTGACATGTACCTGTTCGGCCGCATCGGTGATAGACCCTGTTCGGGCGACTTTCACGATGTTCTTGAGCACCTTGATGTCCATTCAATCTCCCTCCCCATCCCGTTGACGCAGGCCGTCAACGAAAGCGGAAAGGATAACGCACAAGCGCCAACACTGTCTGCACGCTAACGGTGCACGCTGGTCGGGTAGCAAGCAATGGTTGAGGCACGTCAAAAAAAAGTGAAGTTTCCAGATGGGATTCAACTGATAAATTTTTGTCAGCGTTTAATTTGAAGAGATCGCCATGCTGACACTCAACCGAAACATTGAAACTGCCCTGCGTCAAAAGAAGACGGTCAATGTACTGGGCAGCGATTACGCATTGAATGGTGGATTCAAAGAGTTTGTGGATTTCTCCAAAAGTTGGGAAACCATGGGCGTCGACCGTTATTATGGGCAAGCCGACAAAGGCACCCGATACCGCCGTTACAGTGACTTTGACTTCAACCCTGTTACCGGTGAATTGAACCAACTCAATCACCGTGCGTATGAGCAATCTGAAGCCCACAATAGTTATGTCGGTGGCATGTCGCGGCACTTCGACGACATCAGCGCGGAGGTCTTCAACTCACCGATCCTGCGCTCGCTGATTCGCCTGGACTTCGACGTCTACAAGGCCGTGCTGCCGCAGGAGCTGCATGCGGTCAATTGGCAATGCCAGGTGCACCAGATCCGCATCGAGATCAAACCGGGTGCACAAATCGAAATCACGCCAGAAGGCATTCACTGCGACGGTTATCCATTCAGTGGCGTACACTTCTGGGGCCGTCACAATGTTGAAGGTGCCACCAGCAACATCTACGACAAGCAATCGAACGTGATCGACTCCGGTACCTATTTGAATATTCTCGACACCACGTATTTCCTCGATCGGGAGTTGCAGCACTACGTAACGCCGGCGATCAACCCCAGCGCCTCTGAAATGGGCTACCGGCAGATTATCGCGATTTCCTTCTCTCGACCGGGCAGCGAGCATGACATTATCGATTAGTTATATCGGCCAGGCGCCGAAGTTCTCACCGGCCGAACATATCAATGGTCTGAGCATCAAAAAAGCCACGCCGTTTCACGCCCGTAAGATCGTCGACTTTTTCCGACGTTTCGAGGAAACCTCGTTCTGCGACTGGCAGGACGAGGGTCTGCTTCAAGGCTTGCTGGGCTCCGAGCACACTTACTGCTACATGGCCGAAAACCAGACCGGCACTATCGTTGGCGCGGTGACCGGCGGCTTGATGGGTACGCGGGGTACGATCAACCACATGGCGGTGGCGCCGGATTATCGCCAGAGCAGGATCGGCACCTCACTGGCAAGCTCCATCCTTAATGATTTTCGCCAGCATGGCATCCGCCGGGTATTTCTGTTCGTCGAGGATGACAACCTCAAAGCGCTGAGTTTCTGGCAGAAGCAGGGGTTCGAGCAAACCCGTGGTGAAATCACCTGCGAGGTCGACCTGTGACTTCGTCGGTATTGCTTAGCGCTTCACGCAAGGAGAGCCTGGTCGACGCCTTGCCGATCGTGACGGGGTATTTCGTCGTCAGCTTCGTGTTTGGTGTGATGTGCATCAACGCCGGCCTGCCCTTGTGGCTGCCAGCGGCGATGTGCCTGTTCGTCTACGCCGGGGCGGCGCAATTCGCCGCACTGGCGCTGATGACCAGCCATGCGCCTCTGATCACCATCGCCCTGTCGACACTGCTGATCAATTCGCGGCACATGCTGATGGCGATGTACATGTCCAAACGCAGCGCGCAGCTGCCGATCAGCAAACCGCAGAAGCTGCTGTATGCCTTCGGTCTGACCGATGAGTCGTTCGCCTTCCATAGCCAACGCCTGGAAAATGGCAGGCCCACGTCGGCGGCCTACCTGCTGCAGTTCAATACCTATTGCCATGCCAGCTGGATCGCCGGCGCGGTATTGGGTGCGGTGGCCTCGGATGCGTTGAACCGGTTTTCCCAGTTCAAGCTGGACTATGCCCTGACCGCCATGATGATCTTCGTGCTGATCTCGCTGTGCAGCACATTCACCAAAGCCGTCATCGCCCTGGTGGTGGTCGTCACCACCTGCCTGTTGAACATGTACGCGCCCTCGCCCTTGAACGTATTCATCGCAACTGCCGTAGGTTGTGGAGCCGGGTTATGCCTGAAAAGAACTACCTGATCGCAGCGGTGATGCTCATGGCCGCCATCACTTACCTGACCCGCGCGACCCCATTTCTGCTGAAGATGGAGAAGTCTCCCAAGCTGTTCAATGACGTCATTGAATACCTGCCGGTCGCGATCATCGCCAGCATCACCGTACCCGCTCTGCTGGTGGCCAAGGACGGCTCGCTGCTGGGCCTGACGACCGATCTGCTGGCGGCGATTCCGGTGGTCATCGTCGCTTACTGGACGAGAAGCTTGATCTACAGCGTGTGTGCCGGTGTTGCCGCACACGTGGCGATCACGCTGCTGGCTTGAGGTACGGATTTGAAAAGGAAACCTCTATGAGCCGTGCTCGCCGGAAGATCATCTTGACCAATCTGAGCGAGTTTTCCCGCCTGATGCCCCAAGTCCCTCAAGACCAAGTGCTGGGTGAACTGGCTGACTTGTCGCTGGAATGCTCGCTGGCTTATGCCCTGAGCAAGACCTTTCTACGCGATGGGTGGATCGCCGAGTACCGCCACCTGCAAAGCCCTGCCCGCCTGAGCCCGCAGAGCGATCTGCTGCTGTTTGCCACCTCCGGCAGCTTGGTCCTGGAAATGGCCGATGGCTCTGAACGGCATGTAGCACAAGGTGAACAAATGGTGCTCAGCGCCGAAAGCGAAGCGACGGTGGTTCCGGCCGGCTGCGAGGGCGAAGTCAGCGTCTTGGCCCTGGCCGTGGGCCTGAACCTCACCGAAGTGCTGCAGGAGCTTGGCCCCGACGGCGCACCTTTGGCGCAATGAAAAAAGCCACGGGATACCCGTGGCTTTGTTTCGCCGACTTCCCTGATTAAAGGGCCATGTCGTTCTCGGCTTTGCTTTCGACCGGTGCGCTTGGCGCAACGCTGGTGCCGACGCTTTCGTCGATGACCGGCGGCTTGGCCAGTTGCAACACTTCTGCGGTGTAGTTCCACTCTTTCTGGGTGGCGGCTGCAGAGTCGTTAAGCTTGGTGCCGTAGCTCGGTACGATCTGCTTGATCTTGGCCTGCCACTCAGGGGTAGCGACCTTCTCCTTGAACACCGTTTCCAGTACGTTCAGCATGATCGGCGCTGCGGTCGATGCACCCGGCGAGGCGCCCAGCAGACCCGCGATAGTACGGTCTTGGGAAGCCACCACTTCGGTGCCCAACTTCAACACGCCGCCCTTCTCTTCGTCACGCTTGATGATCTGCACACGCTGACCGGCCTGCCACAGCTTCCAGTCTTCCTTCTTGGCATTCGGGAAGTAGGTACGCAGGGCTTCGAAACGGTCATCATCCGACAGCATCAGCTGGCCGGCGAGGTACTCGACCAGCGGGTACTGATCGATACCGACCTTGGTCATTGGCCACACGTTGTGCGTGGTGGTGCTGCTCAGCAGGTCGAAGTACGAGCCGTTCTTCAGGAACTTGGTCGAGAAAGTGGCGAATGGACCAAACAGGATCACGCGCTTGCCGTCCAGCACGCGGGTGTCCAGGTGCGGTACCGACATGGGCGGGGCGCCAGTGGAGGCAATGCCATAGGCCTTGGCCATGTGTTGCATGGCCACGGTTGGGTTCTCGGTCACCAGGAACGAGCCACCCACTGGGAAGCCTGCGTATTCCTTGGCTTCTGGAATACCCGATTTCTGCAGCAGCTTCAGCGCGCCGCCGCCGGCGCCGATGAACAGGAACTTGGCGTCGGTAGCCGAGGTGCTGCCGTCCTTGAGGTTCTTGTACTCGACATGCCAGGAGCCGTCTTCGTTGCGGGTGATGTCCTGCACTTCGCTGGACAACTTCAGGTCGAAGCCGTTCTGAGTCTGCAGGTGGCCCACGAACTGGCGAGTGATTTCGCCGAAGTTGACATCGGTGCCGATAGGCGTCCAGGTGACCGCCAGCTTCTGGTTCGGGTCACGGCCTTCCATCATCAGCGGGACCCACTTGGCGATCTGCGCGTGGTCCTCGGAGTACTGCATCGGGCGGAACAGCGGGCTTGCCTGCAGTGCCTCGTAACGCTTCTTGAGGAACTTGATGTTGTCATCGCCCCAGACGAAGCTCATGTGCGGGGTGGTGTTGATGAACGAGTGCGGGTTCTTCAGCACGCCTTGGCGAACCTGCCACGACCAGAACTGGCGGGAGATCTGGAAGGCTTCGTTGATTTCGATGGCCTTGGAGATGTTGACGTTGCCGTCTTTGTCTTCCGGGGTGTAGTTCAGCTCGGCCAGCGCGGAGTGGCCGGTACCTGCGTTGTTCCAGCCATTGGAGCTTTCTTCGGCCACGCCATCGAGGCGCTCGACCATTTCCATCGACCAGCTAGGCTCCAGCTCGTGCAGCCACACGGCCAGGGTGGAGCTCATGATGCCGCCGCCGACCAGCAGCACATCGACTTTCTTGGTTTCTGCGGCGTGCGCTTGCATGAAGCTCGCAGCAACAGCCAGACCCAGCAAGGTCTTGCCAGCTTTCTTGAACATTGATCAATTCCAGTCAGTAGAACGGAGGGTGGGCCTGTGGCTGACCCAGATGCTTCGTGTTCTTGCGCGCAGGCTTTTTATGATCATTGTTCAGCGGCTTGAAGAACCAGAAAACGCTTCAGGCTTTTGTCGAATTGACTGGCAAGGCTGAATCGTTTCGCTGATTGTAACCGAATCGCCAGCACAAACAAATTGGTGCCCTTTCGGTCAATTAGGCGCTTTGCCCCAGTGACAGCTTGTCACAGCGCCTGAAGCCAGCTCGTAAAGGCCTACCCAAAGGTTGCATCGTGACGGCTCGGGGGTGCGAGCGGGCGATACATGAATCGCCCCTGGTTTCCTAGACACTCTCCAAGCTCAGAAAATAGCGTTTCTCATACTCTACTGGCGACAGCTGCCTAGCACTGCTGTGTCGACGCTTGGGGTTATAGAACATCTCGATGTAATCGAAAATATCACTTCGGGCTTCGTCACGCGTCGCGTAGATCTTTCGTCGGATTCGCTCCCGCTTCAAAAGCTGGAAAAAGCTCTCGGCTACGGCATTGTCGTGGCAGTTTCCCCTTCGGCTCATGCTACTGATCACATTGTTGGCTTTCAGGAAGCTTTGCCAATCTGAGCTACTGAACTGACTGCCTTGGTCTGAGTGAATCATCACTTGCTGCTGTGGCTTGCGTCGCCACATGGCCATCAGCATGGCGTCGATGGCTAGGTCGCTGCTCATCCTGGGCTTCATTGACCAACCAATGACTTGGTGAGAGAACAGATCCAGCACTACCGCCAGATACAGCCACCCTTCGTAGGTGCGGATGTAGGTGATATCGGTCACCCAGACCTTATTCGGCTCACTGACCTTGAACTGCCTGGCCTGATGGTTGGGCGATGCCGCTTTTGGTTTTCCGCCATAAAACCCAGTATGACGGCGATAATCCGTCGAGTGCTTGTTGATGAAGGCGTACTTCAGCCGCACTCCTTAGCAAAGTACGCGGCGGCCTTCTTTAATATGTCTCGCTCTTCTGTCACCCGCTTGAGTTCAGCGCGCAGCTTGCGCAGTTCAGCCTGCTGATCATTGTCTTGCTGACGCTGCTCTTGGGGCTTGCTGTAGACCTTGATCCAGGCGTAAAGGCTGTGCACGGACATGCCCAGGCGATGGGCGACCTCGGCGACAGGTTTGCCTTTTTCGGTCACTTGCTTGACCGCTTCGATCTTGAATTCTTCGGGTTAACGCTGACGACTCATGGCACCTCCTATTTGGGCCTCATTATGAGGCTTGGAGGTATCTACGAAACCAGGGGCGATTCAACGACATCGCACATTGGATATAAGAAATGACAGCCCTACTGTGAGTTAATCGAATGAATTCATCACAGCCACCAATCGGCCTGGGAACCCGCCACATTCATCCAGCGTGGGCACGCCCAGACTGAAACCTGTCTCATCATCGTAGATGTAATGGGCTGATCATCCAGTACGGCAAATCGCTCCAATACCGTACAAATAAACAGCTAGTCGCGACAATGCGAGTTTAGGAATTAGGGTTTCCAAACGCACGACGTCAGGCAGAATTTTCTACGTACAACGGGTACGTACAATGGCGACAATCCAGAAATGAAAAAGCCCATAAATCAACGATTTATGGGGCTTCTCAATGTATGGCGGAGAGATAGGGATTTGAACCCTAGGTACTGTTGCCAGTACAACGGATTTCGAATCCGTCCCGTTCGACCACTCCGGCATCTCTCCAATGCCGCGCATCATACCAGCGAATTCTTGAAAGGCAAACCTTTTTTCAAAAAAAATCACGTGGTATCAGGCGCTTGCGTGAACGCGCAGCTTACAGCGGCACGCCCAGACGCTTGGCAACTTCTTCGTAGGCTTCGATCACGTCGCCCAGGCCCTGACGGAAGCGGTCCTTGTCCATCTTCTTGCGGGTTTCTTTGTCCCACAGGCGGCAGCCGTCGGGGCTGAACTCGTCGCCCAGAACGATCTGGCCATGGAAGACCCCGAACTCCAGCTTGAAGTCGACCAGCAGCAGGCCGGCGTCATCGAACAGCTTGCTCAGCACTTCGTTGACCTTCAGCGACAGCTTCTTCATCTCCACCAGTTGCTCGGCGGTACCCCAGCCGAACGCAACAACGTGGGACTCGTTGATGAACGGATCACCCTTCTCGTCGTTCTTGAGGAACAGTTCGAAAGTGGAAGGCTCCAGCTTGATGCCCTCCTCCACGCCCAGGCGCTTGACCAGGCTACCGGCAGCGTAGTTACGTACCACGCACTCGACCGGGATCATGTCCAGCTTCTTGACCAGGCATTCGTTGTCGCCCAGCAGCTTGTCGAATTGAGTCGGCACGCCGGCCTCTTCGAGCTTTTGCATGATGAAGGCGTTGAACTTGTTGTTGACCATGCCTTTGCGGTCGAGCTGTTCGATGCGCTTGCCGTCGAACGCCGAGGTGTCGTTACGGAACAGCAGGATCAAGCGGTCGGCGTCGTCGGTCTTGTAAACCGATTTGGCCTTGCCGCGGTAGAGTTCGTCGCGTTTTTCCATGATTGGGCTCCGCTTGCTGAGGTGTTGGGCTAGGCGATTTCGCGCCAGTCGAGCCCGTGTTCCTGATTAGCCACCTGGAGCCAGGCCGGGTCGCACCCTAGGGTGTCGACGAAGCATTGGCGGGCCAGATGTGGCAGGTTGTTCTTGCTGCTGAGGTGGGCCAGCACCAGATGCTGCAGGGTGCTCCAGCCCAACTCCTGCACCAGGCGCGCGGCCTGATGGTTGTTCAAATGCCCGTGCATGCCACCTACCCGCTGCTTGAGAAAGGCAGGGTAATGACCACGTGCAAGCAGGTCACGGCAGTGGTTGGCTTCGATCAGCAGTGCATCCAGGCCCTGATAACGCTCGAGCAGCCGCGCATCGTACGAGCCAAGGTCGGTCAGCATGCCGAACCGCCGACGCCCATCACTGATCACGTACTGCAAGGGCTCGTAAGCGTCGTGCTCGACCCGAGCCGCGCTCACTTGCAGCGCGCCAACCTGCAACCGCTCGCCACAAGCGAGAAAACCGGCCACCTCCACCGGCTTGCGCATGCCGCGCAATGTGCCCTGGCTGAGGTAGACCGGTACATTGTAGCGCCGCGAAAGCAACCCCACCCCATGCACGTGGTCGGCATGTTCGTGGGTCACCAGCACGGCACTCAACTGGGCCGCCGAAACGCCGAGCAACGCCAGGCGCCGCTCGGTTTCACGCAGGGAAAAACCGCAATCGACCAGGATGAAGGTGTCACCACTGGCGATCAGCGTGCCATTTCCCTGGCTGCCGCTTCCAAGTACCGCGAAGCGCACTTAACCCAAGTGGTCCTGAATGGCGCTCAGCACACGGCGGGCGACATCGGCCGGGGCCACGGTGTTGATGTTCTTCTCGACGGTGACCTGCACGCTCTCGCCAACCTTGCTCAGGCGCACCTGATAGCGCTCGGCGCGGGCTTCACGCTCTTCCTTGGTCGGGGCACTGCCGAACAGGCGGCTGAAGAAGCCTGGCTCGTTCTGCTTGTCCTCGGGCTTTTCCGAGAGGTTGATGTAGTACAGGCCCAGGCTGCGGTTGATGTCCTCAACCCGCCACTGGCCACCCTGCTCAAGCGCACGACCCACACCGGACCAGGCACGGTCCAGGTCGGAGCCCAGGAACAATACAGGGTTGCCGCTACCGTCTTCGCTCAGGCTGACCCGGCTAGGGGCGTCGAAATCACGCGCTGCCAGCAACGATACCGAACCGCCCTTCTCGGCGCTGCGGCTCATGCTGGCGAGCATTTCGTCGACCAGCAGCGCATCGGCGCCGGTGTTTGCGGAAGTGGACGGAAACGCAGGGTCGGCAGTGCTACCGGCCGGGCGCTCGACGCTGACGATGTACACCTCGGAGGTGTTGCGCTGCACGCCAGGCTCGATGCGCACGCGCACACGCACCTCGCTGTCGCCGCTACTGGCGGTGCTCGCCAGACGCTGGCCGAGCGAGGCCGAGAGCTCGTCGAAACGCTGCCAAGTGGTGTTGAATTCACCAGTCTGCGGGCGCTCTTCAGCAATACGGAAGCCGTTGTCCTCGAAGAACTGGTGCGCCACCGGCCACACTTCGGCCGGTGAGTGCTGAGCCAGTACCCAGCGGCTGCTGCCACTGCGCTGCAGTGTGTAGTCGCTGGCTTCGACGCCGGCACTCAAAGGTTGTGGACGCGGCACCTCGAACTCGCCAGTGACGCTGTCGTCGGCGACGTTGCGCGGAATTGGCAGCAACGGGTCGAGGCGTTTGACGTTAGCCGCATCCGGTGGCAATTGCATCGGTGCAGTCGGGTGCGCCTGCAGGTAATCGCTGCCGCGGTCACGGAAATAGCCATCCTCGCCCCACAGCCAGCCACACCCACTGGTGCTGGAGATAATCAGGGCAAGCGCGGAAAGACCAGCCAGTCGCTTCATGCGGTGTACTTCCTCTTAAACCAGTACGCCGGACTGGCGCAAGGCAGTACGGACTTTTTCGTGGCAGCCTTCGCTCAGCCAGGTCAGTGGCAGGCGAATACCTTTTTGCATCAGGCCCATTTCCACCAGCGCCCACTTCACAGGGATCGGGTTGGCTTCGCAGAACAGGTCTTTGTGCAGCGGCATGAGTTTTTCGTTGATTGCGCGGGCCTTCTCGGCATTGCCCTCAAGGGCGGCCTCGCACAGGTCGGCCATTTCGCGCGGGGCGACGTTGGCGGTGACCGAGATGTTGCCCTTGCCGCCCATCAGGATCAGCTCGACGGCGGTCGGGTCGTCACCGGACATGACGATGAAGTCCTTGTCGACACCTTCGAGGATCGCTTTGGCGCGGACCAGGTCGCCGGTGGCCTCCTTGATACCAATGATGTTCTTGACCTTCGACAGACGGATCACGGTCTCGGCCTGCATGTCGCACGAGGTGCGGCCAGGCACGTTGTAGAGGATCTGCGGGATGTCGACGGCTTCGGCGATGTGCTTGAAGTGCTGATACAGGCCTTCCTGAGTCGGCTTGTTGTAGTACGGCACCACCAGCAGGCAGGCATCGGCGCCAGCGTTCTTGGCGTTCTGGGTCAGGTGCACGGCTTCGGCGGTGGAGTTGGCACCGGTGCCGGCGATGACCGGGATCGGCTTTTTGCTGTGTTTGACGCGCTCGACCACATGCTTGATGACCAGAATGTGCTCTTCGACGTCGAGCGTGGCCGACTCACCGGTAGTGCCGACAGCGACGATCGCGTGGGTGCCGTTTTCCAGGTGGAAGTCTACAAGTTTGTCGAGGCTGCCCCAGTCCAGACGCCCTTGTGCATCCATGGGTGTGACCAACGCCACCATACTGCCCGCAATCATGTAACTGCTCCTGCCGGAAAAAGAGAGCGGTAATGGTACTGGGGGCATCGACCTTGCACAAGCGAAGCAGGCGGGCGGAGCATTCCCCTCGGCGCCTTATTTCGCTACCCTTGATCCTTTGATCGGTGCAGCGCGGCCCGCCGGGCCGTCGACCATGCTCCCCGGCCAGTGTCCACGTCCTCGCATGCGAGCCCCGGGCTCTGCCGACAGGAGGCTTTCGCCCGTCCTGCACCGACCGCTCATCGCTTTAGGAATGCTGCATGTCCACCCCCACCGTCCGTGAACAATTCCTCGTCATCAGTGCCCTGGGCCCCAATCCCATGGAACTGGCCAACGTTCTCAGCCGCGCCGCCTTCGAAAACCGCTGCGCGGTGGTCACCTCGCGCCTGAGCCGCCACGGCGAGACCAGCGCTTTGGTGCTGCAGGTAGGCGGCAGCTGGGACGCCCTCGCACGCCTTGAAGCCATGCTACCGAGCCTGGGCAAGAAGCACGGCTTGACCCTCGATGTGGTGCGCAGCGCCGACCAAGAGGTGCGTCCGCAGGCCCTGCCGTATGTGGCCTACGTCAGCGCCGCCTACCGCCCGGATATCATCAACGAGCTGTGCCAGTTCTTCCTCGACCACCGCGTCGAGCTCGAAGCCATGACCTGCGACACCTACCTGGCGCCACAGACCGGCAGCAGCATGCTCAATGCGCAATTCACCGTGATCCTGCCGGCCGGCACGCAGATCAGCTGGCTGCGCGACCAGTTCCTGGACTTCGCCGACGCCCTGAACCTCGACGCGCTGATCGAGCCATGGCGTCCACAAAACCCCATGTAAGGAAACCCGCCATGGCTGTAGAAATCGACCATCCCGTCGCCGACTTCAAGGCTCAGGCCACCAGCGGCCAGACTATCAGCCTGGCCGAGCTCAAGGGCCGCCAGGTGGTGCTGTACTTCTATCCCAAGGACAGCACCCCAGGCTGCACCACCGAAGGCCAGGGCTTTCGCGACCAGCACGAAGCCTTTGCTGCCGCCAATACCCTGGTCTTCGGCGTATCTCGCGATGGCATCAAGTCGCACGAGAACTTCAAAGCCAAACAAGCCTTCCCGTTCGAGCTGATCAGCGACAAGGACGAGGCGCTTTGCCAGCTGTTCGACGTGATCAAGCTCAAGAAGCTGTACGGCAAGGAATACCTGGGCGTGGACCGCAGCACGTTTTTGATCGACAAGGACGGCGTACTGCGCCAGCAATGGCGCGGCGTGAAAGTGCCCGGGCATGTGGATGCGGTGCTGGCTGCTGCGCAAGCGCTGCACAAGGCTTGAAACAAGCGCCGGCCTCTTCGCGACTGAACGCCCACACCAAAACCGTGGGAGCGGGTTCACCTGCGAAGAGGCCAGCGCTGCACACTTCAAAGCATCGGTGACACACTCGGCTCGTGCCGCGGCCAGGCATCCAGTACAGCCTTGATCAAGGTCGCCAGCGGGATCGCGAAGAAGATTCCCCAGAAGCCCCACAACCCGCCAAACAGCAGTACCGCGCAGATGATCGCCACAGGGTGCAGGCTCACGGCCTCGGAGAACAGCAGCGGTACCAGCACATTGCCATCCAGTGCCTGGATAATCGCATACACCGTCATCAACAAAATGAACTGGTCGCCCCATCCCCACTGGAATAGCGCAATCAGCGTGACCGGCACGGTCACCACCACTGCCCCGACATAAGGCACCACCACCGACAACCCCACCAGCAACGCCAGCAAAGCCGCATAGTTCAACCCGAGGGTGATGAAGGCGATGTAAGTGGCGATGCCGCAGATCAGGATTTCGATGCCCTTGCCCCGAATGTAATTGGCGATCTGCCGATTCATCTCGCTGCCCACCCGATTGAGCAAAGTGCGCTGGCGCGGCAGGTAACCACTGACCCAGCGCCCGATCAACTCGCGGTCCTTGAGGAAGAAGAACACCAGGATCGGCACCAGCACCAGGTAGATCATCGCGTTGACCAGCAGCGGCAGGCTGGACAGCGAAAAGGTCAGCGCCCATTGGCCGAACTTGCCAATTTCGCCGCGAACCGATTCGATCGCATGCAACACCTGCTCGTCAGACACCAGGTGCGGATAGCGCTCAGGCAGCAACAGCAACAGCGACTGCCATTTGCCCAGCATCCCAGGCAGTTCGTTGAACAGCGTAATCAGCTGATGCCAAAGCAGCGGCACCAGCACCAGCATGAACACCGCCAACGCCCCCATGAAAAGCGCGAATACCAGCATCACGGCCAGCCGGGTCGGCACCCGCAGGCGCTCCAGCGCGTTGACCAGGCCCTGCATGAGAAAGGCCAGAACCATGCCCGCCAGCACCGGGGCCAACATGCCGCCCAGGGTGAGTACCGCCGTGAAAGCCAGGCACAGCAAGACCGCCAGCACCACTGCTTCCTCATCGGAAAAGTAGCGCTCTATCCAGTCGCGAAGCACTTTGAACATTGACGATCCTTGGGTGGGCTCAGGCCTTGCGCAGCCAGTAGGTGTAGGTACCGGCCTCGGCCGTTTCGTGCAGCAGCGTATGACCGGCCAGTTGAGCGAAAGTGCGGAAGTCGCGCTGGGAACCTGCATCGGTGGCGGTGACCTTGAGTACCGCCCCGCTGGCCAGGCGGTTAAGCTCCATCTTTGCCTTGAGCAGTGGCAGCGGGCAATTGAGCCCGCTGGCATCGAGTTCGGCGTCGCAGGTCAGGGTATCACTCATCGGGCGCATCTCCAGAGCGGGGGCGTAGATTACGGAAAATGGCCGGTAGCATACCGCCACTGGTCGGGCACGCGCGACCCGGCTACAGTAAGGCTTTTTTGATCGACGCGAGCTTGTGCATGAATCTACTGCGCCCCACCCTGCTGGCGCTGGCCTGCCTGATGGCCCTGCCCGGCCATGCCGATGACTTGCCGTCACTGGGCGACGCCAGCTCCGCGATCGTTTCACCGAAACAGGAGCACGACCTCGGCCGCGCCTGGCTAAGCCTGCTGCGCGGGCAAGTCCGGCAGTTGAACGACCCGCAGCTCAAGGACTACGTCGAATCCACCGTCTACCGCCTGGCCGAAACCAGCCAGTTGCAGGACCGGCGCCTTGAATTCATCCTCATCGACAGCCGCGAACTCAACGCCTTCGCAGCGCCTGGCGGCATCGTCGGCGTCAACGGTGGCCTGTTCCTAAACGCCAGAACCGAAGGCGAGTATGCCTCGGTATTGGCCCACGAACTGGCGCACTTGTCCCAACGCCATTTCGCCCGCGGCGTCGAAGCACAGCAACGTATGCAATTGCCGATGATGGCTGCGCTGCTGGCTGGCATCGTGCTGGCGGCCGGTGGTGCAGGCGATGCCGGCATCGGTATGATTGCCGGCACTCAGGCTGCTGCCATTCAGGAACAACGGCGTTTTTCGCGCCAGAACGAGCAGGAAGCAGACCGCGTCGGCATCCAGAACCTGGAAAAGGCCGGTTACGACCCCCGTAACATGCCAACCATGTTCGAGCGCCTGGCCCAGCAATATCGCTACGGTGCCAAGCCACCGGAGTTCCTGCTGACTCACCCGGTGACCGAATCGCGTATCGCCGACACCCGCAACCGTGCCGAACAGGCGCCCAAAGGGGGCATCGAGGACAGTGCGCGTTACCAACTGATCCGTGCCCGCGTGGCCCTTACCTATGAAGAAACGCCTGGCCTGGCAGCCAAGCGCTTTCGCGCACAGCTCGACGAGGACCCGAAACTGGACGCGGCCCGCTATGGCCTGGCCTTGGCTCAGATCAAAGGTGGCCAACTCAACGAAGCACGGGAAAACCTCAAGCCTTTGCTAGCCAAAGCGCCGAACGACATTACCTACAACCTGGCGCAAATTGATCTGGACATCACCAACAATCGCTTGGCCGACGCCCAACAGCGCGCTACCCGCATGCAGGGGCTGTACCCAGGCAACTACCCGCTCAAACAGGTGCGCGCCGACCTGCTGGTGAAACAGAACAAGCCGGCTGACGCCGAAAAAGTGCTGGACGACCTGCTCAAGAGCCGGCCAGATGACCCGGACGTGTGGTACGACATGGCTGAAGTACGCGGCTTATCCGGCAATACCATCGGCTTGCACCGGGCGCGCGCGGAATATTTCACATTGGTGGGGGATTTCGACCAGGCTATTCAGCAGCTCGATTATGCCAAGCGTCGGGCCGGCAGCAATTTCCCGCTGGCTTCACAGATCGACCAGCGCCAGCGCGAGATCATGGAGCAACGGCGCATGGTTCAGGAAATGATGGGGCGCTAGGATGCAAAGGGGGCGCATCGCGCCCCTGCACTATCAGGCGTTACCGGACAACTTCAGGCGTGCAGCCTGGGTGAAGTCCAGCATGCGGTTCAGCGGCTTGATCGCCTTGGGCACCAGCGCCGGGTCGACGAAAATCTCATTGGTCCCGTTGCGCAGGCAATCGAGCACGCGCTCCAAGGTGTTCATCGCCATCCACGGGCAGTGCGCACAACTGCGGCACGCCGCGCCATTACCGGCGGTCGGCGCCTCGACGAACACCTTGTCGGGGCACAACTGCTGCATCTTGTAGAAGATGCCCCGGTCGGTGGCGACGATGAAGGTCTTGTTCGGTAGCGTCTGCGCCGCTTTGATCAGTTGGCTGGTGGAGCCCACCGCATCGGCCAGCTCGATCACCGCTTCTGGGGACTCCGGGTGCACCAGAATGGCGGCATCCGGGTACAGCGCCTTCATATCGGCCAATTGGCGTGATTTGAACTCTTCGTGGACGATGCAGGCGCCGTCCCACAGCAGCATGTCGGCACCGGTTTGCTTCTGGATATAGCGGCCCAAGTGCTGGTCCGGCCCCCAGATGATGGTCTCACCGTTGTCCATCAGGCTTTCGACGATTTCCAACGCGCAGCTGGATGTCACCACCCAATCGGCCCGCGCCTTGACCGCGGCGGAGGTATTGGCATACACCACCACGGTACGCTCGGGGTGCTGATCGCAGAAGGCAGAAAACTCTTCTACCGGGCAACCCAGATCGAGGGAACAGGTCGCCTCGAGGGTTGGCATCAGGACACGTTTTTGCGGCGTGAGGATCTTGGCGGTTTCGCCCATGAAACGCACACCGGCGACGATCACCGTCTCGGCCGGGTGATTTCTGCCGAAGCGGGCCATTTCCAACGAGTCGGACACGCACCCGCCGGTTTCTTCGGCCAGCGCCTGAATGACCGGGTCGCAGTAATAATGGGCCACCAATACCGCATTCTGCGCTTTGAGCTCGGCAGCGATGGCCGCACGGTATTCGGCCTCCTGCTCTGCAGTCAGCGGGTTGGGCTGCTTGGCGTCGAGGTGAGCCTGAACCAAAAGGCGTTCGGAAATCTGGGTCATGATCGCTGGGCCTGCGCGCGTGCGCGTCGAATCGAGTGTATCACCCGGCCCTGGCAGATCGGCTAGGGGTGCCGGGCGGCAGACACACCGCCACGGCCCTCTGCGGGCGCGGATTATTATCGGACGCCGAAGGCTACAGCCAAACAGGGGAATTCAAAAGTGGTTTTTGCAGGGTTTGTGCCGGCCTGTTCACGGCTCGGGCAGCTCCTGGAGGGAGCGCCCTGCCTGTGTAACGGCGTCAACCGCGAACAGGCCTGCACACCTTATTGCCTCAGCCTTGCGGTTGCATCGCGGCAAAATGCGCTGCCAGCAGCATGGCGAACTGCTCGACGGTCATTTTTTTACCATTGAAGTCGACCATGCCGTCGGCGTAGTGAAGGCTTGCCACTACATCATTGCCCTGTACGGTGGCCAGACCACTTTGCAAGGCCATCAACCCGACCATTTCACCGGCCTGGCTAGATTGCGCGGCAATCGCCTGGGCATCGGTTTGGCCTTCCAGCAGCGCTTGCAATGTAGCCAGGTCACCGATCATCGGTTTGGATAGGGAAAGCTTGCTCTTGACCTCGGTGATCAATTGCTTACTCAACTCATCAGGCGGCAAGTCGAACGATGCCGGGTCGGCAAAATCCATCGACAAGTCGAAACGGCTCTCACCATTGGCGGTGCGCAGCGCCAGGTTTTCGATGGCCAGTTTGGGCTTGGACGCCAGCAACTGCCGCAAGTCGCCCTGGAATTTGGCCTTTTCCGTTTCGTCCATCGGAATCACCGGCACCGGCTGACCGGCAGCCTGGGCCGCTTCGAACTCCGGCAAGTGGGCCTGATACCACTGCGACAGCGATTGCAAAGCCGGGGCATTGAGCGACTTGACGCTCACCCCCATCTGCAGGTTGCCAACCGCACGGCCATCCCAGGTGATGTCAGCCACCCGATAATCCGCACGACCACCCACTGTGTCAGGGCCATCCACAGTCTGCAGCAGATTCTGTTCGATACCCTTGAGTACCAGTTGCTGTTGCCTGGCGCCCAGGGTTGCCTTGGCCTCGGCCAGCAGCAGGTCGACATTGCCGACGTACACGGCATCATGCTTGCTGGCCGCCAGGTTGCCGCCGACCTTGAGCCCCGAAAGCTCGAAAGTGGCGGGCGGATGGTCATCGCCGACCAGCTTCATCTCCAGGCGATCTGCACTGCCATGGAAGGTTGACGCCTTACCTTGCTGATCACCGCTGACCTGCAGGGTCATGCCCGAGAAGTTCAGGCTGCTGCCATTGGCCTCGTTGCGTTGGAGCGGCGCAAAGGTGATGCTGCTGTCGACATCCCCCATGTAACCCAAGCTGGTATGGGCACTGACCGGCGACTGCTCACCCGCCGCAGCGAACCACGGTGCGGTGAGCTCGTCCTTCTGCAGGCGGCTATTGCTCACCGCCATTACCGGCAGCAGTTTAAATGCCTTGACTCGGGACCAGGGGAAGGGACCGTGCTCGATCTGATCGGTCACTCCCAGGTCGAAACTGACGATCTCGCCATGACCAAGGTTGATGTCCTTGGCCTTGAGGCGATACTGCGCGGAGCTGCTGAACCAGTGCCGATCGAGCGCGACCAGTTCGACGGTCATGCTACCGCCATAGTTGACCAGCGCTCGCTTGAGCTGCTCGTTGCTGCGGCTGACCGCCTCATCGAGCTGCTCAGGCAGCTGCTTGCCGGTGTACCAGGCGCCAGCGGTAGTGATCCCGGCTATGGCAATGGCCAGGCCGCAGAGAATGCCTACTGATTTCTTCATGAATAGAACCAATCGATGTCCATATGGGCGAATTCGCGGTCTGTGCCGCACTGGGGCCAAAGAATATCACTCTATCCCCCTCATAGTGGCGGCCGAGGCGGCATCATCCATTATTTGAGAATGTTCTGAATCGGCATTTCACCGCGCCCATTTGTTAATTTTTACGGACACAAAAGACGATCAAAAACGCAAATAAACGCGCAAAAATTGAACATTTCAGCCATCTAATCGATAAACATCTCGAGATAGCAACATTTTGTCATGTTTAACTTGACGCCCTGCTATCAATCGTTTTTTATTTTCACCACCTCGCTCAGCGCCCGATCCACGAAGAAGAAAAAGTCGCGCCGTCAAGATGCTCGGATGCCCCTGCCCGCACGCTTCAACCTCCTCGCCAAGGCACTGCCAGCCTGATGCCGGCGCCTAGCACGCGCCTATCTCTGCTCCAAACAAAAAGGTGAACAACATGGGGCCACACCAGCATGCAGCATGACCAAAACGCCACCGGCAATGGCCAGTTCCGTAAATCCCTGCGCCTCTGGCACGTAGTCATCATCGGCCTGGCTTACCTGACGCCCATGACCGTGTTCGACACGTTCGGCATCGTCTCCGGCGTCACCTCCGGCCACGTGCCGAGCGCCTACCTGCTGGCCTTGGCCGGTGTGCTGTTCACTGCGGTGAGCTATGGCACGCTGGTTCGGCGGTTCCCGCAGTCCGGCTCCGCCTACACCTATACCCAACGCGCCATCAGCCCGCATGCAGGCTTCATGGTCGGTTGGGCTTCGCTGCTCGACTACCTGTTGCTGCCGATGGTCAATGCGCTGCTGGCCAAACTGTACCTTTCGGCCATGTTTCCCGAGGTGCCTGAGTGGATGTGGGTGGCAGGCTTCGTCACCCTGATCAGCTTGATCAACATGCGTAGCATCAACCTGGTGGCGCATTTCAACCTGTTGTTCGTGGTTGTGCAGCTGGCGATCATGTCAGTGTTCATCTACCTGTGCGTGCGCGGCCTGGGCCAAGGCGAAGGGCTGGGCACCACCTGGAGCCTGACCCCCTTCGCAGACTCGCAGACGCAGTTCAGTGCGCTGGCTGCCGGCGCGACCATTCTGTGCTTCTCGTTCCTGGGCTTCGACGCCGTAACCTGCCTGTCTGAAGAAACCAAAGAGCCTGGCAAGATCATCCCACGGGCGATCTTCCTCACTGCACTGATCGGTGGTGTGGTGTTCATCGCTGTGTCTTATTTCATGCAGGCCTACTTCCCCACCAATGCCCGCTTCCACGACCCGGAAGCGGCGCTGCCGGAAATTGCGCTGTATGTGGGTGGCAAGTTGTTCCAGTCGATCTTCATCGCCTGCACGGTGATCAACACCATCGCCTCGGGCCTGGCTTCGCAGACCAGCGTGTCGCGCCTGCTGTATGTGATGGGCCGGGACAACGTCATCCCAAGCACTGTCTTCGCCCGCCTGCATGCGCGCTACAAGACCCCGGTTGTGAACATTGCAGTGGTCGGTGTGATTGCACTTTCGGCGATCTTCTTCGACCTCGTCACCGCTACCTCGATCATCAACTTCGGCGCATTGGTGGCGTTCAGCTTCGTCAACCTGTCGGTGATCAACCACTGCTACCTGCGCGAAGGCAACCGCCGGGGGCTGGCGAACAAGATGAAGTACCTGGTACTGCCGACCATCGGCTTCTGCATCATTGCCAAGCTCTGGCTCGATCTCAACGAACACTCGTTGATCTTCGGCGGCCTCTGGGCGCTCGCCGGGCTGCTGCACCTAGCTTGGCTGACCAAGGCGTTCCGCGTCGCACCGCCGAACTACGTTGCCGAATGACCTGAGCCACTGCCAACGCCCGCGCCTGAACGCGGGCGTTGTACTTGCCCGAGAAGGAATCACCCAGATGCTGCTGCGCCGCCTGTCCATCCAATGGAAAATCACCCTGCTCGCTGGCCTCTGCCTGCTGGCCATCGTCGTGTTGCTGGTAGCCAGCTCTCTGGCGCAGTCTCGGCGCAGCGCAGCACTGGTCAACCAGGCCAGCAGCGAAATGCTCGATCACAGTGCGCGTCTGCGCTTGCAGGCCCACGCGCAAAACCAGGCACTGCGGGTCCAGCGCTACTTCATGGATGCCTACCAATACGGCAACGGCTTCGCTCGCCTGGTCCAGGCGCTCAGGGCCAGGGGCGGCAGCGACCTGCGCGCTGAACTGACCCGTCAAGCACGCACCAGCCTTGCCGGCAACTCGAACGTGATCGGCTTGTATCTGGTGTTCCAGCCCAATGCGCTGGATCATCTGGATAGCCAGTTCATCGGCCAGCAGAGTGATGCAAGCAACGAAACAGGGCGCTTCTCGTTGTACTGGTCTCAACCTCGCCCAGGCGCTCTGGAACTCGAAGCGATGCCCGAATCGATGCTGGGCGACAACGCAGCCGGCAGCAACGGTCAGGCCAAGAATCGCTGGCTGACCTGCCCGCAGGAAATCGCGAGGGCCTGCGTGCTGGAACCCTATCTCGACGAGGTCAACGGCCAACAGGTACTGATGACCAGTATCGCCCTGCCCCTGCTGGAAAACGGCAAGGTCGTAGGCGTGGTAGGCCTGGACATTGGCCTGGATAACCTCCAGCAATTGAGCCTGGAGGGACGCAAGGAACTGTTCGAAGGCCAGGGCCAAGTCAGCATCGTGAGCGCCACCGGCCTGCTCGCAGGAAACAGTCGCGACGCTGGCAAGCTGGGCCAGCCGCTCGACAAGCAAGTCCAACAGGGCCTGCTGCGGGTTTCTGAGCCGTTCGCTCCCATCCCAGACGCCAACCCATGGCAGGTGCAGGTGGAACTGCCCGAGGCCGTGCTGCAAGCACCCGCCCTGGCCCTCAATCAGCGCTTGAGCAGCCATAATCAGAGCGCCAACCTGACCAGCTTGTTGATCGGCCTGAGCGCGGCGGTCGTCGGCCTGTTGTTGGTGTGGCTGACGGCGCGGGGCGTCACACGGCCGATTCTTGCGGTGGCGGCGCGCCTAGAGGACATCGCCAGCGGTGAAGGCGACCTCACCCGTCGCCTGGACTATGCCCGCCAAGACGAGCTCGGCCAATTGACGGGCTGGTTCAACCGCTTCCTCGACAAACTGCAACCAGTGATCGCCCAAGTCAAAGGCTCCGTGCTCCAGGCTCGGGGTACCGCCGACCAGTCCGCCGCCATTGCGAGCCAGACCAGCAACGGCATGCAACAGCAACAGCGCGAAATCGAGCAGGTCGCTACCGCGGCCAACGAAATGAGTGCCACCGCCCAGGACGTCGCCCACAATGCGGCCCAAGCAGCGCAGGCCGCGCGGGGCGCCGATCAGGCCAGCCGGGAGGGCTTGCAGTTGATCGCCAGCACTCGCCAGAGCATCGATCAATTGGCCATCGGCATGGATCAGGCCATGGACGAAGCGCGCGCGCTGGAGCAGCGCAGCGAGCAGATTGGTACGGTACTGGAGGTGATCCGCGCCATTGCCGAACAGACCAACCTGCTGGCACTCAATGCCGCGATTGAAGCCGCCCGTGCAGGCGAGGCCGGCCGTGGCTTTGCCGTAGTTGCCGATGAAGTGCGCAGCCTAGCCCAACGCACTCAGGTGTCGGTGGAAGAAATACGTCAGGTGATCGAAGGGTTGCAGCAGGGGACTCAGGACGTGGTGGGCGCCATGCATGCAGGGCAACGCCAGGCTCAGGCAAGCGCCACGGGCATGGAACAGGCGTTGCCAGCACTGCAGCGCATTGGTGAGGCCGTGGCGGTGATCAGCGACATGAACCTGCAGATCGCTTCGGCAGCCGAAGAGCAAAGCGCCGTGGCCGAAGAGGTGAACCGCAACGTAGCTGGCATCCGTGATGTGACCGAGTCGCTGTCGGGCCAGGCCGATGAATCGGCGCGGATCAGCCAGGACCTGAACCGGCTGGCCAACCAGCAACAAGCATTGATGGAACAGTTTCGCGTCTAGCCTGTAAGGGCCAGGGCGCCTGCATCAAAGTTGAACCTGCTGCCACAAGCGGATCGCTGCACTGACGGGCAGCACGGTACCGGTGGCGGTTTCACCCGCGAAGCAGGCCGGAGTAGACAATACAGCAAGAGCGTCATTTACCGAGCACAGCACATGCACAGCACTACCCGATCCCCCTTCTTCGATATACACAGCGAACAGGGCCTGCTACGCACCTCCATTGCCGTCACCCTGTTCATCGCCACGATCGGCATCGGCTTCGGGCTGGCCTCCGGGTCGTTCTCGATCGTCTTCGACGGTGTCTATTCACTGGTCGACGCCAGCATGAGTGGCTTGTCGCTGGTGGTGGTCAAACTCATCACCTCCCACGCCACCAGCCTGCAACTCTCACGCAAGCTGCGCGAACGCTTTACCATGGGTTTCTGGCACCTGGAGCCGATGGTACTGGCGCTCAACGGTATGCTGCTGAGCAGCGTTGCCATCTACGCACTGATCAACGCAGTCAGCAGCCTGCTGCAGGGCGGTCGCCACCTGGAGTTTGGCATTGCCATGGTCTACGCGGCGCTGACGGTAATAGCCTGCGCCACCATCGCGGTGGTCGAGCAGCGCGCCAACCGTGTATTGAACTCGGACTTCGTGCGCATGGACGTGAAGGGTTGGGTGATGTCGGCCAGCATCACCGCAGCGCTGCTGATCGCATTTTGCTTCGGCTATGCCGTCCAGGGCACGCAATGGCAATGGTTATCGCCCTATATCGACCCGGCAGTATTGGCGCTGGTGTGCTTAGTGATCATCCCGCTGCCACTATCGGTGGTGCGTCAGGCCCTGGCGGAGATTTTCTTGGTGACGCCGGGCGACCTTAAATTGCATGTCGACGAAGTCGCGCGGGCTTTCGTTGCACGCCACGGGCTGGAGTCATACCGAGCCTATGTGGCCAAGGTCGGGCGCTCCCGGGAAATCGAGTTGTATTTCATCGTGCCCAAGACCATGGCCGCGAAAACCATCGATGAATGGGACGCATGGCGCAATGAAATTGGCGAGGCGGTAGGCGGCGAAGGGCCCGATCGCTGGATTACCGTGGTGTTCACCGGCGACCCCGAGTGGGCGGAGTGAACATCAGTGGCGTGTTGTGCCCCTCTCGCAGGCCACACAAAACACGGGGCCAGAAACGACAAAGCCCGCGACCATTACTGGCTGCGGGCTTTGGCTACTGCATATGGTGGGTCGTGTAGGATTCGAACCTACGACCAATTGGTTAAAAGCCAACTGCTCTACCAACTGAGCTAACGACCCGTTGGATGGCGCGTATAATACTGATTTCTAACGGGAAATCAATACTTGCGGCAGCCTTTTGTCAGAAGTAGCGCGTTGGGTCGTCGACGCCCGCCGCTTTGAAACCTTCGGCACGCAGGCGGCAACTGTCGCATTTGCCGCACGCCTGGCCTTCATCATTGGCCTGATAGCAGGAGACCGTCAGGCTGTAGTCTACGCCACGGGCGATACCCGCTTGCACGATCTGCGCCTTGCTCATGTTCTGCAACGGCGCCTGGATGCGGAACCCCTGCCCTTGCACGCCAGCCTTGGTCGCCAGGTTGGCCATGCGTTCGAACGCATCGACGAACTCGGGGCGGCAATCCGGGTAACCGGAATAGTCCACGGCGTTGACGCCGATGAAGATATCTCGGGCTTGCAACACTTCCGCCCAGCCCAGGGCCAGTGAAAGAAACACCGTATTACGGGCAGGCACGTAGGTCACCGGAATACCCTCACCCGGCGCCTCTGGCACGTCGATGCTGCTGTCTGTCAGGGCAGAGCCGCCTATCCCATCCAGGTTCAAGCCGATGACCTTGTGCTCGACCACGCCAAGGTCCCGGGCCACGCGTGCCGCAGCGTTGAGCTCGGCACGGTGGCGTTGGCCATAATCGAAGCTCATGGTGTAGCAGCTATAGCCTTCGGCTTTGGCCATGGCGACGACCGTGGCCGAGTCGAGGCCGCCGGACAGCAGGATTACCGCGCGTTTTTCCGTCATCTCATTCACTCCTCAATCAACGGCCGGGTTCGTCGTTCCACAGCAGCTTGTGCAACTGCAACTGCAAGCGTACGGGCAAGTTGTCGGCAACGATCCAGTCGGCCAGGTCAGTGGCGCTCACCTGATGGTGGCTGGGCGAGAACAATACTTCGCCGGCACGTTCGGCAAGGTTGTACTGGATCAGCTTGGACACCGCCCAGTCATAGTCCTCGCGGGAACAAATGACGAACTTGACCTGGTCGTTGCGGGTCAGCTGTTCGATGTTCTCGTAGCGATTACGATGCGACTCTTCCGAGCCTGGGGTCTTGAGGTCGACCACCCGGCTGACACGCACATCGGTGCCAGAAATGTCGAGAGCGCCACTGGTCTCCAGTGAGACCTCGTAGCCGGCATCGCACAAGCGCTGTAACAGCGCCAGCGCGTTGGGCTGAGCCAAAGGTTCGCCTCCGGTGACGCAGACGTAGCGTGGCTTGAAGCCAGCAACCTGCTCCAGGATCGAATCAAGAGTACGAAGCGTACCGCCAGTGAAGGCGTAGGCGCTGTCGCAATATTGGCAGCGCAGGGGGCAACCGGTCAGGCGCACGAATACCGTGGGCAGCCCAGCCGTTCGTGTTTCACCCTGCAAAGAGTAAAAGACTTCGGTGATGCGTAAGGTGTCTTGCATGCTCGCCACGGGCGTGACAGCTAAACAGGCTGTCCGCCTCCGTCAGGCACTGCCTCGGACTCGACATGGCGTTATCCGTGACAGCGTGTTTATAAAAGGGACGTGATTCTAACGAAAAAACCCGCGGCAAGCGCGGGTTTATTTCATGGGTGAAGCTTATAGCTTCTGCAGATCGCGCTGCGCCAGTTGCGCGGCAGACGTGCCAGGGTACTGATTGATGACCTGCTGCAGGATGCCTTTGACCTTGTCGGTATGACCCATGCGGCGTTCGACGTCGGCCAGTTTGTACAGCGAATCAGGCACTTTGCTGTGCTTGGGGTACTTCTGGCTCACCTGGGCAAAAGCCTGGCTGGCCGCAGGCAGATCGCCCTTGGCAAGATTGACTTCCCCTAACCAGTACTGCGCATTACCAGCGTACTGGCTGTTGGGATACTTGCGCAGGAAGGCGTTGAACGCCTGGGTGGCCTTGTCGAAGTCTTTCTGCTTGATCAGGTCGAAAGCCGCATCGTAGTAGAGCTTTTCTTTCGCCGGATCACCGGGCTCGCTATTGGCGGCCGGTTGTTGCGCAGCAGCGCCAGCGGCGCCTGCTGCTGCACCGACGGCAGCATTGGATGCACCACCGGTGGAAGAATTGTCGGGAGTCGCGGCAGGCGCGGCACCACTGTTGATGCGACGATCAAGGTCCTGGTAGCGCTCCAGGTTTTCCTGCTTCATGCGCGACACATCGTTCTGCAACTCTTCGATGATGCCTTGCTGGCGGGAAAGTTGATCCTGCATCTGTTGCAACTGCATGAACAGCTGGCCCTGCGCCGAAGCAGGGGCCGAAGCCCCTGCGCCGGCATAGGCGCCGCTCGTGCCATAACCGGAAGGTGGATAAGCACCCCCGTTGTCATCAACTACAGGAACCGCAGCCCACGCCGAAAGCGGTAGGCTGAGTGCGAGGACGGTTACAGCACGACGGCACATACGCATAAGAACTTACTTACGCAGTTCTACGCGACGGTTCTGAGCCCAGGACTGCTCGTCGTTGCCGGTAGCAACTGGACGCTCTTCGCCGTAGGAAACCACTTCCAGCTGAGCAGGGGAAACGCCCTGCAGAACCAGGTAGCGCTGAACGGCTTTCGCACGACGCTCACCCAGAGCCATGTTGTACTCGCGGGTGCCGCGCTCGTCGGTGTTACCTTCCAGGACAACGCGGTTGCCGTTGGCTTTCAGGTCCTTGGCGTGAACGTCCAGAGCGCGCATGGCTTCTGGCTTCAGGTCCGAGCTGTCGTATTCGAAGTAGAAGGTGGTGATTGCGCGCAGGGCGGCTTCTTCGCTCAGGGAACCGTCAACGGCGCCGGTGTTTGCACCGTAGCCAGCGTTCGGGTCAACAGCGCCTTCACCAGCGTTGTCACCGCCTTTGGAGGAGCAACCTACAGCTACGGCCATGGCCAGAGCCAGCGCAGCAAATTTACCAAACTTCAGCATTTCCATCGTGAAACTCCTAATGAAACCCCAGTGTGTTAAGCAAAAACGTTATACGCCGCAATCAGTTCAGGTAAGGGGACCAGGACGGTTCTCTGACTTCGCCTTGAGCGGTAGGAAGCGGGAGCCTCACGCGGCCGTTAAGCGACACGAGCATCAAGACTCCCCGGCCCTGCTGGCGGGTGGCGTAGATTAGCATGGTGCCGTTTGGCGCAACAGTGGGCGACTCATCAAGACTCGTTTCCGAGAGAATCTTTACACTTCCGCGCTGCAAGTCCTGTGCCGCCACTTTGAAGTTGGTGAAACCTTGCTGGCGATGAATCATTACCAGCGTTTTTTCATCGGCCGAGAGTTTCGGGTTGGCGTTGTAGTTACCTACGAAAGTTACACGCTCAGCCCCACCGCCGCTGACCGACTGCTTGTAGATCTGTGGCTTGCCGCCGCGGTCAGAGGTGAAGTACAGCGTGTTGCCATCCTTGCCCCAGAAAGGCTCGGTATTGATGCCTGGGCCTGCAGTTACACGGTTGATCTGACGGGAGGCCACGTTCATCACGTAGATGTCCGGGTTGCCGTCCTTGGACAGGACGAACGCCAGACGCGAACCATCAGGCGACCAGGCCGGCGCACCATTGAGGCCTTCGAAGTTGGTCACCTGCTCGCGACGACCCGTATCGATGTTCTGAACGAAGATGCGTGGGCGCTTTTGCTCGAACGACACGTAGGCGATACGCTTGCCGTCTGGCGCAAAGCGTGGCGACAGGATCGGCTCGCGGGACTGCAACAGGGTGACTGCGCGGGCCCCGTCGTAATCCGAACGCTGCAGCGTGTAGCGGGTATTGTTGGTGGAGAAACGCTCGGCGGTCACGTACAGCAAGCGAGTCGAGAACGCGCCCTTGATACCGGTGAGTTTTTCGAATGACTGATCGGCAATGTAGTGCGCCATGTCGCGCAGTTGGTCGGCGGTGCCCGCCACGCTACCGGTCAGCACTTGCTGCTCGGTGGCGACGTTGAACAGCGCGTACTGCACCTGCAGTCGACCGCCCGACGGCACGATGCTGCCGACCATGACGTATTGGGCACCCAACGCTTTCCAGTCACGGAAGATGACTTCGCTGGCCTGGGTCGGCTGGCTGATCATGTTCTGACGCGGAATCGGCGAATAGTAGCCGGAGTTGCGCAGGTCGTTGCCAATGATATCGGCCATGTCTTCTGGCAGCACGCTGCCACCCTGTAGACCGAACGGCACTACCGCAATGGGCGTGGCCCGATCGCTGCCGCTGGTGACCAGGATGTTCTTTTCCTCTGCCATGGCCATGCCAGCCACGCAGCAGAGCATGACCAGCATTCCTCGAAGGAGTTTAATCACAACGCTAGATCCTCAGGTGTAAATGTCATCTTGAACGAACGATAACGGTTGAAATCGCTCGGCTTCATACCCTGCATCTCGGTCAAACGACCAATGTTCTTCACTGCTGCCACCGCCGAACTATCGAACGGACCATCACCACTGGACTTGATCACGCTGACGCCGGTAATGGTGCCGTCTGGCAACATGTTGACCTGCAGAGTCACCGTCATGCCCTTACGCGCGGAAGGCGGACGAGCCCAACCTTCGGCCGCTCGCATGCGAATCAGGTCGTCGAAATCGCCGGCTACCTGGTCACCCTGCTCGTCGGCCAGGGCCTGCTGCCGCTCGGTGGTGTCGGACAACAGCTCGGCCAAGGCCTGAGCTTTCTTGTCCTCTGCCGACTTGCGTGCCGCTTCCTGTGCCTTTTTCTTCTGGGCGTCTGCAGCGGCTTTTTTCTTGGCCTCTTCAGCTGCCTTCTTCTTCGCTTCCTCGGCCGCCGCTTTCTTCTTGGCGTCCTCGGCTGCTTTTTTCTTCGCGTCTTCGGCGGCCTTCTTCTTGGCCTCCTCGGCGGCTTGTTTCTTGGCTTCTTCCTCGGCCTGCTTCTTCGCCTCTTCCTCAGCCGTTTTCTTGGCGATGTCAGCCTGCTGCTTTTCGGCAGCTTTCTTGGCTTCCTCGGCCTTCTTGGACTCGGCGGCTTTCTTGGCTTCGGCCGCTTTGGCTGCTTCCTCAGCCTTCTTGGCCTCGGCGGCCTCGCGGGCTTGCTCAGCCTTTTGAGCGGCGTCTGCTTTCTTTTGTTCCGCGGCCTTTATTGCCTCCTGCTCGACTTTCTTCTGTTCCAACTGCTCGACTTCAGTCTGGCGCGAGGCAGTTTTCTTCGCCTCCCCGGCAATCTTCTGATTGGTCTGGGTGGTCGCCTGGCTCTTGGACTTGAGCTGATACAGCGTAGCCTGAACGATCGGCTTGGAAGGCGGCAATTCAGGCGTCATGGCGAAGCTGACGAAAAGCAGCGCGAACACCAGTACATGCAGGCCAATGGCCCAGATACTGGGCCAGAAGTAACTTTCCGAGGCGGATGGCTCTCGCTGTTGCATCAGGGCGCCTCGGTAATCAGGCCAACGTTACCGACACCGGCCTTCTGCAACCCGCCCATGGCGCCCATGACGGCGCCGTAGTCGACAGCCTTGTCGCCACGAATGAACACCTGGGTCTGCTTGCCTTGGTCACGCCCGGCGGCAATGATCTTGGTCACTGCGCTGGTCATGTCCGGCAAGGTCATGGCCTTGTCCATCTGTTTGTCGGTGTCGACTTCACTGCCAAGGTTCCAGTAGTAGGTCTTGTCGGCCTTGATGGAAATGGTGAGGATCTGGACGTTGTTGTCCTGCGGCAAGGCTTCGCTGGAAACCTTGGGCAGGTCGACCTTCACGCCCTGGTTGAGCATGGGCGCCGTCACCATGAAGATGACCAGCAGCACCAGCATCACGTCGATGTAGGGCACCACGTTCATCTCGGCGACGGGCTTGCGTTTGTGGCGAACTCGGGCCATGGGCTTGTACCTGATTACTCTTCGCTGGTGTGCACTTTACGGTGCAGGATCGCCTGGAACTCGTCGGCGAAGGTGTAGTAACGGCCGATCAGCACTTCGCTGCGCGCCGCAAAACGGTTATAGGCGATGACCGCTGGAATGGCAGCGAACAGGCCGATGGCCGTGGCGACCAGTGCTTCGGCGATACCCGGGGCCACGGTGGCCAGGGTAGCCTGCTGGGCGCTGGCCAGGCCGCGGAAGGAGTTCATGATGCCCCAAACGGTACCGAACAGGCCGATGTACGGGCTGGTCGAACCGACCGTGGCAAGGAACGGGAGGCTCTGCTCGAGCTTTTCTTCTTCACGGGAAATGGCCACACGCATGGCACGACCCACGCCTTCCATTACCGCGTCAGGATCTACGCCCGGCTGCTGGCGCAGACGCGAAAATTCCTTGAAGCCGGCGCGGAACACCTGCTCCACACCCGAGTCCGGGTCTGGGTTGCTGCCTGCCTGACGATACAGCTTGGACAGGTCGATACCCGACCAGAAGCGTTCCTCAAAGGCATCCAGCGCACGACGACCAGCGCGCAGCATGGCGCTGCGCTGGAAGATCATGATCCATGAAGTGACCGAGGCGGCCACCAGGGTCAGCATTACCAGCTGTACCACCACGCTGGCATTGCTGACCAGACTCCACATGGAGGTATGGTCGACGACGTTAGCTTCCACGCTTATTCTCCTGCGTTCGATTGATTCCCCCAGCCGTCCGCCGCAAAGGCGTCGCGCAACTGGGGCGGTATGGCTCGGGGTTTGAAAGTGTCGGCGCGCACCGCGGCCACCAGGAACTGCCCTTCACAGAGCAGCGTTTCATCTTTTTCCCGCCAGACCTGCTGCACGAAGCGCAGGCTGGCGCGATTGAGTTCAAGTACTTGCGCGGTGACCCTCAGCTCGTCGTCCAGGCGTGCCGGCGCGTGATAGCGGGCTTCGCTGGAATGGACCACGAACAGCAGGTTGTCCTCGGCCAACTGCGCCTGAGAGAACCCCAGATGCCGCAGGCGCTCGGTGCGCGCGCGCTCCATGAATTTCAGGTAATTGACGTAATACACCACGCCACCGGCATCGGTATCTTCGTAATAGACACGACAACGGTGTGCGAACGGTTCCAGGCCATTTAGCGCGCGCATACTCTAGTGCTTACTCCTCAGCTTGCCAATCCGCCTCGGCAACTGTTTTTTCATCATCAATGTCGTAGTGCCAGCACTCGGTAGGCATGCCAGCGGTAGGACCACGAAAAGCCCGTTTCGATCTGTCATTCATCGCCTGGATCGGAAAAATCACCGGCACCCCCCAAGCTGCCAGGCACGTTCAGGCCAAAGTGCAGGTAAGCATGCCGGGTCACCACCCGCCCACGGGGCGTACGCATGATGTACCCCTGCTGGATCAAGTAGGGCTCGAGTACATCCTCGATGGTATGACGTTCCTCGCTGATGGCTGCGGCCAGGTTGTCCACGCCCACCGGACCACCGTCGAACTTCTCGATCATGGTCAGCAACAAGCGCCGGTCGGAGTGATCGAAGCCGCGCTCATCGACGTCCAGCAGGTTCAGCGCCATGTCGGCTACCGCCTTGGTGATCTGGCCTTTGCCACGCACCTCGGCGTAGTCGCGCACTCGGCGCAACAGGCGGTTGGCGATTCGCGGGGTGCCGCGCGCGCGCCGGGCGATTTCGTAGGCGCCGTGATCCTCGATTGCCAGACCCAGGATGTTGGCCGAACGACTGACGATGGTGGCAAGGTCCTTGTCGCTATAGAACTCCAGGCGCTGCACGATACCGAAACGGTCACGCAACGGGTTGGTGAGCATCCCCGCGCGCGTGGTAGCGCCCACCAGCGTGAACGGCGGCAAGTCGAGCTTGATCGAACGGGCGGCGGGGCCTTCACCGATCATGATGTCCAGCTGGAAGTCCTCCATCGCTGGATAAAGGACCTCTTCGACTACTGGGGACAGGCGGTGAATTTCATCGATGAACAGCACATCGTGCGGTTCCAGGTTGGTGAGCATGGCCGCCAAGTCACCCGGCCTTTCAAGTATCGGACCCGAGGTGCTTTTGACCGAAACACCCATTTCCTGGGCGATGATGTTGGCCAGGGTGGTTTTGCCCAACCCTGGTGGGCCGAATATCAGTGTGTGGTCAAGCGACTCGCCACGCCCGCGCGCTGCCTGTATGAACAAAGCCATCTGCTCACGCACCACTGGCTGGCCGATGTACTCGTCCAGGCGCAAGGGGCGGATCGCCCGGTCCTGTACCTCTTCACGGTCGCGGCCACTGGCAGCGATCAGGCGGTCGGCTTCGATCACTTGGTAATCATCCCTTTAAGGCTGCGACGGATGAGTTCTTCACTGCTAAGGCCGGCCTTGTCTTTGATGGCGGCAATGGCTTTGCTGGCTTCCTGGGGTTTGTAACCCAGAGAAACCAGGGCGCTGACGGCATCGGCTTCGGCACTGGACTCGCTGGCAAGTGGCAGCGGGCCGTCGGAAACCAGGGTGAACATTGCCGGGGAGGTTTCCCAGGCCTTGAAACGATCCTTGAGTTCGATCAGCAGGCGCTCGGCGGTTTTTTTACCGACACCTGGCACGCGCACAAGCACCGCTGCGTCCTGGGCCTGCACGCAGCGGACCAGGTCGTCCACTTCGAGGCCTGACATCAACGCCAGAGCAAGCTTGGGGCCTACTCCATTGAGGCGGATCAACTCACGGAACAGCTCGCGTTCACGTTTTTCGGCAAAGCCGTAAAGCAAGTGAGCATCTTCGCGCACCACCAGATGAGTGTGCACGGTCACCTGCTCGCCAACCTTGGGCAGGCGATACAGGGTCGTCATGGGCACTTCCAGTTCGTAACCCACACCGTTGCAGTCGATAATCAGATGCGGAGGCTGTTTTTCCGCCAGGGTACCGCGCAAACGTCCAATCACGTTCCGTTCCTTCCTCTCGGGGAGCCGGTCGAAGACCGCTCAACCCTATCAGCAAAAGTGTCGGGTGACCGTTTCACCCGAACAAAATGTGTATCAGCGCATGAAGCGGTTACAGACGCAAGCGCCCGCCACGCCGCCTAGCGGTTGCCAGGCCGTGGGGCACTAGGCTTGAGCGGGTATGGGCATGACACAAGGCGATGGCCAAGGCGTCGGAAGCATCGATCTGCGGCTTCTGAGTCAACTTGAGCAAATGCATAACCATCAGCATCACCTGCTCTTTATTGGCCCCACCGCTACCGGCAACAGCTTGCTTGACCTGGCTGGCACTGTACTCGGCAATCTCCAGCCCCGCCTCGGCCGCCGCCACGATGGCCGCGCCACGGGCTTGGCCGAGCTTGAGCGCAGAGTCGGCGTTGCGTGCCATGAATACCCGTTCGATGCCCATGGTGACAGGGCCGTGCTGGGCGATGATCTCGCTGACACCGCGAAAAACAATCTGCAGCCGCTCGTGCAGTTCACCACTGCCAGTGCGAATGCACCCCGACGCGACGTATTCACAGCCGCGGGCGGTCTGGCGGACCACTCCGTAACCAGTGATGCGTGAGCCGGGGTCGATACCAAGAATCAGAGTCATAGCGCCTGTCATTCAGAGGTTACATTGGTAAAAAGATTGCCGGCCCCTTCGCTGTTATGCCTGCATCCACACACAATGTGGTAACAGACATACCCGCGAAGGGGCCGGCACAGGCGCTGAGAAGCTCACGGCGATGGCACAGAATGCCAAATCACCTTAGCCAAGTTTTTCCATGATCTCGTCGGAAATCTGCGCGTTGGAATAGACGTTCTGTACGTCGTCCAGGTCTTCGAGCATGTCGATCAGCTTGAGCACCTTCTCGGCGCCGTCCTGGTCGAGATCGGCACTGGTAGTCGGCTGCATGACGATTTCCGCGTCAGCGGCCTTGAAGCCTGCTTCCTCCAGCGCGTTACGTACCGCGTAGAAGCTGTTGAACGAGGTGAAGACCTCGAACGAACCGTCGTCGTTGGCCACTACATCGTCAGCGTCGGCCTCCATGGCGGCTTCCATCAGGGCATCTTCCTCGATACCCGGAGCGAAACTGATCTGCCCCTTGCGCTCGAACAGATAGGCCACCGAGCCGTCGGTGCCAAGGTTGCCGCCACATTTGGTGAAGGCATGGCGTACGGCGGCGGCGGTGCGGTTGCGGTTGTCGGTCATGGCCTCGACCATGATCGCCACGCCACCGGGCCCGTACCCTTCGTAGCTGAGCTCTTCGACGTTGTCGCTCTCGTTGGTACCCGCGCCACGGGCGATAGCGCGATCGATGATGTCGCGGCTCATGTTGGCACCCAGTGCCTTGTCCAACGCCAGACGCAGACGCGGGTTGGAGGCCGGATCGCCACCACCCTGCTTGGCGGCAACGGTCAGCTCACGGATCCACTTGGTGAAGATCTTGCCTCTCTTGGCATCCTGGCGCTCTTTGCGGTGCTTGATGTTCGCCCACTTGGAATGACCAGCCATAACGACTCCGAATCCTTGAAACAGAAACAGGTTCCGCCCCGAAGGGCGGAACGTGGGAATACTGCGCCGAAGCGCCAGGGCGCACCCGCCGGATGCGCCCAGGGCCGATTACTCGACCTTGGTCTGCTCGCGCAGACGGATGTGCAGCTCGCGCAGGGCTTTGGCGTCGACCATGCCAGGAGCCTGGGTCATGACGCACGCGGCGCTCTGGGTTTTCGGGAAGGCGATCACTTCGCGAATCGACTGAGCGCCGGTCATCAGCATGACCAGACGGTCCAGGCCAAACGCCAGGCCACCGTGAGGCGGTGCACCGAACTTCAGTGCATCGAGCAGGAAGCCGAACTTCTCTTCCTGCTCCTCTGCCTCGATCCCCAGCAGGCGGAATACCGCTTGCTGCATTTCCTTGCGGTGAATACGAATCGAACCACCACCGAGCTCAGTACCGTTGAGCACCATGTCGTACGCCCGCGACAAGGCAGTGGCCGGGTTGGCCTCAAGCTCTTGCGGGGTGCATTTGGGGGCGGTGAACGGGTGGTGCAGCGCGGTGAAGCTACCGTCTTCGTTCTCTTCGAACATCGGGAAGTCGACCACCCACATCGGTGCCCACTCGCAGGTCAGCAGCTCGAAGTCGTGGCCCAGGCGGATACGCAGCGCGCCCAGGGCTTCGCTGACGACCTTGAACTTGTCGGCACCGAAGAACACGATGTCACCATCGACTGCACCAACGCGGTCGAGAATGGTGTTGAGGTTGGCCTCAGGAATGTTCTTGACGATTGGCGACTGCAGGCCTTCAACGCCCTTGGCGCGCTCATTGACCTTGATGTAGGCCAGGCCCTTGGCACCGTAGATGCCGACAAACTTGGTGTATTCGTCGATCTTGCTGCGCGGCATGCTGGCCCCGCCTGGCAGGCGCAGGGCGGTGACACGGCACTTCGGATCGTTGGCAGGGCCTGCGAAGACCTTGAAATCCACGTCCTTGAGCTGGTCGGCAACATCTACCAATTCCAGCGGGTTACGCAGGTCTGGCTTATCGGAACCGTAGCGACGCATGGCCTCTTCGAAGGTCATGTGTGGGAACTCGCCAAACTCCAGGTCGAGCACTTCCTTGAACAGCTTGCGGATCATGCCCTCGGTCAGGCCCATGATCTCGGTTTCGTCGAGGAAGCTGGTCTCGATGTCGATCTGGGTGAATTCCGGCTGGCGGTCTGCACGCAGGTCTTCATCGCGGAAGCACTTGGCGATCTGGTAGTAGCGGTCGAAACCGGCAACCATCAGCAATTGTTTGAACAACTGAGGCGACTGCGGCAGGGCGAAGAAGCTGCCCGCGTGGGTACGGCTTGGCACCAGATAGTCACGCGCACCTTCAGGGGTGGCGCGGGTGAGGATCGGGGTTTCGACGTCGAGGAAGCCGTTTTCGTCGAGGAAGCGGCGGATGCTGCTGGTGATGCGCGAGCGCAGGCGCAGCTTGTCGGCCATTTCCGGGCGACGCAGGTCGATGAAGCGGTAACGCAGGCGGGTTTCCTCACCGACGTCGGAGTACTCGTTCAGCGGGAACGGTGGGGTTTCCGCTTCGTTGAGCACGTTCAGCTGGTAGCCGAGGATCTCGATGGCGCCAGACGCCATATTGGCGTTCACCGCGCCGTCGGGGCGCTTGCGCACTTTGCCGGTGATCTGCACGACGTACTCGCTGCGTACGCGGTCGGCAGCGGCGAAGGTGTCGGCGCGATCCGGGTCGAAAACGACCTGGGCCATGCCTTCGCGGTCACGGATGTCGAGGAAGATCACCCCGCCGTGGTCGCGGCGACGATGGACCCAGCCGCAAAGGGTGACTTCCTGGCCGTCCAGGCTCTCGTTCAGTTGGCCGCAATAATGGCTGCGCATCATGATGGTGGTTTCGCTTCTCGTGATTCGTGTATTCGTTGGAGGCCTTGGCCGCCCAGAGGGCTAATACTGCAAGACCCGGCTACTTCAATTCAACTCAGTCGGCTTTATCGCCACCGGCCAGGTTCTTTTTTGCCCCGGTCTTGAAGTCGGTTTCGTACCAGCCATTGCCACTGAGGCGAAAGCCAGGGACCGACAGCAGTTTCTTCAAGGCCGGCGCCTGGCAGGCGGGGCAGTCGGTCAGCGGTGAAGCGCTGATTTTCTGCAGCACCTCCATCCGGTGATCGCAGGAAGCACATTGATAGTCATAAAGGGGCATGAACGTCTCTCGTCAACCACAACGCTGGCTGCCCGGGGCAGCAAAAAGCGGGATTATATATGGTTAACCGACACTGCGCAGCCCGCCGGGCGATCAGCGTGCGCTCGGGGGGTCGAGCAACCAAGCGACGCAGATCACTCTGATCAAACCGCTGAAGTTGCGCACCCCGCCCTGGCGCAGATGCACCTCGCGATCGACATAAGACAGCACGGCACTGATCGAACACTGATTGACAGCAGCGATCTGCTCCAGGATACCCCAGTACACCGCCTCCAGACGCAGGCAGGTGGAGAAACCGTTCAACCGTACCGAGCGCGAAACCGGCTGGGTCTGCAACATATCGAAATCGGCCTTGAACGGGTCTATGCAGTGCTTTCCAGGCCACCCCCCTGCCCTCACCGTACGCTTGACTGCTTGCATCTGGCCACATCCTCAGCTCACTCAACTGGGGCTCAATGAAGCGCCGAGCGAGGCGCGGGAAGCAGCGGCAAAACCTTCCCGCGCAAATAAATGCATCTAGACCAACGCACGACCGCGCAGCGGCCTTCGGTTTGAGAACCCCGTGCCTTTGCTGTTAAATAGGCAAGGTGCCACCCGTGCGGACAGTTATTGCCCGGGTGCATAGGCTGGCCCGCCATGTGTTCGCGCTCAATACCTCATGCGCACCATGCACCCAGCTCTTCCTGTGATCGGCCTAATCAACTGTGAGCCATACCATGTTCAAGATCGTCCATCTGGTGACGGGCGTTGCGGCTTTGCTGCTCGCGCTCGTGCCCAGCCTTAGAACCGAGGCAACCCCTTTCCTGCAGCAACCCGACGCGGTCTACTTGGCGCTGCTGGGCCTGCTCAACCTGCTGCTAGCCCCCGTCGTGCCGGTTTACTACCGCGGCGCGAGACAACAGCTGCAATACCTCGCGTGTGCCTTACTCGCGGTGGCTGTTGTACTGCAGGCCCTGACGTTGCTGGCACGCCCGGAAATGGGCAACCTGGCGGCGCTGGTCTGCGCCGCACTGGCAGTTGCCTTGCACCTGACAGCCGCATTTGCCCGCAGCAACAAAAAGGGTCGCACCAGCCAAGGCACAGCCGCACAAGCCGGCACCCGCGATACTGGCACCGTAAAGTGGTTCAACACATCCAAGGGCTTTGGCTTCATCTCCCGCGATTCGGGTGACGACATCTTCGTTCACTTCCGCGCCATCCGTGGCGAAGGGCACCGCATTCTGGTCGAAGGCCAGCGCGTCGAATTCTCGGTGATGCACCGTGACAAAGGCCTGCAGGCCGAAGACGTGGTCGCGGTCAACCGTCGCTGAAACTGCCCAGCCCTGGAGCAACCCAGGGCTGACCTATCAATAATGTGGCGGCGGCGCTTCTTCTCCTTCACTACCGTATTGCCCCACCATCTCCTCGTAGCGCTTGATCAGTTCGGCCATTTGCAGTTGCAAGCGCTCGATCACCCGCCCCTGCTCGATCACCACATCATTGAGTGCCTGAATCGTATCGTCCTGGAAGGCCTGACGGGTCTCCAGCTCGATGATGCGCTCATCCGGCGACATAGGGAGCCTCTTGATAATCTTGGGTCAGAATTGTGCGCAGGCGCTGACGAATCGCGTCGACCTGCCCCGAAATATACTCGCTTGCCGGCACTTTGCCCCAGACCGGTGCAGGCCACGCTACGTCAGTCTCGTAGCGAACGATCACATGCATATGCAGCTGGCCGACCACATTCCCAAGGGTCGCGACATTCATCTTGTCCGCTGCGAATTCCTGTTTAAGCGCCTGGGCAAGGTTGCTCGTTTCTTTCCAGAGCTGCGCTTGGTCTTGCGCGCTAAGGTCAAACACTTCGCTTACATTCGCTCGCCTGGGCACCAGTATGAACCAGGGATAATTGGCATCTTTGCTGAGTAACAAACGGCATAACGGCAAATCACCCAGCACCAGGGAATCTTGTTGCAAACGCGAATCCATATCAAACACAAAAAGTCTCCACTCTTAACAGGATGCGCCAAGGATACCGTGCTTCGCTTGAACCGGCATGAAACCGCCCGCGATGCAGGCCGAAACTAGCCAACCTGCAGGTCACGCACAATTGCGGTAACACAGCGCTACTTTTCGCACCAAAATGATGCCGCAAATAGGTGTAGCACCACACTTCTACTCACATGAGTGACTGTGGATCAACAGTTGCCGGTAACACATTGACTTTTATGGCAGCTTTTTCCCTGGCGCCCGACCTCTAAGCTGGCACACCATCTGACAGCTCCTAGCCCGTGTTTTCGGCGGTTTTGCGCTGAGCCTCACCGCATTTGTGAAAATTTCATTAGCCGTTGTTAATTTTGTGCACGCTTGTTGCATTCCTTCCACGCCAAGTCGGCACGACACCTGCAATGTCAGGTGACGCGACAGGCAACCACAGCGAAATGGGTGCACCAGGGAGTTTCATTCGTCAGGAGGCTGCAAAGCTGCAGAATCCAGGCATTGAGACAGCGCTGGAGTTTCACGAACCGTTAAGACGGAGCGTGATTTGCGACAGGGAAATACTTAAAAGCGACATGGCCAAAAAGTTCCGTAAAGATGATCTTTGCCATATCGCCAACAACAGTCAGCGTGCTATACATTTCCGCCGACATAACAAGAAAGAGCTGCCCCATATAACTAAAAAACTTGGGCGCAGCGGTACTCTTCCTAAAAACCAAAGGAGCAAGTCACGATGCGCGTGATGAAGTGGAGCATGATCGCCCTGGCCGTTGCGGCAGGGACCTCGCAGATGGCCGTAGCCTCGTCCCAGGACGAATCCAAGGGCTTCCTCGAAGACAGCAAGCTGAACGTCAAGACTCGCATGCTGTATTTCAGCCGCGATTTCCGTAACAACGCGCCAGGCTCTCAAAGCCGCGTGGAAGAAACCGGCCTTGGTTTCCTGGGCACCTACGAGTCTGGTTTTACCCAAGGCACCGTCGGTGTGGGTATCGATGCCATCGGCATGCTCGGCCTGAAACTCGACAGCGGCAAAGGCCGCCACAGCACCGGCCAGTTCCCGACTGACGCCGATGGCCGTGCCCAGGATGAATTCTCCGAAGGCGGCGGCGCAGTCAAGCTGCGCATCTCCGATACCGTGCTGAAAGTCGGCGATCAGTTCACTGCCATGCCGGTGTTCGCCACCGATGACAGCCGCTTGCTGCCAGAAGTAGCCCAAGGCGCTCTGATCACCAGCAGCGAAATCAAGGGCCTGACCCTGAACGCCGGCCGCTTCACCGCGCTGAACGCTCAGTCCCAGACCTTCCATGACAGCCTGCACCTCAAAGAAGCCGACGTCATTGGTGGCACCTATGCCTTCACCGACAACGTTTCCACCAGCCTGTACTACTCCAAGGTCGAAGACTACTGGCGCAAGTACTACGCCAACGTGAACTGGGCTCTGCCACTCTCGGACAAGCAAGGCCTGGTGTTCGACTTCAACATCTATGACACCAAAAGCGATGGCCAGGGCCTGCAGCGCGCCGAGAAAGATGGCGTGACCAAGCTCGACAACCGCGCCTTCAGCCTGTCCGGCGCCTATAACATCGGCGCTCACACCTTCACCCTGGCCTATCAGAAAGTCACCGGCGACGGCGACTACGGCTACGGCGTGGACGGCGGCGGCACCATCTTCCTGGCCAACTCCGTGGCCCGTTCCGACTTCAACGCTGAAGACGAAAAATCCTGGCAGGCTCGCTACGACCTGAACTTCGCCGAATACGGCGTGCCAGGCCTGACCTTCATGACCCGTTACGTACGTGGTAGCGATGCCAACACCGGTTCCACCAGCAATGGCAAGGAATGGGAACGTGACGTAGACGTCAAGTACGTGCTGCAAGAAGGCCCAGCCAAGGACCTGAGCTTCCGCGTGCGTCAGGCTACCTACCGCTCCAGCGATGGCGTTTACTATGGTTCGAGCTCGATCGACGAACTGCGCCTGATCGTCGAGTACCCGCTGAGCATCCTGTAAGCCTGGCTTATAGTGCACCGCACCTGAAAAGCCCGGCACAGTTGCCGGGCTTTTTCTTGGCTGACAACTGCCACGCCCTGGGGCATCCTGTACGCCTTCGTTTCACCCCCGTACAATGCGGGGCTATTTCAACGTCTTAGGCAATCGACACGGCTAACCATGCGCACCAGTCAATATTTGCTCGCCACCCAGAAAGAAACCCCTGCCGATGCAGTGGTCATCAGCCATCAGCTCATGCTGCGTGCCGGCATGATCCGCAAACTGGCCTCCGGCCTGTACACCTGGCTGCCAATGGGCCTGCGGGTAATGCGCAAGGTCGAGGCCGTGGTGCGCGAGGAAATGAACGCCGCCGGTGCCCTGGAAGTGCTGATGCCAAGCATCCAACCTGCCGAGCTTTGGCAGGAATCGGGCCGCTGGGAGCAGTACGGTCCCGAGCTGCTGCGTCTCAAAGACCGCCATCAGCGCGAGTTCTGCGTCGGCCCGACCCACGAAGAAGTGATCACCGACCTGGCCCGCAACGAGCTGTCCAGCTATAAACAGCTGCCACTCAACATGTACCAGATCCAGACCAAATTCCGTGATGAGATCCGCCCACGCTTCGGCTTGATGCGCGGCCGCGAGTTCATCATGAAGGATGCCTACTCCTTCCATGCCGATCAGGCTTCCCTGCAGGAAACCTACGACCGCATGCACCAGGCGTACAGCAACATCTTCACCCGCCTGGGCCTGGACTTCCGTCCGGTGCAGGCCGACACCGGCTCCATCGGTGGCAGCTACTCCCACGAATTCCACGTGCTGGCCGAATCGGGCGAAGACGACGTGATCTTCAGCGACAGCTCCGATTACGCTGCCAACATCGAGAAGGCCGAAGCCATCCCGCGTGAAACCGTGCGCCCTGCGCCAACCGAAGAACTGCGCCTAGTGGACACCCCTAATGCCAAGACCATCGCGCAATTGGTGGAAAACCACGGCCTGGCGATCGAAAAGACCGTCAAGACCCTGATCGTGCGTGGCGCCGAGGAAGGCAAGCTGGTCGCCCTGATCGTGCGTGGCGACCACGAGCTCAACGAAATCAAGGCCGCCAAGCTGGAACAGGTTGCCGACCCACTGGTCATGGCCACCGATGCCGAACTGCGCGAGGCGATCGGCGCTGGTGCAGGTTCGCTTGGCCCGCTGAACCTGCCATTGGAAATCGTAATCGATCGTTCGGTCGCACTGATGAGCGACTTCGGCATTGGCGCCAACATCGACGACAAGCACTACTTCGGCGTGAACTGGGAGCGTGACCTGCCAGTTCCGCAGGTCGCCGACCTGCGCAATGTCGTCGAAGGTGACCCAAGCCCGGATGGCCAAGGCACCTTGGTAATCAAGCGCGGCATCGAAGTGGGTCACATCTTCCAGCTGGGTACCAAGTACAGCGAGGCCCTCAAGTGCCAGGTACTGGGCGAGAATGGCAAGCCGGTCACTCTGGCCATGGGCTGCTACGGCATCGGCGTGTCCCGCGTAGTTGCCGCCGCGATCGAGCAGAGCTACGACGACAAGGGCATCATCTGGAACGACGCCCTGGCGCCCTTCCAGATCGCCCTGGTGCCGCTGCGCTATGAAACCGACGTGGTGCGCGAGGCCACCGACAAGCTGTACGCCGAACTGACCGCGGCCGGCTACGAGGTGCTGCTGGACGACCGCGACAAGAAAACCAGCCCCGGCATCAAGTTCGCCGATATGGAGCTGATCGGCATCCCGCACCGGATCGTGGTCAGCGACCGGGGCCTTGCTGACGGTAATCTGGAGTACAAGCACCGCACCGAGCAGGACGCTAAGCAGCTGCCGCTCAACGAAGTGCTGAGCTTCCTGCAGGCCCGCGTTCGCCGCTGATAATCAATGCACGAGTGATCATGTCCAAGCGAAGTACCTTTACCCTGGGGGGCACCGCATTGTGCGGTGCTCTGCTCGTCAGTGGTTGCGCCAACCAGATGTCTCAGCGCAGCGACCATGAGGAGCGCGTCGAGCGCAAGCTGCTCGAACACACCCTGCAGATAGATGTCGGCGAGCCCAAGGTGATGGAGCTTCCGCAACGGCGGGTGCGCATCCATGAACAGAAGCGTTTCGAGGTCACCGACTACGAAGTGACCCGGCGCTACGATCGCTACACACCTTACCAACCCTGGCGGGAAATCTATGAGATCCCGCTTGGTGCGGTGGCCGTAGTGGCAGGCATCGGCGCCAATGTGGTGAACGTGTTCGCTCTGGGCAATCTTCCGCAAAGCATGACCCATGACTGGCTAAGCTACGGCGTCGATGGGCTTAACCCGTTCATGAACGCACCATCCAATGGCCGCGCGCAACAGAATCTGGCAGGCATCAGCGAAGTGCAGAAGGACAAGCGCGAAGAGTTCACCAGCATCCCTTGGAGCGAGCGACTGGTCGAAGTCAAGGCTGGCAAGATGACCCACGAGCTGACTACCGACAAAAACGGCGTGCTGCGCTTGAACCTGTTGGACAGTCCGTTCTCGGAACAGCATCTGAACCACGTCGGCACCCTGCACCTGCAGGTGGTGGACGAGGACAATGGCGTACGAGGCGATGCAAGTCTGCTGGTCAGCGCTACTTTGCGCGACAAGCTGCGCGAAGCCCATGAGCTGATCTTCGATGACCTGGAAGATGACGATGTCGGGCAGTGGGTACATCGGGTGAAGCGCTTGTCCGAACTGGGCCTTGAGGAAGAAGCCAGCGAGATGGAGCAAAGCCTGATCGAGCTGACGCGCAATGATCCAGAGCTGCAGCAGGAGTTTCTGTCAGCCCTGACCAAGGCTACCGGCCGCCTTGTTGCTGACCCAGGTGCGCAGTAAGCAGCACGTTAGATGAAGGGCCGCAACGCGGCCCTTTTTAATTGCCGGGAAACAGCTCCAATTGTTCATGGGCACCGCGCAGGTCGCGTAATCTGACCCCTACTCCCAGTAAACGCACCGGCTTGCCACCACGGGCGAAAGCCTGCCCCAGCAATTTACGGTAACTCTCCAAGTCCCTGCCCGCCCCCGCCTGCTCCATCGTCGTCTGGCTGAAGTCATGGAATTTGACCTTGACGAAGGGTTTATCGGGCCGATAACTGCTGTCCATACGGGCGATCCGCTCATTGAGGCTGTCGAGCAGTTCAGGTAAGCGCTCCAGGCAGCTGGCCAGGTCCGGTAGGTCGTTGTCATAAGTATTTTCGACACTCACCGACTGCCTGCGGCTATCGTTTTGCACGGCTCGTTCATCAATCCCTCGGGCCAACCCCCAAAGCCGCTCGCCAAAACTGCCGAACTCACGGGCCAGTGCCAACCGTGACCACTCACGCAAATCAAGGCAGGTGTCTATCCCCAGGCGGCTCAGCTTGTCGGCGGTGACCTTGCCAACACCATGTAGCTTGGCCACCGGCAAGGCCGCTACGAAGGCTTCGACTTGGTCGGGGGTGATCACGAACAACCCATTGGGCTTGCGCCAGTCGCTGGCGATCTTGGCCAGAAACTTGTTAGGCGCGACACCCGCGGAGACGGTTATGTGTAGGGTACGGGCGACCCGTCGGCGAATATCCTCAGCGATTCGTGTGGCACTGCCTGCGTACCACTGACTTTCACTGACGTCCAGGTAGGCCTCATCCAATGACAGCGGCTCGATCAATTCGGTGTAGTCACGGAAAATGGCATGAATCTCCCGCGAGGCTTCCCGGTAAGCCTCAAATCGTGGCTTGACGATTTCAAGGTCAGGGCAAAGCTTCAGCGCATGCCGGGACGACATTGCAGAGCGCACCCCGTAGGCGCGGGCCTCATAATTGCAGGTGGCAATCACCCCACGGCGCTCTGCCGAGCCACCCACCGCCATGGGCCGACCGGCCAAGCGCGGGTCGTCACGCATCTCGATCGCGGCGTAAAAGCAATCGCAGTCGATATGGATGATCTTGCGCACGGACATTGATGATAGCCACCACTGTAAATTCATACAGATAGTAGCGCATAGCGACACCCGTGAAACAGTCTCCCGAGGCATCGGCTTTGCGGCCCCGCCACGTCTGCGCCGCCCATGAGCGCTGCTAAGAGTTTGAACGAAAAAGGATTTTTTACGATATATGTTGACATGGAGCAGGAATTGCGTAGAATTCGATCTCACAGGCGCGGGATGGAGCAGCCTGGTAGCTCGTCGGGCTCATAACCCGAAGGTCGTCGGTTCAAATCCGGCTCCCGCAACCAGATTCGAGAAAAGGCCACTGTTCACGCAGTGGCCTTTTTCTTTGGCCCGTGTTTTACCCAGCGTAAAAACATAAGGCAAATCAACAACTAGCGCTTGACACACGTGGCGATCACTGTAGAATTCGGTTCCACAGGCGCGGGATGGAGCAGCCTGGTAGCTCGTCGGGCTCATAACCCGAAGGTCGTCGGTTCAAATCCGGCTCCCGCAACCAGATTCAAGAAAAGGCCACTGTTAACGCAGTGGCCTTTTTCTTTGGCCTAAGAAAAGCAAAACCAACCATAGTGAACCAGATGGAAGTAAGTGCTTGACTTACATGCCCTACTCTATACAATGCGCACCTCTGACGCGGGATGGAGCAGCCTGGTAGCTCGTCGGGCTCATAACCCGAAGGTCGTCGGTTCAAATCCGGCTCCCGCAACCATATTCGTCAGAACGAACCCCGCCTGTGTAAAAACAGCGCGGGGTTCGTTGCGTTCAGTCACCCGAAAAAACTTCCAACACCGTCAAAGCAGCGCGTTTGAGATGACGACGTGTGGATGAACTATCTTTAACGCTGCCGGACGACTGAAAGTAACGTTGTCCGGAGTAATATCCGGATACGTTTACCAAAGGGACTTTCACTTGGCCGCAGCTCTCCCCGTCCTCGCGCACCACGCCCGAGGCATCTCATGACATCGCACACCCCTGAACCTGAAGTGCCTCTGGCCGCAGCACTGCCCACTGCTGCTCAGCGCTTGCCCTGGCTGGAACGCGTGAGCCGTTACCGTCAGCCAATCGGCCTGGCCGTGACCTTGCTGCTGTTTGCCATGGCGCTGATCGCATGCCGGCACCTGCTGAGTGAACTGGATATCTATGCCTTGCACGATGCCATGCTGGAGGTCCCGGCAAAGTCTCTGACCGGTGCGCTGCTGGCAACGGTGGCGGGTTTCGTGATCCTGCTGGGTTACGAGTGGTCGGCTAGCCGTTACGCGGCCGTCAAGTTACCCGCCAGGACGCTGGTGATGGGCGGCTTCAGCGCCTTTGCCATCGGTAACGCGATCGGGTTGTCGATGCTATCGGGCGGCTCTGTGCGCTACCGCCTGTATGCACGCCAGGGTCTGGGTGCGGCCGAAGTCGCCCGCATGACCGTGTTTGCAAGCCTTTCCTTGGGTACGGCGCTGCCACCTCTGGCTGCACTGGCCACCTTGAGCAACCTTCCCGCAGCGTCAGCTGCACTGCGCTTGCCTACAACAGTGCTGGCCGGCATCGCCATCGCTGTATTGGCTCTGAGCGCCATACTGGTGATCGGGCTCTACCGCCGACGCCTGCCGGAGCAACCGCTGGCTGACAATCTGCTGGTACAGCTGGGCCGCCGCACCCTGCGCCTGCCTGGTGGCCGCTTGGCCGCCTTGCAGTTGCTGATCACCGCACTCGACGTTGCCGCTGCCGCGACCGTGCTCTACCTGCTGCTGCCTGAGGCCCCGCCCTTCGGTGCCTTCGTACTGGTTTACCTGCTGGCCCTCGCCGCTGGGGTGCTGAGCCATGTACCCGGTGGCGTGGGTGTATTCGAGGCGATCCTGCTGGCGGCTTTCGCCGACCAACTGGGTGCCGCGCCGCTGGCGGCGGCCCTGCTTCTGTACCGGTTGATCTACGTGGTACTGCCCTTGTTGCTGGCCTGCGTGTTGCTGCTGGCCAACGAGGCGCGCCGCCTGCTTTACGCCCAGCAAGCCATCAAGGCGGCCTCGGGGCTGGGTGCGCCGATTCTGGCGATCCTGGTGTTCCTCTCGGGCGTGGTGCTGCTGTTCTCCGGCGCCACGCCAGAGATCGACACGCGCCTCGAACACATGGGTTTTCTGGTACCCCACCGGCTGATCGATGCATCGCACTTTGGCGCCAGCCTGATTGGCGTGCTCTGCCTGTTACTGGCTCAAGGCCTGCGCCGTAGGCTGTCTGCGGCTTGGCTGCTGACTACCGTGCTGTTGTTGGTTGGCGCACTACTCTCGCTGCTCAAAGGCTTCGACTGGGAAGAGGCCAGCCTGCTGACCTTCACCGCCGCGCTGCTGGCCGTTTTCCGCCGCTCGTTCTATCGACCGAGCCGGCTGCTCGAGCTGCCGTTCTCACCGGTTTACCTGGTGGCCAGCGCTTGCGTGGTCGGCGCGTCGGTGTGGCTGTTGCTGTTCGCTTATCAGGACGTGCCCTACACCCACAAGCTCTGGTGGCAATTCACCCTGGACGCCGATGCCCCGCGGGGTCTGCGTGCTGCACTGGGTAGCGCAGTACTGCTGGTGATCGTCGCCCTCACCTGGCTGCTGCGCACTGCACGCCCGGTCATTCACCTGCCAGATGAAACCGAATTGCAGCGTGCCAACCGCATCCTGCAGGCGTCCGACCAACCCGACGGCGGTCTGGCGTTGACCGGCGACAAGGCGTTGCTTTTCCACCCCAACGACAATGCGTTCCTGATGTATGCCCGTCGCGGCCGCAGCCTGGTGGCACTCTACGACCCGATCGGCCCGGCCCAGGAACGCGCCGAGATGATCTGGCAGTTCCGCGACCTGTGCGACCTTCACCATGCCCGCCCGGTGTTCTACCAGGTGCGCGCGGAAAACCTGCCGTTCTACATGGATATCGGCCTGACGGCCCTGAAGCTGGGCGAAGAAGCGCGGGTCGACTTGCGCCGCTTCGATCTCGAAGCCAAGGGTAAAGAGATGAAGGACCTGCGCTACACCTGGAACCGTGGTGGGCGCGATGGCCTAAGCCTGGAAATCCACGAACCCGGCCAGGCGCCGCTGGCCGAGCTCAAGGAAATCTCCGACGCCTGGCTAAATGGCAAGAACGTACGCGAAAAAGGGTTCTCGCTAGGGCGCTTCAGCCCCGAGTATCTGCAGCACTTCCGTATCGCTCTGATTCGTTTCCAAGGCCGGCCAGTGGCATTTGCCAACCTGCTGGAAACCCACAGCAACGAACTGGCCAGCCTCGACCTGATGCGCGCTCACCCCGAGGCGCCGAAGCTGACCATGGAGTTCATGATGATCGGCCTGATCCTGCATTACAAAAGCCATGATTACGGCCGTTTCAGCCTGGGTATGGTCCCGCTTTCAGGCTTGCAGCCACGGCGTGGCGCGCCCTTGACCCAGCGTCTGGGCTCGATGGTGTTCCGCCGTGGTGAACAGCTCTACAACTTCCAAGGCCTGCGGCGCTTCAAGGACAAGTTCCAGCCGGACTGGGAACCTCGTTACATGGCCGTGCCGGCCGGGCTCGACCCGCTGGTAGCACTGGCCGATACTGCCGCCCTGATTGCTGGCGGCCTGACTGGATTGGTGAAACGCTGATGATCCGACGCTATTGGCTTTACGTACTGATTCCTCTTTTGCTGGCCGTACTGGGCGGCGCAGCGGGCTTCTGGTTGTGGACCCGCCCTGCGCCCGAGGCAAGGCTGGAGCAACTGACCCTCAACGACACCCGCATCACCCGGGTCACTCCAGGCGTTCACGCCAAGGCCCGGGTCGCCATTGGCGTGCCCCAGGACCAGGCCCTGACCGACAAGCAGTTGCTCGACCTCAGCCAAGCGGCCGAGGCGCAGCTGGTTCAGGTGGTTCTGCCGCCCAATGACTGCGCCAAGCAACAAGCGGTGATGGATCAGGCAATGACCCAGCTCGCTGACAAACCGACGCTGGTCGCCGGCATTGGCCCAGGGGCTGCCCAAGCATGGCGCTGGCTGGCCAGCCAAACCGATGACAAGGCGCGGGCGGTTTCGGTGGACTTCACCCTGGAGCAGCCTGGCTGCAAGGTCGAGCTGCCGAAGTCGGCCCCCCACGGCCACTGGAACGTGGCCTGGAACGACAACCCGGACGACGCCAGCGCCGCCTTCGTACGCGATCAGGCCAACGCCGAAACCAGCATCAGCGACTACGACATCCACCTGCCCCAGGTGCTCAAGGCCCAGCTGACCCAAGCCTTGGTGGGCCGCGACGGCAACGCCCTGGCCATTCCGGTGGTGGAAGTCCCAGCCGGCCAGACCACCGATACCGTCACCCTGTTCCTGTCTGGCGACGGCGGCTGGCGTGACCTGGACCGCGACGTGGCAGGCGAAATGGCCAAGCTCGGGTATCCCGTGGTCGGCATCGACACCTTGCGCTATTACTGGCAGCACAAGACTCCAGAGCAAAGCGCCGCCGACCTGTCGGAGCTGATGCAGCACTATCGCCAGAAGTGGGGCACCAAGCGTTTCGTGCTGACCGGTTACTCGTTCGGCGCCGATGTATTGCCGGCCATCTACAACCGCCTGCCGGTAGAGGATCAGCAGCGTATCGATGCAGTGATGCTGCTGGCCTTCGCGCGCAGCGGCAGCTTCGAGATCGAAGTTGAGGGCTGGCTGGGCAAGGAAGGCCAGGAAGCGCCTACCGGGCCGGAAATGGCCAAACTGCCCGCGGCCAAGGTGGTCTGCGTGTACGGCGTGGAAGAAACCGACGAAAGTGGCTGCACCGACAAAACTGCAGTCGGTGAGCGCATGAAGCTGCCAGGCGGCCACCACTTCGACGAAAACTACCCCGCGCTCGCCAAGCGCCTGATCGACGAAATCGAAACCCGCCAAGGCAAGTCCAGCGTGGCTGCACAGAACTGAAAAAGGCGGGGCCGCCAGGCGGCCCCGCCCACTCATATCTCTACCTGGGTGCCCAGCTCGATCACCCGGTTCAGCGGCAGGTTGAAGAAGCGCAGGTTACCGTTGGCATTCTTCAGCAGGAACGCGAACAGGTTACCCCGCCAGCGTGACATCCCTTCGAGGCGTGAAGCGATCACGGTTTCCCGGCTAAGGAAGTACGTGGTACGCATTGGGCTGAAGTCCAGGTCGTCCAAGTGGCACAGCTTCAGGGCCGCCGGTACGTCTGGTTCGTCCATGAAGCCGAAGTGCAACAGCACGCGGAAGAAGCCATCGCCGTAGGCATCGACTTCGAACCGCTCCTGCTCCGGCACCCGCGGTCGATCCTCGCTGACCACCGTCAGCAATACCACTTGGCTGTGCAGCACCTGGTTGTGCAGCATGTTGTGCAGCAGCGCATGGGGCACCGCATCAGCTCGCGCAGTGAGGAACACTGCCGTGCCTTCGACCCGGTGTGGCGGTTGCACGCGGATACTGCTGATGAAGATAGGCAGCGGCAGCCCGCCCTCATCGATACGCTCTACCAGGATCTGCTTGCCGCGCTTCCAGGTGCTCATCAACAGGAACAGCACACCGCCTGCCAACACGGGGAAGGCGCCGCCCTGGACGATCTTCGGCACGTTGGCGGCGAAGAACAGCCCATCGACCAAAAGGAAGCCCACCAGGATCGGTACCGCTAGCACCGGTGGCCATTTCCACAGTAGCAGCATCACCGCCGACACCAGAATGGTGGTCATCAGCATGGTCCCGGTCACGGCCACCCCGTAAGCCGCCGCCAAAGCGCCGGAAGACTCGAATCCGATCACCAGCAGGACTACGCCGACCATCAATGTCCAGTTCACCGCGCCGATGTAGATCTGCCCTTGCTCCTGGCTAGAGGTGTGCTGGATCTGCATGCGCGGGATATAACCAAGTTGAATGGCTTGGCGGGTCAGGGAGAAGGCCCCGGAGATGACTGCCTGCGAAGCGATCACTGTGGCCAGGGTAGCCAGCCCGACCATTGGCAGCAGTGCCCAGCCGGGCGCAAGCAGATAGAAGGGGTTGCGAGCAGCCTCGGGGTTTTGCAGCAATAGCGCGCCTTGGCCGAAGTAGTTGAGCACCAGCGCCGGCAGCACCAGCGCGAACCAGGCGCGAGCGATCGGCTTGCGGCCGAAATGGCCCATGTCGGCATACAGCGCTTCGGCTCCGGTCAGCGCCAGCACCACGGCACCGAGAATGGCCACGCCCATGCCAGGGTGGACGAGGAAGAAGTTCACAGCCCAGGCAGGGTTGAATGCCTTCAGCACTTCGGGGCTCTGCGAGATGCCAAGCACGCCCAATGCCGCCAGCGCCAGGAACCAGACCACCATGATCGGCCCGAACAGCTTGCCGATCTTGTCCGTGCCGTGTTTCTGCACCAGAAACAACGCCACCAGCACTACCAGCGAAATGGGCACCACCCAGTGGTCGATACCGTCGAACGCCAGGCCCATACCTTCCACCGCCGACAACACCGACACCGCCGGGGTAATCATGCTGTCACCGTAGAACAACGAAGCGCCGATCAGCCCGCAGACCACCATCAGCGTGCGCAGGCGCGGGTAGGCCGCCGTTGCCCGGCGTGCCAGCGCGGTCAACGCCATGGTACCGCCCTCGCCCTGGTTGTCGGCGCGCAGGATGAACATCACATATTTGAACGACACCACCCACAGCAATGACCAGAGGATCAGCGAGAGGATCCCAAGTACACCATCATGGTTGACCGGTACCCCATAACCGCCGGTGAATACCTCCTTCAGGGTATACAACGGGCTGGTACCGATGTCGCCATAGACAACCCCAACGGCTGCTACCAGCAGGCCCAAAGACCTGGTCGCGCCTTGCTCGCCCGCGTGCCCGCCTTCGGCGTGACTGCTTGCCTGAACCATCGAACACTCCCGCACATGGCCATCTAGACCGGTAGAATTCACAGGTGCGTCAGGGGCATGCAATTGCCACGACGCACTGGCGCGAAGCATAGCGCAGCGTTCGTCGTATTTCTGCTGGTCAAGCGACCGTACGCTCGCTAGAATTGCGCACTTTTTGATCAGAGGCGCCAAAAGCGCCCGTCAAGCTCGCACCCGGCTACGGCCGGGCGCACGGCATTCAATACCGAGGTTAGTCATGTCCACCACTCCCGCCACCCCCAAGGTTGGTTTCGTCAGCCTGGGCTGCCCCAAGGCCCTGGTCGATTCCGAGCGCATCCTGACCCAGCTGCGCATGGAAGGCTATGAAGTCGTACCTACCTATGAGGACGCCGATGTAGTGGTGGTCAACACTTGCGGCTTCATCGACAGCGCCAAGGCCGAGTCCCTTGAAGTGATCGGTGAAGCGATCAAGGAGAACGGCAAGGTCATCGTCACCGGTTGCATGGGTGTCGAAGAGGGCAGTATCCGTGATGTGCACCCAAGCGTGCTGTCGGTGACTGGCCCGCAACAGTACGAGCAGGTGGTCAGCGCCGTGCACGAAGTCGTGCCGCCACGCCAGGACCACAACCCGCTGATCGACCTGGTGCCGCCCCAAGGTGTCAAGCTGACCCCGCGCCACTACGCCTACCTGAAGATTTCCGAAGGCTGCAATCACAGCTGCAGCTTCTGCATCATCCCGTCGATGCGTGGCAAGCTGGTCAGCCGTCCGGTTGGCGAGGTGTTGAGCGAGGCGGAACGCCTGGTCAAGGCCGGCGTCAAGGAGATCCTGGTAATTTCCCAGGACACCAGCGCCTACGGCGTGGACGTCAAGTACAAGACTGACTTCTGGAACGGTCGGCCGGTCAAGACCCGTATGCTCGAACTTTGCGAAGCGCTGAGCAGCCTGGGCGCCTGGGTGCGTTTGCACTATGTGTACCCATACCCGAACGTCGACGACGTAATCCCACTGATGGCCGCCGGCAAGATCCTGCCGTACCTGGACATCCCGTTCCAGCATGCCAGCCCCAAGGTGCTCAAGTCGATGAAGCGCCCGGCCTTCGAAGACCGGACCCTGGCCCGCATCAAGAACTGGCGCGAGCAATGCCCTGAGCTGGTGATCCGCTCGACATTCATCGTCGGCTTCCCGGGCGAGACCGAAGAAGACTTCCAGTACCTGCTGGACTGGCTTACCGAAGCGCAGCTCGATCGTGTGGGCTGCTTCCAGTACTCGCCCGTCGAAGGCGCCCCGGCCAATGACTTGGGCCTTGAAGAAGTACCGGATGAGGTCAAGCAGGAGCGTTGGGACCGTTTCATGGCCCATCAGCAGGCCATCAGTGCTGCCCGCCTGCAACTGCGCATCGGCAAGGAAATCGAAGTGCTGATCGACGAAGTCGAAGAGCAGGGGTCGGTCGGCCGCAGTTTCTTCGACGCACCGGAGATCGATGGCAGTGTGTTCATCGACGGTGACCACGGCTTCAAGCCTGGCGACAAAGTCCGTTGCCGTGTGGTGGATGCCGATGAGTACGACATGTGGGCCGAGCCGGTTTAACCCCGGCGCTGCGTGATAAGCCCCTGCCGGCTTCCCAGCTTCGGGAACAACCGGCGGGGGCTTTTTTGTTCTCGTCGCAGCGCCTTTCATAATCCGTTCGGCAGCACGCCTGCTATGGTTCTTCCACCCCTTGGGAGAATCACCGCCATGGCTTCGATGCTGACGCTGCAAACGCCTGGTTACGGCGACTACGAGAAGCTGGTGCAGCTTTGGGAGGACTCGGTACGCGCCACCCATGACTTCCTGCCCGACGCCTACATTCTGCTATTGCGCGAGCACGTTCTGCGCCGCTACCTGGACGCGGTAATGCTGGTCTGTTGCAGGGATCGCCAGCGCATCCACGGTTTTGCAGGTGTCGCCAACGGTTGCGTACACATGCTGTTCGTGGCACCCGATTGTCGAGGCATGGGTGTTGGCAGGCGGCTACTGCGCTATGCGGTTGGCGAATTGAATGCCGAGCGCCTGGATGTCAACGAGCAGAACACCCAAGCCCTTGGTTTTTATTTGCACGAAGGCTTTGAAGTGGTCGGTCGCTCGGAAACGGATGGCCTGGGGCAGCCATATCCCCTACTCCACATGAGGCATATTCCTACAACGCGTTGATGTCGCGTCTGAAAATGTCGTGCCGTGCGCCCAATATGGCCGATTCGGCAGAGATTCCCATCATCAAGGGCGTACAGGCAGGTACAATGGTGGCCTTTCCCTGCCTTGCGAATGCCCCCATGTCCGAACCCGTCCGCCTGTCCAAACGCCTCATCGAGCAGCTCGGTTGCTCACGCCGCGAGGCCGAGTTGTACATCGAAGGCGGCTGGGTCGCGGTCGATGGCGTGGTAGTCGAGCAGCCTCAGTTCAAAGTCGACACTCAACAGGTCGAGCTGCTGCCCGGAGCACGCGCCGAAGCACTGGACCCTGTCACCCTGCTGGCGCATCAGGCGGCCGGTGCTGACAGCGAGACAACCCGCACCCACCTCAACATGGGCAACCTCAGCGAGGCTCACCGCGAGGGTGTACGCCCCCTGCACGGCCACTTTGCTCGGCTGTCCTGCCTGGCGCCGCTGGAACGTGGCGCCAGCGGCCTGCAGGTGTTCACCCAAGACTGGCGAGTGACTCGCAAGATCGACGCCGACCTGCGCCGCATGGAGCAGGAATACATCATCGAAGTTCGCGGCCAGACCACTGCTCAAGCCCTGGAGCGCCTGGCGCGCGGCGCCACGCGCAATGACCGCGAGCTGCCCAAGGCCAAGGCCAGTTGGCAGAACGAGACCCACCTGCGCCTGGTCGTGAAAAACCCGCAACCTGGGCAGATCGCCGAATTGTGCGCTTACCTGCGCCTGGAGGTGCTAGGCATGCGCCGCATTCGCATGGGGGGTGTGTCGATGGGCAAGCTGCCCGTTGGGCAGTGGCGCTACCTGGCGGCCACCGAACGTTTTTAAGCAATACGCCACGCCCCGGCGTGGCTACTGAACAGGATTTATCAGCAATGAACCACAACGATGTCCTGCGCAGCCTGCGCTACATGCTGAAGGTGAATGACGCCAAGATGGCCGAAATCATCGCGCTGTCCGGCCTCGAAGTTAACCCGATCGTGCTTGCAACCTACCTCAAGAAAGAAGACGAAGCCGGCTTCGTGCGTTGCCCGGAGCGGGTCATGGCACACTTTCTTGACGGTTTGGTGATCCACCGCCGTGGCAAGGACGATAGCCGCCCACCGCAGCCGGTCGAGCTTCCAGTGACCAACAACACCATCCTGAAAAAGCTGCGGGTGGCCTTCGAGCTCAAGGAAGAGGACTTGCACTCGATCCTCAAGTCGGTCAACTTCCCGGTGTCCAAGCCGGAACTGAGCGCCTTGTTCCGTAAGGTCGGGCATGACAACTATCGCCCATGTGGCGACCAATTGCTGCGTAACTTCCTCAAGGGACTGACCCTTCGCGTGCGCGGCTGAGTGACCATGCAGCACACCGTTGAGCCGGTCGGCATCGTTCATTCCTGCTTCAAGGAGAAGTTCGCCATCCCACGTCAGCCCCAGCTGGCGCCAGCCGCCCGCGGGGTGCTGGAATTGCTGCCGCCGTTCGATCAGGGCGATGCGGTGGCTGGGCTGGAGCAGGTCAGCCATGTGTGGTTGCTGTTCCTGTTCCACCAGGCACTGGAAGACAAGCCCCGCCTGAAGGTTCGGCCACCGCGCCTGGGCGGTAACAAGACGATGGGCGTATTCGCCACCCGCGCCACCCACCGCCCCAATGGTATCGGCCAATCGGTGGTGCGCTTGGAAGCCGTGGAACCAGGGCGGCTGCTGTTATCCGGGATCGACCTACTGGACGGTACTCCGGTACTGGATATCAAGCCCTATGTACCTTATGCCGACAGTGTTGCCGGGGCGAGCAACCTGATGGCCAGCGAGCCACCTGCGGCCATCGAAGTCAGCTGGAACGACGGTGCCCTACCCCAGGCCCATGCACATGGGCTACGCCTTGGCCAGCCGCTGATGGAGCTGATCGAGCAGTGCCTGGCACAGGACCCCCGCCCCGCCTATCAGGTGCCACCGCCTGAGCGGGTGTACGGGGTGAAGTTCTGGGACGTGCAGGTGCGCTGGCACTATCCCCAGCCAGGCCACATACAGGTACTGGAGGTCGTCAAGGAAGGTTGAGCTCACCGCCTTGCACCAATAAAAAAACGCAGACCTGGGTCTGCGTTTTTTCGATCCGACATACGTCTTATTTCTCGACGAAGGCGCGCTCGATCAGGTAGTCGCCAGGCTCACGCATACGCGGCGAAACCTTCAGACCGAAGCTGTCGAGCACTTCGCTGGTCTCGTCGAGCATGCTCGGGCTGCCGCAGATCATGGCGCGGTCGTCTTCTGGGTTGATCGGCGGCAGTCCGATGTCGCTGAACAGCTTGCCACTGCGCATCAGGTCAGTCAGACGGCCCTGATTCTCGAAGGGTTCGCGGGTCACGGTGGGGTAGTAGATCAGTTTTTCACGCACCGACTCGCCGAAGAATTCGTTCTGCGGCAGGTGTTCGGTGATGAATTCGCGGTAGGCCACTTCGTTGACGTAGCGAACACCGTGAACCAGGATCACCTTTTCGAAGCGCTCGTAGGTTTCCGGGTCCTGAATGACACTCATGAACGGCGCAAGGCCAGTGCCAGTGCTCAACAGGTACAGGTGCTTGCCCGGCTTGAGGTCGTCGAGTACCAGGGTACCTGTAGGCTTCTTGCTGATGATGATCTCATCGCCCTCCTTCAGGTGCTGCAGCTGCGAGGTCAGCGGGCCGTCCGGGACCTTGATGCTGAAGAACTCCAGGTGCTCTTCCCAGTTCGGCGAAGCGATGGAGTAGGCGCGCATGAGCGGACGGCCGTTGTCTTGTTGCAGGCCGATCATCACGAACTGACCGTTCTCGAAGCGCAGGCCCGGGTCGCGGGTGCACTTGAAGCTGAACAGGGTGTCGTTCCAGTGATGCACACTGAGGACACGTTCGTGGTTCATGTTGCTCATGTAAAGGGCTCCTGAAGAAAAACGCAGCGCGTAAGACGCGCAGTTGCGCGATAGTTTAGGGGCAGCCACAATATCTGTTAACTGAATTATCAAGATATGTGTTATCGGTTATATCGATATGCGATTTACTCTACGCCAGCTCCAGGTATTCGTCGCCGTCGCCCAGCACCAGAGCGTGTCACGGGCGGCGAGCGTGCTATCGCTTTCGCAGTCTGCGGCCAGCACATCCATCACCGAGCTGGAACGTCAGTCGAGTTGCCAACTGTTCGACCGCGCCGGCAAGCGTCTGGCCCTCAATGCCCTTGGCCACCAGTTGCTGCCCCAAGCCGTTGCCCTATTGGACCAAGCCAAAGAGATCGAAGACCTGCTAAATGGTAAGTCCGGCTTTGGCTCACTGGCAGTTGGCGCTACGCTGACTATCGGCAATTACCTGGCCACGCTGCTGATCGGCAGCTTTATGCAGGTTCACCCGGAAAGCCAGGTGAAGTTGCATGTCCAGAACACCGCGCACATCGTGCACCAAGTGGCGCAATACGAAATTGACCTGGGTCTTATCGAAGGCGACTGCAACCACCCGGACCTGGAAGTGCAGCCCTGGGTAGAGGACGAACTGGTGGTGTTCTGCGCACCGCAACACCCCCTTGCCAAAGCCGGGCACGCCGATGTCGAAACCCTTTCGCAGGAGGCCTGGATATTGCGCGAGCAAGGCTCGGGCACCCGCTTGACCTTCGATCAGGCCATGCGACATCACCGCACAAGCCTGAACATCCGCTTGGAACTGGAACACACCGAGGCGATCAAGCGAGCCGTGGAATCCGGCCTTGGGATTGGCTGCATCTCGCGCCTGGCGCTGCGGGATGCATTCCGCCGCGGCAGCCTGGTACCTGTGGAAACCCCGGAGCTGGACCTGATGCGCCAGTTCTACTTCATCTGGCACAAACAGAAGTATCAGACTTCGGCGATGCGTGAATTCCTGGATCTGTGCCGCAACTTCACAGCCGGCTTCACCCGTAGTGACGAAATCGTCCTACCGGCGATTGCCTAAAGCAGAATCACGCCCCACACCAGGGCAACCATGGTCAAGGCTACCAACTGTGCTGCGCTACCCATGTCCTTGGCGTTTTTCGACAAGGGATGACGCTCCAGCGAAATGCGATCAATGGCCGCCTCCACTGCCGAGTTGAACAACTCGACAATCAGCCCAAGCAGGCACACGGCTACCATGATCGCCCGCTCTGCACGGCTGACCGGCAGCCAGAAAGCGATCGGGATCAGCACTACATTGAGCAATACCAACTGGCGGAACGCGGCCTCGCCCTTGAAGGCGGCGCGCAGGCCGTCCAGCGAATAGCCGGCAGCGTTGAAGATGCGTTTCAGGCCGGTCTGGCCTTTGAATGGCGATGGCGTCATGTGAGTCACTTCACAGCAGAAAGGCCGCAGACTAGTGCGGCAGGGGTCAAAAAAGCGTGAACACTGAAGCGCTCAGCTGCTGGCAACCGATTCAAGTTGTTGCAGTAGCAGCGCGGCCTGGGTTCGGGTACGCACCCCAAGCTTGCGGAAGATCGCCGTGACGTGGGCCTTGATGGTCGCTTCGGACACACTCAGCTCGTAGGCGATCTGCTTGTTCAGCAAGCCTTCACAGACCATGGTCAGCACTCGAAACTGCTGTGGCGTGAGGCTGGCCAGCCCTTCGCTGGCAGCCTTGGCTTCGGCCGAGACATCGACCTTTTCGAAAGCCTGCGCTGGCCACCAGACCTCGCCATCGAGCACCTTCCTCACAGCGTCCTGAATGACTTCCAGGCCACTGGACTTGGGAATGAAGCCGCTGGCACCGAACTCGCGGGACTTCACCACAACCGCGGCTTCCTCCTGAGCCGAAACCATCACCACCGGAATTTGCGGATACTGACCACGTAGCAGCACCAGCCCCGAGAAGCCATAGGCTCCCGGCATGTTCAGGTCGAGCAGCACCAAGTCCCAATCGGCTTTTTCGCTCAGGCGGGTCTCCAGTTCGGCGATGCTCGCCACCTCAACCAGGCGCACGTCCGCACCCAGGCCAAGGGTAACGGCCTGGCGCAGAGCGCTACGAAACAGCGGGTGGTCATCGGCTATCAGGATTTCGTAAGTGGCCATCTATCTATGGATCCTGTTCTGTTCCAGGCGCATAGAGTAGGGAAGCGCCTGGGGGGAATCGGCGCCAGGGATACCGAGCACGGAGGGCATACCCACGCCCCTGCCTGCTTGCCCATCCCGGCTGCCAGCCCCAACATTATGTACCAAATAAGGGTCTATGCCCCTTGGACTATAGGAAGGTATGCAAACGCTGGTGGATGTCGTCCTGTTCATCCACCGGCAGCCGCCGCTTGCCGCTCAGGTAATGCAGGCTGAATACGTCCAAATAAGCATCCAGTGCCTGCGAAGCCTGAGTGTCCCCGGCCAGGTCCAGGCACATTGCAGCGACCTCGGCAGTGCAGAAATGGTCATCGCGTTTGGACCGACGCAGGCGATAGCGTGACATCTGCTCGGCTTGCAGGCTCAGAACCGGAAACCGATCAAGATACGGGCTCTTGCGGAACATCTTGCGAGCTTCGGTCCAAGTGGCATCGAGCAGGATGAACAACGGGCGCTTGCCCGGTTCACCTACCACCTCGCTCACCACCCGCTCCTGGGCAACGAACTCGCCGGGGAAGACGATAAAAGGCTGCCATTGCGGGTCGTCGAGCAGCGCCAAGAGGCGGTCATCCACCGACGTGCGCGACCAGCCGAAGGCGCAGGTGTCCTCGATCAGGTCAGCGATCAACCAGCCGGTGTTGGTCGGTTTCAATGGCTCGGTGTCATGCATGATCAAGCACACGCCTGAGTCGGCCTGCACCTTGGGCTTCCAGGCGCATAAGCAATGGGTGGCGATCACCCGGCAAGCAGGGCAACGCTCGGCGCGCGATCCACGGGCGATGAAAGGCTTGTTGCTACGCGCCAGGCGCTCGGCACGCAAGCGTGCTACTGCATGGCTCATGCTCGCGAACCGGTGACGGGATGGTAACTGAACACGGGGGGTAACTCGGCAAAAGCAAAGCGCTAGTCTAGCAGAGCCCGCGTCATTTGGCCGTGCAGCGAGGGGGGCGTGCCCCTATAATCGGCGTCATTGGCCAACCTGGACGTGCCTGCGATGCAGCGCCTTTCATGGAACGCCCGCCGCCGGCGCATGTCAAAGCGCCAGTTATCGAACCAGGAGAGATTCATGCTGCGTTTTATCGTCCCGGCCCTGAGCCTGTTGCTGACCCTGCCACTGGTAGCCCAGGCCGCCTCCAAGCAGGAGTTCGAGCTCAACAAGCTGCTGCAGAAGGTGGCCACTCAAAGCAGTGTCGGCACTCCCCGCGCCATCAATGAAGACATCCTCGACCAGGGCTACACCGTAGAAGGCAAGGCGCTGGTCAACCACCTGAGCGTGCGCCCCGAGCATGCCGCGCGTATGCAGGAAAACCCTGCGCAAGTGCGTAGCCAGCTGGGCGATAGCGTTTGCCGCAATAGTGGGTTCCGTAACCTGATGTCCAAAGGTGCGGTGATGGTCTACCGGTTCAGCGTGTACAAGACCAATCAACCGGTCATGGACCAGGCCTTCGATGCCGCCAGTTGCACCGCTGGCAACAAAAAGAAGTAGCTAGGTCGCCTGCTCCCCTGCCGCGCGCTGCGGCTCTTCCTCGGCGCGCATCTCTGCCAGCACGGCCTGCACATAACGTGACTGGCACTCCAGCGCTGCCAACCTACGGCGGCATTCAACTTCCAGGCTTACATGGTGTGCCTGAGCGGCATTTTCCAGCTGCTGGTAGAGCTGCCGGTCTACTTCGATGACCAAGCGATGCATACCGCCACCTCCCGCATCGGCACCTTTCGCTTCTCCAGTTAACCAAACCCTCCGTGCCCATGGTTGCGGGCCGACGAGCGGCCAAGTCATTCGGCCCGGCGCGATGAAGCGCAACGGTCTAGATTGATAGCGAAGCCCCTGAAAAATCAAAACAGCCTGCATCACGGCCTTGAAGGCCCACTGCAATGCTCGAGATGCACACTCGAGTCACGGCAGCCAGCGACACACGTAGTGTCGCGGCCGAGCCAGATCATCGGCCCGGTCAGAGGTTTTGCTGCAGAAGGAGACGTTGAATGCCTTACCAATCCAATGAGCTGCTGTTCAATCACTTCAGAGAACACGGCATCGACTTGAGTACGATCGACCAACAACTGCAACTGGTCGCCCCCAATAGCCCTAACCTGCCCCTCTACCGCGACATGATGCTAACGGTCTTGCGCATGGCCCATGACGACGCTGACCGCTGGAACGCGAAGATCACCCTGCAGGCTTTGCGCGAACTGGACCACTCGTTCCGAATGCTTCAGCGCTACCGCGGGCGTCGCAAGGTCACCGTGTTCGGCTCTGCTCGTACGCCTGTGGAACACCCCATGTATGCACTGGCCCGGGAGCTTGGAGCAACCCTCGCCCGGTCCAACCTCATGGTGATTACCGGAGCAGGGGGTGGCATCATGGCTGCGGCCCACGAAGGCGCCGGCAGTGACCACAGTCTTGGCTTCAACATCACCCTACCTTTCGAACAGCATGCCAACCCAACGGTTGATGGCACCGATAAGCTGCTGCCGTTCCACTTTTTCTTCATCCGCAAACTGTTCTTCGTCAAGGAAGCAGACGCGTTGGTACTCTGCCCCGGCGGCTTCGGCACACTGGATGAAGCACTCGAGGTACTGACTCTGATCCAAACCGGCAAAAGCCCGCTGGTGCCAGTGGTGTTGCTGGACTCCCCAGGTGGCTCATTCTGGCGTGACTGCCTGAACTTCATTAGCCATCAACTCGAAGAGAACCGCTATATCCTGCCCACTGACTTGAAGCTGGTGCGCCTGGTGCATAGCGCTGACGAGGCCGTTGAAGAAATCAACCAGTTCTACAGTAACTACCACTCCAGCCGCTGGCTGAAAAATCAGTTCGTGATTCGCATGCATCACCGGCTAAACGAAGCCGCATTGCATGACATCGAGGAGGGATTTGCCGACTTGCGCCTGAGCGGTCGGTATCATCAACAGGCCGACAGCGGAGCCGAAAACGAGGTAGGCAACTTCAGCCACCTCACACGCCTGACATTCGCGTTCAATGGCCGTGATCAAGGGCGCCTTAGGGAACTGGTGGATTTCATCAACTTGCCAGAAAACTGGGCCAAGCCAGAACCGATGCATACCACCCAGCGGGCGCGGGAGGCATTGAAGGTCAGCTAGTGGCGGCGCGAAGCGCCTATGGGGTTACAAGCCTGACCTAATAGTCGTCCAAATCCCGACCGCTGAGCAGTCGGCCGATCAAGTCCATGGGAAACCCGCGGTAGGCAAGAAACCGAGTTTGCTGGGCACGACTTCGAGGGTCATGGGGACGCTGCCCTGCAAACTTTCGCTGCCAGGTATCGCGCAACAGCCTCGCCCAGTCCACTTCGCTCTCACGCAGTGCCTGTTCGATATCGCTACGACTCAGGCCGCGCTGGCCCAACTCCTCGCGAATGCGCGCAGGGCCATAGCCAGCACCGGAGCGGTAACGGATGAAACTTTCTAGATACCGGGCTTCGCTAAGCAGCCCTTCTTCGGCAAGCCGATCGAGCGCAGGCTCGATCAGCTCGTCCGACGCTCCGCGTTGACGCAGCTTGCGCGTCAACTCGACGCGACCATGCTCGCGACGAGCGAGCAGGTCCATGGCTGTCCGCCTGACGGCGACGGGGGTGTCTAGCACGGCGGACATACCAGCAGCTATCAGTAACCAGCGTCGGCGTCAGCCATGTCGTCGGCATCGGCTTCGACGGCAGCAGCCTTGCCCGCAGCAGCAACAGCGCCCGCGTTCAGCAGCTTCTCGCGAATCTGACGCTCGATTTCAGTGCCAATAGCCGGGTTTTCGTGCAAGTACTTGGCGGCGTTAGCTTTGCCCTGGCCAATTTTGTTGCCTTGGTAGCTGTACCAGGCGCCAGACTTCTCGACCAGGCCTTGAGCTACACCCAGGTCGATAATCTCACCGTTACGGTAGATACCTTTGCCGTACAGAATCTGGAACTCGGCCTGACGGAACGGAGGCGAAACCTTGTTCTTGACGATTTTGACACGGGTTTCGCTGCCGACCACTTCGTCGCCTTCCTTGACCGCGCCGGTACGACGGATGTCCAAGCGTACGGAGGCGTAGAACTTAAGGGCGTTACCACCGGTGGTGGTTTCCGGGCTACCGAACATCACACCGATCTTCATACGAATCTGGTTGATGAAGATGACCAGGCAGTTGGCGTTCTTGATGTTACCGGTGATTTTGCGCAGCGCCTGGGACATCAGGCGCGCCTGCAGACCCACGTGCATATCACCCATTTCGCCTTCGATCTCGGCCTTGGGCACCAGTGCAGCCACGGAGTCGACGATGATCACGTCAACCGCGTTGGAGCGCACCAGCATGTCGGTGATCTCCAGCGCCTGCTCGCCGGTATCCGGCTGGGAAACCAGAAGGTCATCGACGTTGACGCCCAGCTTGCCAGCGTATTCGGGGTCGAGTGCGTGTTCGGCGTCGACGAATGCGCAGGTAGCGCCGTTTTTCTGGGCTTCGGCAATGACCGAGAGGGTCAGCGTGGTTTTACCCGAAGACTCCGGACCATAGATTTCGACGATACGCCCTTTTGGCAGACCGCCAATACCGAGCGCGATATCCAGGCCCAGGGAGCCGGTAGAGATCGCCGGGATGGCCTGACGTTCGTGATCGCCCATGCGCATGACTGCGCCCTTACCGAATTGGCGTTCGATTTGACCCAGGGCCGCAGCCAAGGCGCGCTTCTTGTTGTCGTCCATTGAAATCCTCACGTGTTCGACTTGGCCCTGACGGCCGGAATACCTGTATAAGTAGCCAGTATTATTCCACAGGCAAGCGCGCGAGCAAACCCCTGTCGTCGATTTACTCGGCACCAAGCTGTAACAAGCCGTCTAACGCGGCGATCACCGTCTGTCGACGCACGGCGTCACGGTCACCGTTGAAGTGCCGGCGCTCACTATTGACCTGGCTGCCATCGGCCCAGGCAATCCAGACAGTGCCCACCGGTTTAGCGGGCGAACCGCCATCGGGCCCGGCCACGCCGCTGACCGCCACCGCAAACCGCGCACCACTGGCAGCCTGGGCACCTCGAACCATGGCTTCCACTACCTCCTGGCTGACCGCACCAACCTGGGCGAACAGCGCCTCGGGCACGCCCAACTGCCGTGTTTTCTGGGCATTGGAATAGGTCACGTAGCCGGCTTCGAACCAGCCCGAGCTGCCGGGCACCCGGGTTATGGCCTCGGCAATGCCGCCGCCAGTGCAAGATTCGGCTGTGGTCACTTGGGCATTCAAAAGGCGCAGATGTTCGCCCAGGCGGGTGGATAAGGCGGTGATCGGGTCCATGGCGAGCTCCTTCAAGGCTGCGCACTACCCTACCACCCTGATAGCGCCAGGCAAGGGCTCAGGGCCGCAAGCCACGAACATACGCCTGACAGGCCCGCAGCGCGATCAGTCCTCTGTCGCCTTCGTCGGTGATGGCGATAATTCGTCGAGCATGCGCCGGCTCAAGTCCGACGCGTACGGTTGCATGATCCACCCCGCCGGCGCTGGCGGCGGCGGGCACTGGGCTGCAGAGGGTGTCGCGCTCGACGAGGACCGACAGCCGCAGATCGGCAGTAGCAAGGCGGTCACGCAGGCGAGCCTGAGCATGTTGTGCATCGGCAAGCTCCTTGAAATGACGGGTTTCACTTTCCGCCAGACGCTGCTCCAGTGCCTGACGCCGCTCGCGCTCAGCCAGCAGCCGGGCAATTTCGCCGCTGGCCTGTGCTTGCTCCAACTGTGCCAATTGCCGCCCGTAGCGCCAGCCTTGCACCTGCCAGGCCAGCACGGCAGCCAGCGCCAGCAGCAGCGTGCCAAGCGCCAACTGCACACGGCTCAACACAGCACCTCACGTGCACGCGCCCAGAGCTTCAGCCGGGCCTGCAACCCATTGAGCCCACCGTTGATGTGCCGCGTGATGCGGTTGAACTCGCCGCGATCGGCCAGGGTATTGAGCCCTCTGGAGTGCCAGAACCATGCCGCCGATTCGCAGGCCCAGCGCGGCTGCTCGAGCAACTGCGGTTGCACCAGCAGGCGCTCGTCGCCGAACAGCGCACGGCTGCAAGCCTGGTAGTTGTTACGCCCGGTCACTTGGATCAGGCCGCGCCCGCAATACAACTGGCCGTCGCCATCGGCCTGCGGTGTGTTGCCCAGGCGCAAGGCCAGGCTGCCGGTGTCATAGCGCGCAAGGTAGCGGTCGTTGCCCAGTTCCTTCACATAGCGGAACTGGCCGGACTCATGGCCAACCTGGGCGAGGAAAGCCGCCACGCGCATAGGATTGTCGATCTCCCAGCGTGGCAGGGTGATATTGAGTGCCGCAAGAAAAACGCCCGCAACAGGGCGGGCGTTCGGCAGAATCTGCAACAATTGCGTTTCGGTGAGCATGTCTGACACTCCTTGTATCATCGTTCAAGCCTTGAGCGCGGCCTGACGGCGGGGCGCAGGTCCTTTGGTGTTGACCTTGCCCGCCTTACCGCCATTGCCCTGCACTGTGGTGCGCCAACCCGAAGCGCTGAACACCTGCTCCACAGCATCGAGTTGATAAGGCCCATCAAGGCCATCGGCAAAACCCTGCAGCTCGACACTGCGCTCGGCGAACAGGTCGGTACGGCCCGGTAGGTCCAGGCGAACCTGAGCGGTTTCGCGGTTGAAACTGGCCAGGCGAGCACGCCCAGCCTGTTCGGCAGCCGCGCGATTGGGGTAGAGGTGCCGGTCGGTGTGCTCCGGCCGGCCGCCTTCGGTAGCCTGCTCGTTGACCATTTCGATAGTCTGCGATGCCCCAGTGCTGGTGTTCTGGTAACGGGTGCGCACCGCTTTGCGGGCGGCTTTGTCGTCCAAGCGAAAATGCCACTGACTGACCTCGCTGCGGGCAATGCCAACCACCCCCAGAGGCTTACCAGAGGCGCTTAGCCCAGCCTGACGCGGCAGCACCAGCAGTTGGCCATCGCCGAGTTTGGCCGTGCAGTCATACTGGCGGGCCAGGCGCGTGATGAAATTGAAATCCGACTCGTTGTACTGATCGACCCTGGGCACCTTCACCAGAACCGGGCACACCGTCTGCCAGCCGTTGCGCGCGCCAATGTCGGCAACGATGCGCTGCAGTGGCACCGCCTCCCAGCTCCCACTGCGGATGGTCCTGCCCGTGCCACGCAGGTCACTGGCCTTGCCGCGAATCACCAGGGTATCGGGAGGGCCGGACAACTCAACCTCATCGACGGTGTAACGCCCCAGCCGGGTCAGCGGTTGGCCGGCGTAACCCAGGTGCACTTCGAGCAGCGCACCACGCGCTGGCAACGCCACGACACCTTCGCGGGCGTCGATGCGCAGCTCGAAGTCGTCCGATTCCATGCCCGGTTTGTCGGAGGTACGCAGCAACAATAGGCGGTCGTTGATCAGCGCGGTGATGTCCTTGCCGTCGGCCTGAATACGAAATATCGGTTGCATGGCATCAGTCCCACAGCTGAACGACTTTGGCCGGCGCTGGTGTCAACGGCGGCAAGCGGATCATGACCCCACTGCGAAACGGCTGGGCCTGTTCAGCCAACCCCTGATTGGCTTGTAGAACAGCCTCGACGCTGCCGTCCAGATGCCCGTAGAAGTGCTGACAAAGGGTATCGAGCAGGTCGCCCTCAGAGGTTTTGCATATCTTGTCCATAGCTGATGAACTCCAGTGAAAATCCTTGTTTTCGGGGGATACCACCGGCCAGCAAAGCGCCTTGTTCCTCTTCGATGCGGGTCAGGCACCAGGTGCCGAGCACTTCGCCGTAGCCTGTGGTAAGCGACAGGGGCAGCAGTTGGCGGCCGATGCTGCGCAGTGCCTGCAACTGGCCCAGGCCGCCCTTGAAGCCAGGGAAAATCGCGCCACGAATGCTGATGCTTTCATCGCCCAGGCTGACCGCCTGCTGAGCACTCTGACGGCTCAAGCGCTCCTGAGCGGCCCAACGAAATTGCGTCTGACGCCGCAGCTGATCGAAGGCGGTGGTATCGAGGTTGAAGTAGTACGGTGCGGTGTTAGGCTGCAGCGGCTGCAAGACCAAAAGGTGCGGGAACGGTTTGATCGCTTCGGCTGCTGGGGTTGCCTGCGGCGCGAAGCCGAAGGTCGAAAGTACCCCGTTGGCCGCCGAACGTACGTCCCCCACCACTTGCCCAATAGCCGCGCCGGCCTTGCCCAGGTGTTCTTCAAAGGCATCGACGCGGTCGCGCACCTTGCGCACCACTTCGAGGCTTTGGTCATACTTGGCCACCACCTTGTCCACGCGCTGCTTGGCGGCATCGATGGCGCGCATCGTGCGTTGCAAACGCTTGCCGATTTGCGGGCCGATCCATGGCAAGGCTTGGAGTTGACTGGCTGCCTCCTTGGCATGGCCAACCGCCTGGTTCATGGGGTCGAGCATGGCATCGGCACGCCGCCGCCCCTGCTCGCTGGCCTTGACCAGTGCATGCAAGCCACCTTGCAACTCATCCAGGTAGGTCATGGGTGCTCCTCAGGGCTGTGGTTGATCGGCCATTTGCACCGCGCGCGCCTGGCGCATCAGGTCGTCGAGCACGCGACGGGCAATGGCTTCCAGTTGCTGCAGGGTGTTAGGGTCTTCAAAGCTGTTGTTGAAGGTCACGGGCATGTTGGCGGTGAAGGTAAAATGCTGGGTCACCTCCGGTGGCGTGGCCACAGGCTGGGGGCCAGTGAGCGGCTGGGCAGCCGGAGGTTGAGCCGGGCGTTGCTCGGCCTGCTGGCTATTAGGGGAATCGCCAGCGCCTAGTACCGTTGCAAGGGTTTTGCCCAGCCAGCCGCCAGCAGCCTCACCGCCGTTTGCCAACAACGCACCGCCCGCCCACCCCACCAGGCCACCTATCACGGTGCCTACACCCGGGATGACCGAACCAAGTGCCGCGCCAGCCGCAACACTTGCCAAGCTGCCACCAAGCCCACCGACCGCACGGCCATAGCCTTCCATTTTCTGGGCAGTGCTGCCCTCGCCGCTGGCGGTCTGCGCGATCTGCCCGGCAGCGTTCAAAACTGCCAACGCCGGGATCCGTTTGAGCAGCGGGCCCGCTGGGGCAAGCCGCGTAAGGGCAGCCGGCATGAGCATTTCGAACATGGGCGAGACACCGCTAGGCTCGCTATTGGTTAACGGCTGAGCGGGCTGCGGCATGCCAGGCAGCTCTGCCGCCTGCCCTGGCGCTGGCAGCGTCGCATCACTGCGTGGGGTTTGCGCATCGTCCTTGGTGAACCCTCTGACCGCACTTGCCCCGGCCAGATCACCAATGGCCTCACCCACATACCCACCAAGCTTGCTGCCGTACTTTCTACCCCAGCGGCCTTTGCCCAGTCGCGGCAAGGCAGCCCCGAGCATCCGACCGGCCATTCCGCCCAGCGCGCTGCCTACTCCGCGTGCCCGCTGTTCATTGTCGTCAGAGGTGATCAGCGCCTTGCCTACCTCACCGAGCAGATCGATGCGGGTCGCTTGCCACTGCTGACGCGATGCATTGGCAGCGCTTCGTCGGGTAGCACGCGGCAGTTTGCGCACGCGGTTGCGAACAACATGCCCGGCGACGACGGCCGATAGGCCGCCGGCTAACGCATGACCAAGCCCTGGGGCTGAAGGCGGTTGTTGCTCAACGCTGGGTTCAGCGGTTTGTGCAGAAAACGAAGGGCCAGAGCTAGGCTCGGCGGCTATTACTTGCGCAGGTTCAGCCCTGACCCAATCATGCAGAATACCGCCCCCTGCATCCCCCAATGCTTCGCCCAGATAACCACCCAGTTTGCTTAACTGCTCACGCTGCGCCTTACTTGCTTTGCGCTTGCCACCCGTCTTGCCAAGCAGTGGCACAAGCGTTCCGAGCAAGCGCCCTGCGGCTTCCCCCACTGCCGCGCCAGCACCCCGCGCAGCCTGGCGACCATCGTCGGCGGTAACCAGCGCTTTGGTGATCTTGCCCACTGCATCGACGCGGCTGTCTTGCCACTGCTCGCCAACTGCCTTGCGCGCCTGCCGCTGGTTGCGAGGTGATTGGCGGCCTATCAACCAACGCCCGCCTCGGTAACCTCCATAGGCCACCGCCCCCAGGCCGGCAGCCGCCAGCGTGGCCCGCCCCAGTGTGGCGGAAGCTGTCGCCGCTTCAGACCTGGCCGCTGGCTCGCGTGGCTGCGCGGGGGCTGGTGGCGCCATGTTTGGCGGCTGCGGCCGAATGAAAGGCTGACTCGATGCCTGCGCCGGGGGCGGCATCGGCTGTGGGCTGGATACGGGGGCTGAGCCCAATTCGGGCAGGGTGCTCGACTCAGCAATGGGTGCCTCGTTGCGCGGCACGACCGCGCGCTGAGGGTGTTGCACCATCGTGTGCCATTGCTGAAAGACATTGACGGTCATCGAGCCCGAAGCCGGGCGCAATCGGGACAGCCCTGCGATGACATTGCCAAGCATCTGGTAATGCTGGCGCAACCTGGCGATTGCCACGGTTTCATCCTGCAGATGCGATGCTCGGCCTTGTTTTACGTGTTGCGGGGCCTGGGCCGTTTGCTGCTCGATTTCGCGCAGCTTTTCAAGCTCCAGCCCCAGCCGGATAACCTCGCCGACAAACCGTCCCAGGCGGATGCCATCGACCTGCCTGCGCAGACGTCCAACTTCCTGCTGCCGCAGGTCGATGACCTGGCCCAATGGTTTGCTGACAGTCACACCGAACCCAAGGGTGAACAGCTGTGTGCTCGCCATGAAGTCCTCCTGTTCAGGGCGCGAGCCACCAGACCATGTCGCTGTACGACATGGTCATGAGCTCGCTGGCGGAAAAGTTCAGCTCCTTGGCCAGCCGCTTGGCAGCGGCCTTCTGCCGGGCCGGATCAAAGTTCGTCGTCCTGCACCAGGCGAAAATAGCCGCTTTGCAGGCGGCCATAATCTTTCAAGGCAAGGCTTTCGAGGTCTTTGATACCGACCTCGGCCAGGGATGCGAACAGGTTCAGTTCACGCTGTTCATCATCGCCCCCACCGCCGGCCTGGGCGTTGCGGATATCGCGTACGGTGGGCGCGCGCAGGGACAGGCTATCGACCTGAATCCCATTGGCCTCACTGGGTCGCGAAAGGCGCACGGTGACACGGTCGGGGCTGAGGGTCAGCCACTTCGGCTGCGGTTTCGCTTGTGCCATGGTCGCCTCCTTACAGGCCCAGCGCAGCGCGCTGGCTAGCCAGTTGGTCGACGCCATCGATGACGCGTTTCATGCCCAGGGCGTCGATCTCGTAGACCAGGCGCCCATCGACTTCGAGCTTGTAGTAGGTCAGGCCGACGCTGTGCTTGATCTCGGCTTTGTCGCCGGACTTCCAGTCGCCCATGTCGATTTCCTTCAAGGTGCCACGCAGGGTGACCACCACTGGGTTGATCTTGCCCTTGAGACCTTTGAAAGCACCGCGGAAGGTGCCATTGAAGCCGCTGCCGTCGGCCAGGCCGAAGAACTTCAAGGCCTCACGGCGCACGCCGGTGGTGGTGAAGGCAGCTTCCTGCTTCTCCATGCCCAGGTCCATCTCGACCGGCATGTCCATACCGCCGGGGCGATGTTCTTCCATTTTCAGGGTGAGTTTGGGCAGGGTCAGGCTGGGTACATCGCCCTGGAAGCTGACGCCATCGACGAACAGGTTCAGGTTGGCCAGGGTTTCGGGAATCATTGCCATGTAAATGCGCTCCTTAAGCGGCGGAATCGAGAACTTCGGTCAGCCACTGGTTAGTGACTTCAACGCGGAAATTGGGGTTTTCGGCAGGTGGCACGTCGGTGAAGCGGATGTTCCAGTACACCTTGCCCTGTTCGAGCTGGCTGGCAGTGTTCAGCTCCGGGTCGGCGAAGACCTCGAAGTTGATGATCGCGCCCTGGTTCTTCAGGTCGCGCATGAAGGCCTGCAGGCCTTCGGTCACGTCCTTGACGTAGGTGGCGGTGATGGCGCGGTCGACCGCCCATTTATGGCCGTAGAGAATCGCGTCCATGACGATGTCCATGGTCCGCACGCGGGTGACGAAGGCCCATTTCGGGTCGCTGGACAAGGTGCGGTTGCCCCACAGACGGAAGCCATCATCGCGAATGATGGTGGCGATGTTGGCGTTGTTCAGCAGGTTGGCGCGGCAGCTGTCGTCGCCATCGAGGAACTCCACCGGGCGGGTGGTACCGGTGATGCCAACGAACTCTTTGTTCGATGGCGAGGCCCAGAAGCCGTACTCGCTGTCGGTCCAGGCGAACAGCCCGGCGACCCAGGCCGAGCCTGGGGCATCAACGGTGGCTTGCGCGCCGTTGTCCCAGTACTGCACCCCGGGGTCTACCATGAAGGCGCGCTTGGCACCGAAGTTCTCGGCATAGTCGATGACCGCTTCGTCGGTGGTGTTCGGGCCGTCGATGATGGCGATGCCGCGCAGTTTGTCAGCCAGCGCGACCAGTGCGGTGCCAACTGCTTGGGTGGCGCTATGGCGGGGTGCGGTAAGCAGACGCGGCTGGGCATTGAAACGGCTCTTGCCGTCGAGCAGCGCTTGCAGGCCGGTGCGCTTGCCATCGGCCTGTACGCTGCCGATGATCGCTGCGGTCTGCTCGGCAGCATCGTCCAACTTGGCTACGCCACAGGCGACGATGACTGCCTTGGCGCGGTTGTAGATGGCCCGGCAGGCCTTGGTGATGGCGGCGTTTTCGCCGAAGGCGGCGACGGCTTCACGCTCGCTGGTGATCAGCTGCAGTTCGTTGGCCTTGGCTTTGGCATCGGCACCTTCGGTAAAGGTATCGACCAGACCGATGATCGAGGAAGAAGGCAGCGCGATGTTGCGCGCGCCGGTGTCGACGTTGGTTACGGTCACGCCGTGAAAAAAGACACTCATAGATTCATGCTCCAGATATGAGAAAGCCCCGCATGCGGGGCCTTGTGTTACAGCGGAAAAGAAAACGCCCCGCGGGTGCGGGGCGCTCAGGTAAGTTGCGAAGTGAGCCAGGCGGCCAGCGCTTCGTCGTTGGGGCTGATTGGCCAGTCATCAGCGGTTGGAACCTTGGCGGTAATGTCCATACGGCTGAGCTCAACGCGGTAGACCTTCCAGGCCGTGAGCGCTGCCACCTCTGCTTCGCTGGCCATTTCGAGGTCGACGGCATCTTGCAGCGTGCCGATGCATTCTGTTGAGTACTGGGTGGCCAGCGCCTGTTTGCGGTACGCCACAACCCGCGCCGCCTCGGCAATGGCGGCCTCGTCTGGCACCCACTGTTCGCCTTCCCAGGTGTCGAATTCTGTCGACGGGGCTTGGAGGGTGTAGCCCTCTGGCAAGTCGCCCAGCGCAAGCCACTGTCGGGGCTCGCCGGTGTCGGTGGTGTAAACCGTGGCGCCGCGGTGGTCAGGGACGATTTCCCAGCCGTTGCTGTCACGGTTGATCAAGGCGGCAACGCCAGCTTTAAGCTCGGGTGGGTCGATTTGGTAGCTGTGGGCGGGGATTAGCCAGATGCCAGGTTCAAGCGGGCTGGGATCGGCCTCTGATGCGCAGAGATACTCGCCGGTACCCCTGTGCACATTACATACCTTTGGCGGCTCTGTGCCCGGCTGCTGCCACCAAGGCAGTGCCACTGATGGCTCCTGCGGTGCTGAAGGTTCGATCAGCTCAAGAACTCTTGTCATGGTTACCTCAATATTTGATGCAGGCTAAGTAAGCCCGGTTGGCCATGCGGGTTTCGTTGCCGCCGCTTGAATTAATGGTCAGCCCATGAGTGTGATTCACTGAGGTTGACGTGGTGACGGTTTGAATGCCGTCGCTCATCTGATCGCCAACAACGGCGTTTCCGCCCTCGGTTAAAAACTCAGCCGCAATTCGCTCTCGCGCGAAGCTCGCCGTATGCGAATGCGCACCTGCACTAGTGGCCACACCTGTATGTGTATGCGAAGCGTTCTGGCCGGCCTGAGCCGAGAACAGCGCCCGCCCCGCGTCAGCCGAGTTGAGGCCATCTGTCCATGCACGGTCAATAAGCTCGCGGTCATCCGGCAGATTGAAAGTACTCGAGCCGTCGCCGGCACCAAATTGAGTGCCGATGACGGCAAACAGCGCCGCGTAGGTGGTGCGCGATACAGCGGCACCATTTCGCTTGAGCCAGCCAGGCGGTGGTGCAGTCAGCGCGAAATGTCCTACCATGCCGGGCGGAGTCGCACTAGCGATTGCCGAGTTGAGCTGATCGAGCGTCGCCACTTCCTTAACTTTGCCTCGCGCCGAGACAAACCAATTGCTTCCGGAGGACGTCAGCTCAATCCACTCGTAGGCCTGCAGCGTTAGCTTGTCACTGGTCCCGTCTTCTTCAGATATCTTGCCAGCCGCCACCGTCAAGGTTTGCGTCGAAGCGCGGGGATTGCGGAGCGTCACAACTGTGCCGGCAGTTACGTTTACCGAGGAAGGCAACGTCACAGTTAAAGCGTTGGCATTGAACTGAAATAACGCACCCATATGAGTCGTTGTGTTCAACGACTGACTGGTCGCCAATCCGACGGCGGCCTGCGGCCTGAAACTACGTGACGTGTTGCTGATCGCCGACAAAACACTGTCGAGAGTCGGCACCTCTTCCCACGCCGTCCAATTGGCTACACCATTTGTTGCACCGTAGGAGCAACGATGAAAAATTTTGTTCACGTTCTGCGGGAAGAACAATTGGTGTGTGTAGTACTGCGCATTAGTGCCAACCACAAATAGGATGCCGCTTTGGAAAGCTGGCCCATTCGCTGCACCATTGACTTGATAGGATCCGCCCACGTTCAAGGTGTTTAGGTCAATTCCTGTTGCCAGGTCTAAAAGATCAGGCGTACCCCATCCCAACGATGCCAACAGGTTGGCGACATATTGCGTACTCGCTGCGTTCGCCGACCGATCCGTCGTTATGCGAGTTGGCACACCCACATCGCCTGTTAAAACAGGGCTAGCAACTTTTGCCAACTCAATCGGCGCTCGCCATGTGCCGTCAGCGTTACTCGCGCGGCCAAAGAATCGATCTTGGTAGGGGATGTTCGCCAATTCGAAGCCGCGCGTAGTCTGATATTTGCAGCGCATCACAAAGGCAAAGTCGGGATAGGGGCTAACCGATGCCTGGTAGTAATAGTTACCTGCAGGGAGAGCGGCGAACTGTTCCGGCGTTGTGCCGGCGCCAACCCCAGCCGCAGTCCCAGTGCCCATGCCGAACGAAGATAGGGTGTTGTGAACAAACGCCGTTGTGGCGACGCTAGTGTCATTGTCCCCAGTAGAGGGCGTAGGCGCCTTCGGATCACCCGTGAAAACTGGCGATTCCAATGTTGCCTGAGTCGACCAATCCGACCAACCTCCAAAACCTGCCTTCCAGACTCGCCCCCATGCGGCCCAGACAGCCCCATCCGTCCGATAGAAAATCTGGTTAATTCGTCCGGTCGTTGCATTCACGCTATTGCGGCTGCTTACAAGAAGGATACCGAAAGTCTCCGGCTTGTTTCCTGTAGTGACCGAACCCACCTGATACCAACCCGTTGCCAGCGTGGGGTCGTCAATATCGGCAACCGAGGTGGCTAGTTTGTTCTGACCAAGCCCGAAAGCCTTCATTGCCTCTTGCACAAAAGCGGTAGTTGCAATGCTAGTGTCGCTGTCTCCCACAGGCGGCGTGGGCGCTTTCGGGTCCCCAGTTAAAACCGGAGATAAAAGCCCGGCGAACGGAGTCCAATCGGACCACACTCCAGCCACTTGCGACCGCCAGTGCAATGGACTCCCGGCAGCAGTCAATTGGCTGAGTATTTGCAGACAGCCGGTGCCGTTATAAGGAACAGTGAAACCGGTGACTGCCCCCGTACCCACGCTATTAGCCGCACCGCCTGCCGCCCTCCAAAACCCGCCAGAGGTGGCTAAATTCAAATCAGTGATTAGGGCCGGGCTTTGAGTACCGACTCCAAACGCCGCCATGGCAGCCTGAACAAATGCGGTGGTGGCGATACTGGTGTCATTGTCGCCAACGCTCGGCGTCGGAGCTCTAGGGTCCCCGGTTAAAACTGGACTGACCAGCGGCGCCTTCTTCGCCAACTCGTTGACCATAGTAGTGGCAAAGTTCGGATCATTGCCGATAGCCATCGCCAGCTCTTTCAGCGTGTCCAAAGCCGCAGGCGAAGAATCCACCAGACCGGCCACAGCACTGGCCACCGCCGTCGCAATCGCCGAAGTAGTTTCAGCGCGAGAGAAGGTTTCGGACTTGGTGTAAACATCCGTGATGCCATATCCCGCGACCGTAGTCGGGTTGGTCGCCGCCACCACGCGGCCGTACTTGTCGACCTGCACGCTGCGGTAAGTGCCGGCCGCCACGCCACTACGACCGAACGCCATTTCAAACGACAGCGCCGTAACCCCCAGGGTAATCGGCGCGTCGGTGACCAACTGCCATGCACTGTCGCTGTTGACCGTGCCCTTCTCCACCAAAACCAGCAGGCCGGGGGTAACCTTGGCACTGCTGTTGGCATCGTCGCAACGGCTCCAGGCAGCGCCCGGCACTACCGTATAAAGGCCGTTATCCCTGGCTGTGGTCTGATTTTTCACCAGCACTCGAGCACCGGCCGTCAACGGCACGCCGTCGATGGTCTGTAGGCCGCTAAGGGCGATGTTGGCCGTAGTGGCCGCCAATACTGAGTGCTTGAAGTCCTGGCGCGCCAATTCCTCGGTAACCCATTCGCGGGTAGCCAGCACCACGCTGGGATCAATCTTCAACTGCACATTAGCGGCGCTGCTGACCACCAGGCTCATGCGCAGCACTTGAGTGCGCCCTGAACCCTGCGAGAGCACGGGCTTGTAGGTCGGCGCGCAGTTGGCCACCGCCACCAGGTCGCCAGCTTCGTCGTACAGACCGATCTCGCGAATCCATTTACCGCCGATATCGGCTGGAATTACCTGCTCGGCAATGATGATCGAAGCGTCTTTATCATCGACCTTGAGCTGATTGAGCGGCGCCCGGCGCCACTCGTTGATCAATCGGGTTTGTGTGGCATCAGGGGTAGGGTCGGCGCCGTTGGCGTCACCCACGCCCATGTGTGTGATTTTCCAAGCAATGCCTAAGGCATCAGCATTGGCTTGCTTGGCCGCGCCCACATTCGTGAGGATCGCGTAGAACTGGGAGTTCTGGTCAACCATGTGCAATTTCCAGTGTGTCGATTGTTGTCTCACGGCCACCGCGCCCAATCACGCCAATGACCTCGATGTCTCGCTGCATGGGCGGATACACCTCGCAGATGTCGCCGTCGCTGATGTTCATACCCAGGTACACCTTTGCGATGGTTTCCAGGCTGATTTCCAGGCCGACCATATGCCGGCTTACCGGCCGTGCGTCGTCGAGCAATGCCGTCAGCTCGCGGTAGGTGGCGTCGCTGATGCCGGAGTCCGATACGCCGACCTTGAGCGCGAAGGTTCCGGCGGCACCTTGAGGCGACGTCCGCCACCACTCGACCACCTCGATCAGATAGCCGAACGGCTCAACCACGCGCCGCAGAGCGCCAATCGTTCCTTTGTGCTTATGGATATAGAACGACGATTTGATAACTGACCGCTTGACGTCATCAGTCCATCCTTCATCCCAGCGATCTACCGACCACGCCCACGCCAGCTGATACAGCAAGGCCGATGGGCAGGTGTCTGGGTTATAGAGCTGGCGCAGGCTGACCTTGAGGTCTTCATCGCCTGCTCTCTCAATGGCACCCTCCAACGCTGTGCGGTTGAGCGGCAATAGGCTCTGCATGTCAGCCACCTCGCTTCAACGTAAAGCCGCTGCACCAGGCTGCCTGGGCCTTGCTGGGCAGTATGTCGGCCCAGCCATTGAGCTCGACCCGGCTCACCCCGTCGATATGCAGCTGTGCATCGATACCTGAGCGTGCCACTTGTACGCCCAGCCGCCGGCGCGGGTTGATCCAGGCGGCCAGGCGCCGCTGGCACTCGGCCAGAATCGCCTCGTACTCCGGGCCGTTGTCCGCCAGGTAGAGCACGGCGTCTATGCGATAGGGCAGCACTTGAGCGCTGCGCACGTTGACCCGGTCGGCAACCGGGCGGATGTCGTCGTCGTTGAGGTAGGCCGCCACCTGTGCCAGCAACTCGGCGCTGGCCTGGCCGTTGCCCTCCAGGCTCAGTACGGTTACCTCCACCACGGCCGGCGACGGGCTTTCGGCGGTGGCGTCAGCCACCTGCCCCGATGCGTTGCGGGCATGCAGGATGTAACTGTTACGTGGCCCGGCGGTGGTCAGGCCTTCATAGACCAATTGGATCCGCTCACGCAGGGCATCGTCGGCCTCAAGTACCGCCTCCACGGGCGGGACGCTGGTCAGGTCCTGCGCTTGGATAACCAGGCGCTGCAGGCTGACGTTCGCAGCCAGCTGGTCTAGGTCGCCACCCTGGGCGTAAGCCAACAACAGCGACTTTGCAGCATCGTTGATACGGGCCCGGTTGAGCAGCTTGCGATAGGCGCCCACCTCCAGCAGCTTGGTGACTGGATCACTCTCCAGATTGGCGTTCCAGGCCTCGCCCAGGTAATCGCGAAAGGTCTCGAGGTCAGCCTGGTACAGTGCCTCGTAATCAAGGTCTTCAAGCAGCTGCGGCGCTGGCAGCTTGGACAGATCCACCTGACTCATACGCTCACCTCTACCAAAGCTTCATCACCCAGATAGCGGCCGCTCAAGGCCAGACTCACCTGACCATCGAGCACCGCCACCACCTTGACCCGCTGCAACTGCAAGCGCGGCTCCCACCGGCCCAAGGCGCGGGCCACTTCCGCTTGCACGGCGCTTTTCCAGCCCTCGTTGACCGGCAGGTCGACGAAACGCCGCAACTGGCTGCCGTACTCCGGACGCATACGCCGGCTGCCTTGCGGTGTGCTGAGGATGTCCTCAATGGACTGGCGCAGATGATCGATGCCGCTCAGTGGCTGGCCGGTGCGACGGTCCATGCCGATCACGGTGCACCGCCCTGTTCATGGCTATGCATGGCATTCTCCTGAGATGAAAGAAAGCCCGCATGGGCGGGCTCTATTCAATGTTTGTGGTTGGCTGTGTTGCCGGCGGTATCGATGATCCGCCCACCGCCGTTGATGTCGCCGCTGACCTGCAGCGGGCCGTCGATCGTGACCTTGCCTGTGAGATTGATCGCTGGGGCCTGTAGGCTGATCGACGCGTCGGTGACCAGCACGCTATTGGAGCCAACCTTGATACTCACGCTGCCGCCAGGCAGCTGAATGTCATAGTGGCTCGCCTGCCAGTCGTAGCTGAGGGATGCGCCATCGGCGAACCGCCAGACCTCGACCTGTTCGCGGTTGTCCGGCGCATTGCCGGCATTGCCATACAGGCCGGGTAGAAAGGTGCCTTGGGCAGGCTCACCACTGGGGCTGAGCAGCACGCCCTGCTCCCCCAGGCTGGGCGCCCGCCAGTGCCGCGCCTGGCCGGCCGCCTGGGCATGCCAGCGCAACCAAGCGCTGGTCCAGCCACTGCCGTCCGACACACGCACCCGGGCAGCGGCAAGGTCTACCGCCACTACCCGGCAGGGAATGATCAGGCATGCCAGCATGCGGTCGTGCATGGCGCTGACGTAGCTCATGAAAGGTCCTCGGGTGCAATGTAACGCGCTTCATTACCCAGGCCGATCTCAGGCGCAAAACCCAACACGAGGCTGCCCGGAGGCTGGTCCGGCCAACTCCAGCGAGGCTCACCCAGCAGCACCGGCTGGTCCCAGCGCACGGTCCAGGCGCTGCCCTCGAACTGCGCCTGGACATTGCGGCTGGCTTCGACGAAATCCAGTGCCCAATGCTGCTGGCGCAGCAGATCCATCAACTGTGCGGCCAGCAGGCTGCCCTGAAGCCGCGCCTCGGGGTTGGCGCTGTCGGCGGTGATGTCCGCCTCGAAGGTGGCGATCAGCACCGAGCGGCCATCGCGCGGCGCTGCATCTGCCGTCATTTGCACGATGCCGTGGCGCAGCGCCGGTCTCTCCGGGGCATTTCCTACAGCGGTATAGGCATCTACCGACGCAAGCTCCGGCATCGCCTCACGAATAGTTGTTGTCACTGCCGCGTGCAAAGTGGTCAGTTCACTCATGCATATTCTCCTTATCGCTCGTCGGCTTGCGTGCTGTCGCGCAAGCCCAGGCGCCGGATCGCCCAGCGTTCATACAGCCGCATGGCGACATCGGCGCCGCCGACCGCAGTCATGCAGCCAAATGCACTGGCCGCCCAGATCGACAAGCCGCCGGCATACAGCAGCATTACCGTCGATACGCCGCAGACCATGCAGGCCCCGGAGCGCAGCGCCAGGCGTCGCAGCAGCGACCAACCGGTGGCGCCGGCCTTGTCTGCCCGCCACATTTCACCGCTCAGGCCGCCCAGCAATGCCAGGACGATCACCAGCCAGAGCGGCATCTCCAGCAACGCTTGTTGCTCGTTCGTCACTGTCCTGTCTCCTGTATGGATGCCCGCTGGCAGGGCCAGCAGGCGGGTTTGTTGGGTATTGTTCAAACACTCGGCATTCCAAAAGGCCCGGCTCGCCAGGCCTTTGAGTAATGCGTTGGTTCAACCGCAGGCCACGACTGGTGACGCCATGCGGTTGCGCTTCAAATTGGTGTCTCCGACCGCGGCCGCCTGCCCGCCGGATAACTGTTCGTGGTGCTTTACGCTGCACACCCGGGCCAGTTGCCAACCCTCTGGACAGTTGAGGCCTGTCCATCGCTGCCTGTGTAACAACCGGTTTCTGTCCGGCTTGAGACACAGGCTATGCATTAGTGCATATGCAGTCAATGCATTTCTCACTATTTTTATGCATTAGATTTTGCTCATGTGCATGCAGGCTATGCGCCGCCTGCCTTGTAGGGCTTTTCTGCGGACGAAAAAAAACCCGCCGTAGCGGGTTTTTATGGAGAAAGGCTGTTAGCGGGCGTACATGCCCCACCAGAACACATGGCCGAGCAGGCTGATCTGCTCATCCTGCATTTGCTGGAAGCTGTAGTCCTCGTCGGGGTGTTCGTCGCGGTTGAAACTACGCAGGCGGATGCCGGTAGGTAACCGATAGACCTGTTTCACTCGCAGTTGGCCGTTATGGTTGATGGCATAAAGATCGCCATCGATGATATCGCCGATAGAGCATTTGCCTGTATTGACTCCAACTGTCGCGCCATCGCGCAACACCGGCAGCATGCTATTACCCCGCACCGTCACGCATTTGGCATGGTCAAATTGCACGCCGTTGTGGCGCAAGCTGCGTTTACCGAACCGCAGCCGCGCTCGCTCGCTTTCTTCGATGACGAATCTTCCTGATCCAGCTGCCAATTCGACCTCACGTAGGAAAGGTACAGACACCTCGTCGTCCTCGACGGGGGTTTCATCATCCCACAGGCTGATATCGCTGAGGTCCGCATGGCCGTGGGCGGGCAAGGTCGCCTCGCGGGTTTCGCCCAGCTCGGCTCGACCGCGCAGTTGTTCGGTGGTCACGCCGAAGTAGTCGGCAATTTTCGACACGTGCTTGTCTGAAGGATCGACTATTTTGCCAGCCAGGATACGCGACAGGGTCGATTGCGGGACGCCCGTGCGCCGGTACAGCTCTGTAGGGGACAGGCCGTGGCGGTCGAGCAATTGTCTGAGTACAGTGGCTACATTGCGTATTTGCATAGCGTGCATAATGCAGCCGCGCGCGCATAAATGCAATGCACCTGGCCCGCCTGCATCTGCTTGAAAAAGCCTGTACCATTGCCGGTTTGAAAATCGCCAACCAGATCACCCGCTGTAAGGCCCTGAATGTCTGATCTTTCCGCACACACCCCAATGATGCAGCAGTACTGGAAGCTGAAAAATCAGCACCCGGACCAGCTGATGTTCTACCGCATGGGCGACTTCTACGAAATCTTCTACGAAGATGCAAAGAAAGCCGCGAAACTGCTGGACATCACCCTGACCGCGCGCGGCCAGTCGGCCGGCCAGTCCATCCCCATGTGCGGCATCCCGTTCCACTCGCTGGAAGGCTACCTGGCCAAGCTGGTCAAGCTTGGCGAGTCGGTGGTGATCTGCGAGCAGATCGGCGACCCAGCCACCAGCAAGGGCCCGGTGGAACGCCAGGTGGTGCGCATCATCACCCCCGGCACGGTCAGTGACGAGGCCTTGCTCGACGAGCGCCGCGACAACCTGATCGCCGCCCTGCTCGGTGACGAACGCCTGTTCGGCCTGGCGGTGCTGGACATCACCAGTGGCAACTTCAGCGTGCAGGAGATCAAGGGCTGGGAAAACCTGCTGGCCGAACTCGAACGCCTGAACCCGGTCGAGTTGCTGATCCCGGACGACTGGCCACGCGACCTGCCCGCCGAAAAGCGCCCCGGGGCCCGTCGTCGCGCGCCGTGGGACTTTGATCGGGATTCGGCACGCAAGGCCCTGTGCCAGCAATTCGCAACCAAAGACCTGAAAGGTTTTGGCTGTGACAAGCTGACCCTGGCCATTGGCGCTGCCGGCTGTTTGCTGACCTACGCCAAAGAAACCCAGCGTACCGCCCTGCCGCACCTGCGCAGCCTGCGCCACGAGCGCCTGGACGATACGGTCATTCTGGACGGTGCCAGCCGCCGCAACCTGGAGCTGGATGTGAACCTGGCAGGTGGACGGGACAACACCCTGCAGTCGGTGATCGACCGTTGCCAGACGGCCATGGCCAGCCGCCTGCTGACCCGCTGGTTGAACCGCCCACTGCGTGACCTCAAGGTGCTGCAGGCACGCCAGGATTCGATCCGTTGCCTGCTCGACGGTTACCGCTTCGAAAAGCTGCAACCTCAGCTTAAGGAAATCGGCGATATCGAGCGGATCCTCGCTCGTATCGGCCTACGCAATGCCCGCCCGCGCGACCTGGCGCGCCTGCGCGATGCACTTGGCGCGCTGCCCGAATTGCAGAATGCCATGAGCGAGCTGGAGGCACCGCACCTGGCGCGCCTGGCCGCGATCACCGGGACCTATCCGGAACTGGCCAGCCTGCTGGAGCGGGCGATCATCGACAACCCGCCAGCGGTGATTCGCGATGGCGGTGTACTCAAAGCCGGCTACGACAGCGAGCTGGACGAGCTGCTGGCAATCAGCGAGAACGCCGGCCAGTTCCTGATCGACCTCGAGGCCCGTGAAAAGGCCCGCACCGGCCTTGCCAACCTCAAGGTCGGCTACAACCGCGTGCATGGCTACTTCATCGAGCTGCCGACCAAGCAAGCCGAGCAGGCACCTGGCGACTACATCCGCCGCCAGACCCTCAAAGGCGCCGAGCGGTTCATCACGCCCGAGCTCAAGGCCTTCGAGGATAAAGCGCTGTCGGCAAAGAGCCGCGCCCTGGCGCGCGAGAAGATGCTCTATGACGCGCTGCTGGAAACCCTCATCAGTCACCTGGCGCCGCTGCAGGACAGCGCCGCTGCGCTGGCCGAGATCGACGTGCTGAGCAACCTTGCCGAACGTGCGCTGAACCTCGACCTGAACTGCCCACGCTTCACCGACGAGCCCTGCCTGCGCATCGAGCAGGGCCGCCACCCGGTGGTCGAGCAGGTGCTGACCACACCGTTCGTGGCCAACGACCTGGGGCTGGACGACAGCACGCGCATGCTGATCATCACCGGCCCCAACATGGGCGGTAAGTCCACTTACATGCGCCAGACCGCACTGATCGTACTGATGGCGCACATCGGCAGCTTCGTGCCAGCAGCCAGCTGCGAGCTGTCGCTGGTCGATCGCATCTTCACCCGCATCGGCTCCAGCGACGACCTGGCCGGAGGGCGCTCAACCTTCATGGTCGAGATGAGCGAAACCGCCAACATCCTGCATAACGCCACCGACCGTAGCCTGGTACTGATGGACGAAGTCGGCCGCGGCACCAGCACCTTCGACGGCCTATCGTTGGCCTGGGCCGCCGCCGAGCGCCTGGCCCAACTGCGTGCTTATACCTTGTTCGCCACCCACTACTTCGAGCTGACCGTGCTGCCGGAGAGTGAACCGCTGGTGGCCAACGTGCACCTGAACGCTACCGAGCACAACGAGCGTATCGTTTTCCTGCACCATGTGCTGCCTGGCCCGGCCAGCCAGAGCTACGGCCTGGCCGTGGCGCAGCTGGCTGGAGTGCCTGCGCCAGTGATCCTGCGCGCACGTGAGCACCTGGGCCGGCTGGAAACCACCAGCCTGCCCCATGAAACACCGGTCACGAAAAAGGCCAAGGACGAGCCGCACGTTCCGCACCAGAGCGACCTGTTCGCCAGCCTGCCACACCCGGCCATCGAGAAGCTGGGCAAGCTGGACTTGGATGACATGACCCCGCGTCAAGCTATCGAAACGCTATATCAACTAAAGAACCTGTTATAACGGCGCCCACTACAAGCTGGTAGAATCCGCCGCGGTTTGCTGGTGCTGCAGGTTATTAGCCTGGCCTGCAGCCACATGCCCGCACACCGCGCGGCCCCGAGAGGAAGGGCCGCCGCCGTCGCCTGAGGAGAGAACTAGAAATGACCTTCGTCGTCACCGACAACTGCATCAAATGCAAATACACCGACTGCGTGGAAGTCTGTCCGGTGGACTGCTTCTACGAAGGCCCGAACTTCCTGGTGATTCACCCGGACGAGTGCATCGACTGTGCACTGTGCGAGCCTGAGTGCCCGGCCCAGGCGATCTTCTCGGAAGACGAGATCCCCGCTGGCATGGAGAATTTCATCGAGCTCAATGCCGAACTGGCTGAGGTCTGGCCGAACATCACCGAGCGTAAAGAGGCCTTGCCGGACGCCGAAGAGTGGGATGGCAAGCCTGGCAAGATCGCCGACCTGGAGCGCTAAACGCCCAGAGCAAAAAAGGCCCGCAAAGGGCCTTTTTTCGTTTATTACGGGCAAAAAAAAGGGGCGGTTTGACCCGCCCACATTTTTTCCGTAGTCCCTGCTTGTCCCAAACATCGTCCTGATGAAATCGCTTCTTGCGATGTCCTTGGCTCTCTCCCTGAGAACCTGTGCATGTCCGTGTGCACAGTTCGAATACTAGCGAGTTCCCCAAAGCAGGCAACTGCAGCTTCTCTCTGAATATTACTGGGGACACACTTCCACACAGCTAAAAAATCGCTGAAAATCAAATAGATACGAAAAATCTCTAGCTGAAAACGCCTTTGATTTACTGGCAGTTGCACTGATGGCTTACATAAAGAGTAAGCAAAAGCTTACACGCGATGAATCAGTGGTAGCGCCATTCACATGTTTGCACCTCAAAAACCGAGCTAGCCCTCCATGCATGTGTCGCCTGCAGCGCCAGGCAACACAAACAAAAACGCCCCGAGGTCATCGAGGCGTTTTGCGGACGGTGATGCCAGGCTTATTGGAACAGTGACTCGCTGGACAGGCCGTTTTTCTCAAGTATTTCGCGTAGGCGCTTGAGCCCTTCCACTTGGATCTGTCGCACGCGCTCACGGGTAAGGCCAATCTCCAAGCCCACATCTTCCAATGTGCTGCTTTCGTGCCCCCGCAGGCCAAAGCGACGCACCACCACTTCGCGTTGTTTGTCGGTCAACTCACCCAGCCACTGGTCGATACTCTGCGACAGATCGTCATCCTGCAGCAGGTCGCACGGGTCGGTCGGGCGATCGTCAGTCAGGGTGTCGAGCAGCGTCTTGTCCGAGTCCGGTCCGAGCGAAACATCCACCGAGGATACCCGCTCGTTGAGGCCAAGCATGCGCTTGACCTCTGCAACCGGTTTTTCCAGCAGTGTGGCGATTTCTTCCGGCGATGGTTCGTGGTCGAGCTTTTGCGTCAGCTCCCGCGCGGCACGTAGGTAGACATTGAGCTCTTTGACCACGTGGATAGGCAAGCGGATGGTGCGGGTCTGATTCATGATCGCCCGCTCGATGGTCTGGCGAATCCACCAAGTCGCGTAGGTCGAGAAGCGGAAGCCGCGTTCCGGGTCGAACTTCTCCACTGCCCGAATCAAGCCCAGGTTGCCCTCTTCGATCAAATCGAGCAGAGACAAGCCACGGTTGACATAACGCCGGGCGATTTTCACCACCAAGCGCAGATTGCTTTCGATCATGCGTTTACGGCCGGCGGGGTCACCCTTTTGCGACAAGCGCGCAAAGTGCACTTCCTCTTCCGGCGAGAGCAGCGGCGAGAAGCCGATCTCGTTGAGATACAGCTGAGTGGCATCGAGCGCTCGGGTGTAGTCGATGTACTTGTGCTGCTTGAGCGAAGAGCCTGTTTTGGCTCTGGTCCGAACCGAAGGTACAGCAGGTTCGTCTGACACCACATCCGTTTCCAAAACGATGCCCGTCTCCATCAGGAGGACGTCATCGTCGATGTCAAACTCCGGCACTTCTTTACTCAGAGCCATTGTTATAGTCCTTTGCTGAGTTCGAACTCAGACTCATGCGACGCCTGTCTCCCTGGCAACGCAGGAGCCCGTCCCCTCTACTTCAGAGGAACAGGCCAGGTACAACGATCAACGACGTGGCAGGAACTGGAGCGGATCGACGGGTTTGCCCTGACGGCGAATCTCGAAATGCAGCTTCACCCTATCAGTGCCCGTTGACCCCATTTCAGCAATCGACTGCCCCGCCTTGACCTGCTGCCCCTCCCGAACCAACAGCCTGCGGTTGTGACCGTAGGCACTGACGTAGGTATCGCTGTGCTTGATGATGATCAGCTCGCCGTAGCCCCTCAAACCACTCCCGGCGTAGACCACCGCACCATCAGACGCAGCAAAAACAGGCTGTCCCAAATCACCGGCGATATCAATGCCTTTATTCAAACTACCGTTTGAAGCGAATTTTCCAATCAGCACGCCATTGGCCGGCCATGCCCATTTACCCACCGCGCGCTCTGCGGCGGGCACCGTGGCAACCACCGGCGTAGGCGCAACAGGCGTTGTTGGCGTCGACTTTCCGCCGCTTTGGGGAGGGTTGATAGGCCCGCCGGCAGGGCGACGAATGACCGTAGTCTTGCTGGAGGATGAGGGGTTGGAAACCACCGTGGTGCTACTGGAGGACCCACTGCTGAAACGGATCGCCTGGCCGGGACGAATGGTATACGGGGCGCCGATGCCGTTGCGTGCAGCGAGCTCCTTGTAGTCCCACCCATAACGAAATGCGATGGAGAACAACGTGTCGCCAGGCTTGACGATGTATTGCCCCGTCGTCACAGCGGGGCGCTTGGCCGCAGCTGCGTTGCGGTCGACCACGCGGGCACCGCTGGAGCCTGTGCTGGAGCAACCCGTGAGCAGGGCGCCCACGGCCAGTGCAATCGCCAGAAGCTTGAAAACCGACCCATCCTTGCGCTGCCCGATGCCTGTGTGCCCCACCCGCGCTCCCCTCATGGTGCCAAAAACCGATAAACCGATAAGACGATGTGAAATGCAATATTGTTGCAATTATAACCGAGCCAAGCCGCAATGGCAGGGCTTAGGCCCCGCCTGATAGACAGGCCCGCAGCGCAGGAATTCGTTGCGGGTGCAAATATTCGTGCCGGATCAGGCCAATGGGCCGTTGAGCAGCGGTACGAACCGCACCTGGCCAAGCACGCGACGGGTGAACCCATGCTCTTCGCGAACGATCAGCATCAGCTGTTGCACCTCGCCAGCCGGGCCGACTGGGATGACCATGCGTCCACCGGGCGCCAGTTGGTCGAGAAGCGCCTGCGGCACCTGAGCAGCCACAGCAGTGACGATGATGCCATTGTAGGGGGCCAGCGCCTGCCAGCCATCACAGCCATCGCCCCAACGGAACACCACATTGCGCAGATTGAGCTCTACCAAGCGTTCCTTAGCCCGGTCTTGCAGCACCTTGATGCGCTCCACAGAGAACACCCGTTCGACCAACTGCGCCAGGATCGCCGTCTGGTAGCCCGAACCCGTGCCGATCTCCAGTACCTTGTCCAGCGGCCCCGCCTCCAGCAGCAGCTCGCTCATGTGCGCCACCATGAAGGGCTGAGAGATGGTCTGGTTGTGCCCGATCGGCAGCGCCGTGTCTTCGTAAGCCCGGTGCGCCAGGGCCTCGTCGACGAATAGGTGGCGCGGGGTGCGGCGAATCACCTCCAGCACCTTGGCGTTGGACACCCCTTCCTCGTAGAGGCGCTGGATCAGCCGCTCGCGAGTACGCTGCGAGGTCATGCCAATACCGCCACGGCGCTGCAGATCGTCCTGATCACGCATCAGAGCAGGCCCTCCAGCCAGCCGTCGAGCTGTTCGAAGGCATCGTTGAACGTTCGATCCAGCTGTAATGGAGTGATCGAAATGTAGCCTTGCATGACCGCATGGAAATCGGTGCCCGGCCCGCCGTCCTCGGCGTCGCCCGCCACGGCGATCCAGTAACCTTCCTTGCCACGCGGGTTGACCACTTTGGTCGGCGCCGCCGCCCGTGCCCTGTGACCAAGGCGGGTCAGCTGAATGCCGCGGATGTGCTCCAACGGCAGGTTGGGAATGTTCACGTTGAGCACAGTGCGCGGTGGTAGTTGCAGGCGCGGCAGCGCCTCCACCAGGCGGCGGGCGAAGTGGGCGGCGGTCGGCAGATTGTCAGGCTGTCGCGACAACAACGAGAAGGCCAGCGAAGTGCCGCCCAGGAAGCGGCCCTCCAGCGCGGCAGCGACCGTACCGGAGTAAATCACATCATCCCCCAGGTTCGCCCCCAGGTTGATGCCCGAGACGACCAGGTCCACCGGCTCAGGCAACAAGCCATTGAGGCCCAGGTGCACGCAATCGGTCGGCGTGCCATTGAGGCTGATGAAACCATTGGCCAACGTCTGAGGATGCAGCGGCCGGTCCAGTGTCAGCGAGCTGCCGGCGCCGCTTTTGTCTTGGTCCGGGGCGATCACCACGCACTGGGCATAATCCGCGAGCGCATCATGTAGCGCGGCGAGGCCCGGTGCGGTAACACCGTCGTCGTTCGAAATCAGAATACGCATGGGCTGTCCGTCTGCCCTGCCGGCACCAGATCAACAAGCTCGCGCACCACCACGGTGGCGAAGCATCCGGCCGGAAGGACGAATTCCAGTTGCAGGATATCAGGCTCGGGATAATGCCACGTCAGGCCGCCAATAGGGAGCCGCAGTATTCGCCGTTCGTGATCCATGCCCGCATCGGCGAGCCATTGGCACAGCGCCGCGTGACGCTCGCCTATCGCTGTCTCCAGCGCGCAAGTCGCCTCAGCCGCAGGCGACGGCCCCTGCCCCCACAAGGGGCCGGTGGGGTGCAGATCAAGAATGCTCAAACGAGGATCGCAACATTCCTGCTCGCCTGCTTGGAAAAAGCTACGGCTATCGGTAAACGCCAGCAGGTCTCCAACTTGTGCGCGCTGCCAGCTGCCATCGGCTACACGTGCCGCCAGTACCTGGTTGAACACATAGCTGCGCGCTGCCGACAGCAGGCGCGAGCGCACGTTGCGTTGCTCCGGCAAAGCCCGGCGGGCGGCCCAGCCCTGAGCATCGTGGACATTGCCACCGCCATGGCCGAATCGCTGGGTACCAAAGTAGTTGGGCACCCCTTGTCGCTTGAGTTGTTCCAACCGAGCATCGAGGGCCTGACGATCAGCCGCCAGCGCGGTCAGGCGCAGGGTGAAGCCATTGGCCGAATGGGCACCTCGCTGCAGTTTGCGCTGGTGGCGCACCTGCTTGAGGATGCGCAGGGTATCGTCTTGAGCCCGTGCCAGATCCGGGTCGGCCTTGCCCGGCAGGTGCAGGCTGAACCACTGCCGGGTCAAGGCCTGGCGGTCCTTGAGCCCGGCATAGCTGATAGAGCGCACTGGCACACCGGCAGCGCGGGCCAGCCGGCGGGCAGCCTCTTCGGTATTGAGATCACGCTTCTCGACCCACAACCACAGGTGCTCGCCCTGACCTGACAGCGGGATGTCCAGTACCTCGTCGACCTGGAAGTCTTCAGCCACGGCCTTGAGCACGGCGCTGCCCAACGATTGGCCCGTGGCCCGCGGGCCCAGCAAGTCCAGTTCGGTCATGCTGGCAGCAACAGGGCGACCGCATGCACGGCAATACCCTCCTCACGCCCGGTGAAGCCAAGCTTCTCGGTGGTGGTGGCCTTGACATTGACCTGGTCGAGTTCAACCTGCAGGTCTTGGGCGATCAGCTGACGCATGGTTTCGATGTGCGGGGCCATTTTCGGAGCCTGAGCAACGATGGTGGCGTCGACATTACCGACCTGCCAGCCCTTGGCGTTGACGATCGCGACCACGTGACGCAGCAGCACACGGCTGTCGGCGCCTTTGAATTGCGGGTCGGTATCGGGGAAATGCTTGCCGATGTCGCCCAGCGCCGCGGCACCGAGCAAAGCGTCGCTCAGTGCGTGCAGCAGCACGTCACCGTCGGAATGGGCCAGGAGGCCGTATTTGTGAGGGATACGCACCCCACCCAGGGTAATGAAATCACCGTCGCAGAAACGGTGCACATCGTAGCCGTGGCCAATACGCATAGAAGAACGCCCTGATTGAGTCAGGGCGTGATTCTACCTGCTTTAGCCGCTATTGGGTTGCCATCTGGGCGGCCCGCCAAGACGCCTACACGCGCCCAAGGGCCACCGCGTGATGGCGCAAGTGCTCATCGATGAAGCTGGCGATGAAGTAGTAACTGTGATCGTAGCCAGGCTGCAGGCGCAGAACGAGCTCATGCCCGCCTTTGCGTGCGGCCAGCTCCAATGCCTCGGGCTTGAGTTGCTTCTCGAGGAAATCGTCGCGGTCGCCCTGATCCACCAGCACCGGCGGGCACTGGCCTGCCGGGGTTTCGGCCAGCAACACGCTGGCGTCCCATTCGCGCCAGCGCGCACGGTCTTCACCCAGGTAGCGGCTGAAGGCTTTTTCACCCCACGGGCAATCGATCGGATTGCTGATCGGCGAAAATGCCGACACCGAGCGATAGCGCCCTGGATTGCGCAATGCGCAGACCAGCGCGCCGTGCCCACCCATGGAATGGCCGCTGATGCTGCGCTGGTCGGACGCTGGGAAGTGCGCCTCGATCAGTGCTGGCAGTTCCTGCACCACGTAGTCATGCATGCGGTAGTGCTGCGCCCAAGGTTGCTGGGTGGCGTTGAGATAGAACCCGGCGCCATGGCCAAAATCCCAAGCACCCTCAGGGTCGCCCGGCACCTGCTCGCCCCGCGGGCTGGTGTCGGGTGCGACGATGATCAGCCCCAGTTCTGCGGCAAGGCGCTGGGCACCCGCCTTCTGCATGAAGTTCTCATCGGTGCAGGTGAGGCCGCTGAGCCAGTACAGAACCGGCAGTTTCTCGCCCTGCTCGGCCTGTGGTGGCAGATATACAGCGAACACCATGTCACAGCCCAGCACCTTGGAGTGATGCCGGTAACGCTTGTGCCAGCCGCCGAAGCTTTTCTGGCAGGAGATGTTATCCAGGCTCATGGCTGACCTCAGAAGTGGATCACGCTACGGATGCTCTTGCCTTCATGCATCAGGTCGAAGGCTTTGTTGATGTCCTCCAGGCCCATGGTATGGGTGATGAAGGTATCGAGCGGAATCTCACCCTTCTCGGACATTTCCACATAGCTTGGCAGCTCGCTGCGGCCACGCACCCCGCCGAATGCCGAACCACGCCAGACGCGGCCAGTCACCAGCTGGAACGGGCGGGTAGCGATTTCCTGGCCGGCCCCGGCGACACCAATGATCACCGACTCGCCCCAGCCTTTGTGGCAGCATTCCAGCGCCGCGCGCATCAGTTGCACATTGCCGATGCACTCGAACGAAAAGTCCACGCCACCGTCGGTGAGGTCCACGATCACTTCCTGGATCGGGCGGTCGTAGTCTTTGGGGTTGATGCAGTCGGTGGCGCCCAGTTGACGGGCGATTTCGAACTTGGCTGGGTTGATGTCGATGGCGATGATGCGCGAAGCCTTGGCCTTGACCGCACCGATTACCGCCGACAGCCCGATACCGCCCAGGCCGAAGATGGCCACGGTGTCACCGGCTTTCACTTTGGCGGTATTGAGCACCGCGCCGATGCCGGTGGTGACCCCGCAACCGAGCAGGCAGACCTTCTCCAGCGGCGCTTCTTTCTGAATTTTGGCCACGGAGATTTCGGGCAGTACGGTGTACTCGGAGAAGGTCGAGGTGCCCATGTAATGGAACAACTGCTGGCCCTTGTACGAGAAGCGCGTGGTGCCGTCGGGCATCAAGCCTTTGCCTTGGGTGGCGCGGATGGCTTGGCATAGGTTGGTCTTACCGGAGAGGCAGAATTTGCACTTGCCGCATTCGGGGGTGTAGAGCGGGATCACGTGATCGCCCACCGCCAGCGAAGTCACGCCTTCGCCCACGGCTTCGACGATCGCCCCACCTTCGTGGCCGAGGATCGACGGGAAGATGCCTTCAGGGTCGGCACCGGACAAGGTGTAGGCGTCGGTGTGGCAAACACCACTGGCGACCACGCGCAGCAGCACCTCGCCGGCCTTGGGCATGGCCACGTCGACTTCGACGATTTCCAGGGGTTTCTTGGCCTCGAAGGCTACGGCAGCACGGGACTTGATCATCACAGGGTCTCCAGACAGAGGATCGATTCAATCCAGCAGTGTAATCCAGCCACTTTTGATAAATAATCCGAGCCAAGCCAAAACATTATTGCCATACAGGGATAATTCATGAGCAGCCGTTGGGAAGGCATTGACGAATTTGTCGCCGTGGCCGAGTCCGGTCAGTTCACGGCGGCCGCCGAGCGCTTGGGCGTATCGTCGTCCCATATCAGCCGGCAGATCGCTCGCTTGGAGGAGCGCCTGCAAACCCGCTTGCTCTACCGCAGTACCCGCCGGGTAGCGTTGAGCGAAGCTGGGCAGACTTTCTTGCAACACTGCCAGCGCCTGCAGGACGGCCGTGAAGAAGCCTTGCGCGCCATGGGTGACCTTGCCAGCGAGCCCAAGGGCCTGCTGCGCATGACCTGTGCGGTGGCCTACGGCGAGCGCTTCATCGTGCCATTGGTGACCCGCTTCATGGCGCTGTACCCGCAATTGCGGGTCGAAGTGGAGCTGAGCAACCGCACCCTGGACCTGCTGCACGAAGGCATGGACCTGGCCATTCGCCTCGGCCGGCTGGCCGACTCGCGGCTGATCGCCACGCGCCTTGCACCGCGGCGCATGTACTTGTGCGCGTCGCCGGCGTACCTGGAGCGCTACGGGCGGCCGCACAGTCTTTCCGAACTGGCCAGGCACAACTGCCTGATCGGCAGCTCCGATCTGTGGGCACTGCAATACGATGGCCGTGAGATCAGTCAGCGGGTACAGGGCAACTGGCGTTGCAACAGTGGCCAGGCGGTGCTGGATGCCGCGTTGTTGGGCATGGGGTTGTGCCAGTTACCTGACTACTACGTGCTCGAACACCTGAACTCTGGCGCACTGGTGTCGTTGCTTGAGGGGCACCAGCCGCCGAATACGGCGGTATGGGCGTTGTATCCGCAGCAGCGGCATCTGTCGCCGAAGGTCAGGCGGCTGGTTGATTATCTGAAAGAGGGCCTAGGCGGCCTGCCGGAGTATCGGCATGTCTAGGGTGCGGGAGGATTGACGCATCTGCCCAGGCCGGCGTTTTCGCGGATAAACCTGCCGGGGCTGCGCAGGTTTTCAGATTAGCGCCACCCTTACGGGCGGGTTCGCACGCAACCAGACCGGAGCAGTAACGGTTGATCAGCGCCTGCCCGCCCAGCGCTGACGCAACCACTCCAGGTCTTCCGGTCGGGTGACTTTGATGTTGTCACTGCGCCCCTCGACCAGGCGCGGCGCCTGCCCAGACCACTCGATGGCAGAAGCCTCATCGGTCACTACCACATCGGAAACCAGACTCTCGGCCAATGCCCGATGCAACATGCCCAAGCGAAACATCTGCGGCGTATACGCTTGCCAGATGGTGCTGCGGTCCACCGTCGCGGCGACCCGCCCACTGGCATCGGCACGCTTGAGCGTATCCCGAGCCGGCACCGCCAGCAGCCCACCGACGGCGTCACCGGCCAACTCCGACAGCAGCTTGTCCAGGTCACTACGGGCCAGGTTCGGCCGCGCCGCATCGTGCACTAGCACCCAGTCGTGCTCCGATGCCCCTTGGGCATGCAACAACAACAAGGCATTGAGCACCGAATCGGCACGTTCACGACCGCCCGGTGCACGCTGAATACTCGGATCACTGGCGCAGCCAAGCCGAGGCCAGTAAGGGTCGTCTTCGGCGATGCTGACCACCACGCCTTTGAGCGAGGGGTGGCCAAGGAAACAATCGAGGCTATGCTCGAGCAGCGTCTGCCCAGCCAGCTCCAGGTATTGCTTGGGGCGATCGGCAGCCATGCGGGCACCCACGCCCGCTGCAGGGATCACGGCCCAGAAAGCCGGTAAGGGTTCAATCATTTTTGCGGCAGCTGGTAGAGGGTTTCGCCCTCTTTGACCATTCCAAGTTCATGACGAGCCCGTTCTTCAACGGTCTCCATACCTTTTTTGAGCTCCAGCACCTCGGCATAGAGCACACGGTTACGCTCCAGCAGCCGTTCATTCTCGGCATGCTGTTCTTCGATCTGCTGCTTGAGCTCGGCCACTTGCGCCAGGCTGCCGTTACCCACCCAAAGGCGGTATTGCAGGCCACCGAGCAGCACAAGCAGGACAAGGAACAACCAATAGGGACTGCGCATCAAGGTATCCAGATTAAAGACCGCCGCACACGGACGTCATATAGCACGAAGCCTGGCCGAGGCCAGGCTTCGTGGACAGAAACCCGCATGAAGCGCCGGATGGCTGGGTACCGAAATTCAGTACCCAAGCCCCGACAGCCTCGGTTGCTGTCTTTTTACCATCTCTTGCTTAGCCGCGAAACTCGGCACGACCACGGTAAACCGCTTTGGCGCCCAGTTGCTCTTCGATGCGCAGCAGTTGGTTGTACTTCGAGACACGGTCGGAACGGCACAGCGAACCAGTCTTGATCTGGCCAGCAGCGGTACCCACAGCCAGGTCGGCGATGGTCGAGTCTTCGGTTTCACCGGAGCGGTGCGAGATCACCGCGGTATAGCCGGCAGCCTTGGCCATCTGGATGGCTTCCAGGGTTTCGGTCAGCGAGCCGATCTGGTTGAACTTGATCAGGATCGAGTTACCGATACCCTTCTCGATGCCTTCCTTGAGGATCTTGGTGTTGGTCACGAACAGATCGTCACCCACCAGCTGTACTTTGGTACCGATCTTGTCGGTGAGGATTTTCCAGCCAGCCCAGTCGGACTCGTCCAGGCCGTCTTCGATCGAGATGATCGGGAAGCGCTCGGTCAGGCCTTTGAGGTACTCGGCAAACCCTTCGGCGTCGAACGACTTGCCTTCACCGGACAGGTTGTACTTGCCGTCTTCGTAGAACTCCGAAGCCGCGCAGTCCAATGCCAGAGTCACGTCGGTGCCCAGCTTGTAGCCGGCCTTTTCCACAGCTTCGGCGATGGCGCCCAGGGCGTCTTCGTTGGAAGCCAGGTTCGGGGCGAAACCACCCTCGTCACCCACGGCAGTGTTCAGGCCACGGGCCTTGAGCACGGCTTTGAGGTGGTGGAAGATTTCGGTGCCCATGCGCAGGCCGTCGGAGAAGGTCTTGGCGCCAACGGGCTGAACCATGAACTCCTGGATGTCGACGTTGTTGTCGGCGTGCTCGCCGCCGTTGATGATGTTCATCATCGGAACCGGCATGGAGTACTGGCCTGGGGTGCCATTGAGGTTGGCGATGTGCGCGTACAGTGGCAGATCCTGGTCCTGTGCAGCGGCCTTGGCGGCAGCCAGGGACACGGCCAGGATGGCGTTGGCGCCCAGCTTGGCCTTGTTCTCGGTACCGTCCAGCTCGATCATGGCGCGGTCCAGGGCCTTCTGGTCGGAAGGATCCTTGCCCAGCAGCAGGTCACGAATCGGGCCGTTGATGTTGGCGACGGCCTTCAACACGCCCTTGCCCAGGTAACGGCTCTTGTCGCCATCACGCAGCTCCAGCGCTTCGCGCGAGCCGGTGGAAGCACCGGACGGCGCGCAAGCGCTGCCGATGATGCCGTTGTCGAGCAGTACATCGGCTTCCACAGTGGGGTTGCCACGCGAATCGAGAACTTCACGACCTTTGATGTCGACGATTTTTGCCATTGTTGTAAGCACTCCAGAATTGACGAAAACAACGCAACTTTAGGAAATTCTTGCCTTGCACCAGGCGGGGACGCAGCAGGCAGGCCTGGCAGAAGCGACCCCTGACCGAACGGTCAGGGGAAGATCGCGGCGTACTTTACCCGAGAAATGAGCCTTGCGCGGCTTTAACCGTCGGAAAACTCATCAAAGACCTGAAAAAATCAGGCTTTGTTCTTCTGGGCCAGGGCCGCTTTGACGAAGCCGCTGAACAGCGGGTGGCCGTCACGCGGGGTGGAGGTGAACTCCGGGTGGAACTGGCAAGCCACGAACCATGGGTGATCTTTGGATTCGACCACTTCGACCAGCGCGCCGTCCTCGGAACGACCAGATACCACCAGGCCAGCATCAACCAGCTGAGGCAGCAGGTTATTGTTGACTTCGTAGCGGTGACGGTGACGCTCGGTAATCACGTCCTTGCCATAGCAGTCGTGGACCTTGGAGCCGGCAGCCAGTTGGCAGTCCTGCGCGCCCAGGCGCATGGTACCGCCCAGATCGGACGCTTCGGTACGGGTTTCGACGGCACCTGTGGCATCGGCCCACTCAGTGATCAGGCCGACCACCGGATGGCCGCTGTTGCGGTCGAACTCGGTGGAGTTGGCGTCTTTCCAGCCCATTACGTTGCGGGCGAACTCGATCACGGCCACCTGCATACCCAGGCAGATGCCCAGGTACGGCACCTTGTTCTCACGGGCGTACTGCACGGCCGTGATCTTGCCTTCCACGCCACGCAGGCCGAAACCGCCTGGCACCAGAATGGCATCGGCGCCTTCGAGCAGGCTGGTGCCCTGGTTCTCGATGTCTTCGGAGTCGATGTAACGCAGGTTGACCTTGGTTCGGTTGGTGATGCCGGCGTGGCTCATCGCTTCGATCAGCGACTTGTACGCATCCAGCAGCTCCATGTACTTGCCGACCATGGCGATGGTCACTTCCTGCTCAGGGTTGAGCTTGGCATCGACGACCTTGTCCCACTCGGACAGGTCGGCGCTGTTGCACTGCAGGCCGAAACGCTCGACGACGAAGTCGTCCAGGCCCTGGGCGTGCAGCACACCTGGGATCTTGTAAATGGTGTCGACGTCTTCCAGCGAAATCACCGCACGCTCTTCGACGTTGGTGAACAGCGCGATCTTGCGGCGCGACGAGGCATCGACCGGGTGGTCGGAACGGCAGATCAATACGTCAGGCTGCAGGCCGATGGAACGCAGTTCCTTGACCGAGTGCTGAGTCGGCTTGGTCTTGGTCTCGCCAGCAGTGGCGATGTAGGGTACCAATGTCAGGTGCATCAGCATGGCGCGCTTGGAGCCTACTTCCACCCGCAGCTGGCGGATCGCCTCGAGGAACGGTTGCGATTCGATGTCGCCCACCGTACCGCCGATCTCCACCAGGGCCACGTCGGCATCGCCTGCACCCTTGATGATGCGGCGCTTGATTTCGTCAGTGATGTGCGGAATGACCTGGATGGTCGCGCCCAAGTAGTCACCACGGCGCTCTTTACGCAGCACGTGCTCGTAGATGCGGCCGGTGGTGAAGTTGTTGTTCTGGGTCATGGTGGTGCGGATGAACCGCTCGTAGTGGCCCAGGTCCAGGTCGGTCTCGGCGCCATCGTGGGTGACGAACACCTCACCATGCTGGAACGGGCTCATGGTGCCCGGATCGACGTTGATGTACGGATCCAGCTTGAGCATGGTGACCTTCAGGCCCCGCGCTTCCAGGATGGCCGCCAGGGAAGCCGAGGCAATGCCTTTCCCCAATGAAGAAACAACACCGCCCGTGACGAATATGTAGCGCGTCATGAAAAACCCTAGAAGTCTGCGTTAAGGCGGCCAGCGCCGCCGGAGAAAGCGAAGGAAGGCCGAAGCCCCCGATCACCTGCGTCAATCACAGTGCATCTCGAAAAACTGCCGCGTCTGTACAGACCAGGAGTATTCCCGGCATGGAGCTCGCTCGTCATTTTCAGAATCAGCCCAGCAAAAAACTGCTTGGTAATCGGCAACTGCTGTGTTTCCGGGGAAGCCACAGAAGTTGTATCAAGAAGGGAGGGTAGTCTACCGGAATGTACCCTTCAGCTCAAACCTTGCGCGTTCGTCGGCAGCGCCCAATGAAGCTGGCAATCGGCTTGGGCCAAGGATGGCAGATTGGCCACCGCCAGCAAGCGTTCGCCGCAAAACAGCAAGGGCAGGCGCGGGCGCACAAAGTGCGGGACCTGCAACTCGTTGAGCAGGCGCTTGAGGTCGCGTCGCCCGCGCCCGGCGACATCCAGCATCTCACCGCCCTGGCGGTAGGCGATGTGCAGATCGCTCTGCGGCCCAGCGACATCAAGACGCACGTAGCCGTTGCCAGGCAGCGCCAGGCTGGCGCCGGGGTCTGCCCATGGGTACTCACCTTTGGGTGTTTGCAGCCAGTCCCCGCTCAACCACCAGATGCGCCCCTGGCTACGCAGCAGGCACCCGTCAGCGAGCCGCCAGACCGGCTGCGCATCCGCCGCCGCGTCCCGCAGATTTGCCCAGCCCGCCCAATGCCGCGTGTCGGGTAACCGGGTTCGCTTGCTGAGCCAGTATTGCAAGGCATTGCGCTGGCGCGCAGGCGACAATCGGACAAGCGTCGCCAAGTCGAGCGAGGGCAACGTTGCCCAGGCAGGTGCTGCGCCCTGCACGGCTTGCGCCAGGTCGCCTGCAGCCAATTCATCGAGCAAGCCCAGAGCCTCCCCCAGGTGTTCTGCACAGCGGGCGATGTTCTGGCGGGCTTGGGGCCAACGCTGCTGCAATGGCGCAAACATCTCTGCGCGCAGGTAGTTGCGGTCGAAGGTGGTATCCACGTTCGTCGGGTCTTCGATCCACACCAACTCATTGGCGTGGGCGTAGTCATGCAACTGCTGACGCGAGGTTCCCAGCAATGGCCGAACCAGGCTGCCCTGCCCTAATCGTCGCTGCGCAGGCATTGCCGCCAGGCCACGCAACCCGGCGCCGCGCAGCAAGCGCAGGAGCAAGGTTTCGGCCTGGTCGTCGCGGTGATGAGCGGTGAACAGGATTTCACCGGGCGCGAGGATCTGCTCGAAGGCTGCATATCGCGCGTCGCGGGCGGCCTGTTCGAGGCTGGCGCTGGAGGAAACCTGGACGTAGATGACCTGGAGCTCGATGCCGAGCTTGTCGCAGATGGCTTGGCAGTGGGCCGGCCAGGCGTCGGCGGCCGATTGCAGGCCGTGATGGATGTGCAAGGCACGCAGCGCAGGAGCTGAAGTTTGGCGGGCGTATTCGGCCAACAGGTGCAGAAGCACGGTTGAGTCGAGGCCGCCAGAGAAAGCGATGTACCAGGTGGGGGCGTTGCGCCAAGGGGTGAGGTTGATCATGTGCGCCTCACTTGGCTTGATAACCGGATCCATGCGAGCTTGCCCGCGAACCCACGCGAAGCCAGTGCCGTGCACCGCATCGCCTGTTTCGCGGGTGAAGCCGCGCCCATATGGGCCGCAGCGCGGCCCTGGGATGAATCAGAGGCCGTAGCTCATCAAGCGGTCGTAACGACGGGCCAGCAGGGTGTCGTGGTCGAGCTTGCCGAGCATGTCCAGCTGCTGTACCAAGTCGGCACGAATGCTCTCGGACATCTTGGCCGGATCACGGTGGGCGCCGCCCAGCGGCTCCTCAATGACCTTGTCGACGATGTTCAGGCTTTTCAGGCGCTCGGCAGTGATGCCCATGGCTTCGGCGGCGTCGGCAGCCTTGTCGGCGGTCTTCCACAGGATCGAGGCGCAGCCTTCGGGCGAGATGACCGAGTAGGTGGAGTACTGCAGCATGTTCAGCTGATCGCACACGCCGATGGCCAGTGCACCGCCAGAACCACCCTCACCGATCACGGTAGCGATGATTGGGGTTTTCAGACGAGCCATGACCCGCAGGTTCCAGGCGATGGCCTCGCTCTGGTTACGCTCTTCGGCGTCGATGCCAGGGTAGGCGCCCGGGGTGTCGATGAAGGTCAGGATCGGCATCTTGAAGCGCTCGGCCATTTCCATCAGGCGGCAGGCCTTGCGATAGCCCTCAGGGCGCGGCATGCCGAAGTTGCGGCGTACCTTTTCACGCACTTCACGGCCCTTCTGGTGCCCGATGACCATCACCGGCTTGCCATCCAGACGCGCGGTACCACCAACAATGGCGGCGTCATCGGAAAAGTGGCGGTCGCCGTGCAGCTCTTCGAACTCGGTGAAGATGTGCTCCAGATAGTCCAGGGTGTAAGGACGACGTGGGTGGCGCGCCAGGCGGGCGATCTGCCAGCTGGTCAGGTTGCCGAAGATGCTTTCGGTCAGGGTGTTGCTCTTGTCTTGCAGACGGGCAATTTCATCGCTGATGTTCAGCGAGTTGTCGTTGCCTACCAGGCGCAGGCCTTCGATCTTGGCTTGCAGGTCGGCAATCGGCTGTTCGAAATCGAGAAAATTCGGGTTCATAGTCATCCGTCTTGGGTCTACGGCCAGGCGGCCGGCCGGTTGATCCGTTTGGCGCCATACCTTAAGGGATCAGGCGCATATAGGTCGAGATTAAATTTCGTCGATTCAACGATATTGCAGGAAGACGTTCTCACGTCCGAACTGGTCACGCAGTGCCTGAATCAGGCCGTCGGCCGGGTCTATCGACCACTGGTCACCGAACTGCAGCATGGCCTTGGCATCGCTGCCGGTGTACTCGAGGGTGATCGGGCAGGCGCCGCGATGCCGGGTGATCAACTCGCCCAGCCATTTCAGGCGGTCGCCCTTGAGTGCCTCATGGGCCACCTTCAAGCGCAGGCTCTCGGCCAGCTTGGTGCGTGCATCCTCCATGGTCATCACCTGCTTGACCCGCAGGCGCAGGCCGCCTGAGAAGTCGTCGTTGCTGACCTCGCCTTCGACCACCACCATGGCATCGGTCTGCAGCAAAGACTGGGCCGCCACGTAGGCGTCGGCGAACAGCGAAGCCTCGATGCGCCCGGAGCGGTCATCGAGGGTGACGAAGCCCATCTTGTCGCCTTTCTTGTTCTTCATCACCCGCATGGCAATGATCATCCCGGCGATGGTCTGAGTCTCGCGCGAGGGCTTGAGATCGATGATGCGCTGGCGGGCGAAACGGCGGATCTCGGTTTCGTATTCGTCGATCGGATGGCCGGTGAGGTACAAGCCCAAGGTGTCCTTCTCGCCTTTAAGGCGCTCCTTGAGGGTCAGCTCACGCACCTTGCGGTGGTTGGCATAGACGTCCACGTCTGCGGCGTCGAACATGCCGCCGAACAGGTCGACATGGCCACTGTCGGCGGTATGCGCAGCCTGTTCGGCGGCCTTGATGGCCTCGCCCAGCGCCGCCAGCAAGGTGGCGCGGTTGATGTCGATACTGGCGTGATACGCCTTGATCTCGTCATGGAAATGTGGGCCCAACCGGTCCAGGGCACCACTGCGGATCAAGGCATCGAGGGTGCGCTTGTTGACCCGCTTGAGGTCGATGCGCTCGCAGAAGTCGAACAGGTCCTTGAACGGCCCGCCTTGGGCACGCGCTTCGACGATGGCCTCCACCGGGCCCTCACCGACGCCTTTGATCGCACCCAGGCCATAGACGATGCGGCCATCGTTGTTGACGGTGAACTTGAAGTCGGAGAAGTTCACATCCGGCGCATCGAGGCGCAGCTTCATGCTGCGCACTTCCTCGACCAGCACCACCACCTTGTCGGTGTTGTGCATGTCCGCTGAGAGTACCGCTGCCATGAAAGGCGCAGGATAGTGGGTTTTCAGCCATGCAGTCTGATAAGAAACCAACCCATAGGCGGCCGAGTGGGATTTGTTGAAGCCGTAACCTGCGAACTTTTCCACCAGGTCGAAGATGTTACCGGCCAGATCAGCATCGATGTTGTTGGCAACGCAACCTTCGATGAAGCCGCCCCGCTGCTTGGCCATTTCTTCAGGCTTTTTCTTACCCATTGCCCGGCGCAGCATGTCTGCACCGCCCAGGGTGTAGCCTGCCATCACCTGGGCAATCTGCATCACCTGTTCCTGGTACAGAATGATGCCGTAGGTGGGCGCCAGCACCGGCTTGAGGCCTTCGTACTGGTAGTCGGAGTGCGGGTAGGCCAGTTCGGCACGGCCGTGCTTACGGTTGATGAAGTCGTCCACCATGCCCGATTGCAGCGGGCCGGGGCGGAACAACGCCACCAGTGCGATCAGGTCTTCCAGGCAGTCGGGCTTGAGCTTCTTGATCAGCTCTTTCATGCCGCGGGATTCGAGCTGGAACACCGCCGTGGTTTCGGCTTTCTGCAGCAACTCGTAGGTCTTGCGGTCATCCAGGGGGATGAAATCGATGTTGACGTCAGGCAGGTTCTGCTTGGCCTGCTCGCGGTTGATGATTTCCATCGCCCACTTGATGATGGTCAAGGTGCGCAGGCCAAGGAAGTCGAACTTCACCAGGCCCGCCGCCTCGACGTCATCCTTGTCGAACTGGGTCACCAGGCCGCCGCCCTCCTCGTCACAGGCAATCGGCGAAAAGTCGGTGAGTTTGGTTGGCGCGATGACCACGCCACCGGCATGCTTGCCGGTGCCTCGGGTCACCCCTTCGAGCTTGAGCGCCATGTCCCAGATTTCGCGGGCATCTTCGTCGCCCTTGAGGAAGTCGCGCAGGATCTCTTCCTGCTCGTAGGCCTTCTCCAGGGTCATGCCCACTTCGAACGGGATCATCTTCGACAGCCGGTCGGCCAGGCCGTAGGACTTGCCCTGCACCCGCGCCACATCGCGCACCACCGCCTTGGCGGCCATGGTGCCGAAGGTGATGATCTGGCTCACGGCATTACGGCCATAAGCTTCGGCCACGTAATCGATCACCCGGTCGCGGCCATCCATGCAGAAGTCGACGTCGAAGTCGGGCATGGAAATACGTTCAGGGTTGAGGAAGCGCTCGAACAGCAGGTCGTAGGCCAGCGGATCGAGGTCGGTGATCTTCAGCACGTAGGCCACCAGGGAACCGGCACCCGAACCCCGGCCCGGGCCTACCGGCACATCGTTGTTCTTGGCCCACTTGATGAAGTCCATAACGATGAGGAAGTAACCGGGGAAACCCATCTGGATGATGATGTCCAGTTCGAACTTCAGCCGGTCCAGGTAGACCTGGCGTTTTTCTTCGTAGTTGGGCGTGGTCTCTTTCGGCCAGAGCACCGCCAGGCGCTCCTCCAGGCCTTCGTGCGAGACATGGCGCAGATAATCGTCGATACCCATGCCATTGGGCGTCGGGAAGTCGGGCAGGAAGTACTTGCCGAGCTGCACCTGGATGTTGCAGCGTTTGGCGATTTCCACAGTGTTGGCGATTGCATCGGGCAGGTCGCTGAACAGCTCGGCCATTTCTTCGGCCGACTTCAGGTACTGCTGGTCGCTGTAGTTGCGCGGCCGGCGCGGGTCGTCGAGGGTCCAGCCTTCGCCGATGCAAACCCGGGTTTCGTGAGCATCGAAGTCCGATTGCTTGATGAAACGTACGTCGTTGGTGGCCACCAACGGCGCGCCGAGCTGGTCGGCCAGGGCCACGGCGGCGTGTACGTAGTCTTCGTCACCCGCACGGTTGGTGCGCTGCACCTCGACGTAGAAGCGGTCTGGGAACATGCCCATCCAGTCGCGCAGCAGGGCCTGGGCTTCAGCCTGACGGCCGCTCGCCAGCGCCATGCCGATGTCGCCTTCCTTGCCCGCAGACAGGGCAATCAGCCCATCACTGGCAGGGGCAATCCACTCGCGTTGGACAATCACCAGCCCGTTGCGTTGACCGTCGGTCCAGCCACGGGAAATCAGCTCGGTGAGGTTGCGGTAGCCTTGGGGGTTCATGGCCAGGAAGCAGATGCGCGACAGCGGTGCTTCCGGGTCGGCGCCGGCCAGCCAAAGGTCGGCGCCACAGATCGGTTTGATCCCGGCGCCCATGGCGGTTTTGTAGAACTTCACCAGCGAGCACATGTTGCTCTGGTCGGTGATCGCCACCGCAGGCATGTTCATCCCCGCCAGCGCCTTGGCCAGCGGCTTGATCCGCACCAGGCCGTCTACCAGCGAGAATTCGGAATGGACGCGCAGGTGAACGAAGGGAACCGACATGGAAAGTCCTGTAGCAGTGCTGAACGACAAGGGCGCGATTGTAGCGTAAATGCTCGAAGCATTTGGGGCCGCATAGCGGCCCCATTGGATCAGATCAGTGCGTGAGTGAAGCTTGCTCGGGCTTCCCACGCGGCGCGCACCGGGCCGAATGAGCGCCGATGGATGGGAGTGGGGCCCAGCCGCGCCAAGGCCTCCAGGTGCACTGCAGTAGGGTAGCCTTTGTGCCCGCCGATGCCGTAGCCAGGGTAGATCAGCTCGAATGCGCTCATCTCCCGATCCCGGGTCACCTTGGCCAGAATCGATGCGGCGGCAATGGCCGGCACCTGGCTGTCGCCCTTGACCACCGGTGCAGCCGGAACGGCCAGTTGCGGGCAACGATTACCGTCGATCAAGGCCAGCTTCGGTGTGATGTGCAGCCCTTCAACCGCACGCTGCATGGCCAGCATGGTGGCATGCAGGATGTTGAGCCGGTCGATTTCATCGACTTCAGCGCGGGCGATGCAAAAGCTCAACGCTTTTTCACATATTTCGTCGAACAATGCCTCACGCCTGGCTTCGGTGAGTTTCTTCGAATCGTTCAAGCCCAGGATCGGCCGAGCCGGATCGAGAATGACCGCCGCCGTGACCACTGCACCACACAGCGGGCCGCGCCCGACCTCGTCAACGCCGGCCACCAGGTCTTCGACCAAGTTGAAGTCCAATCCAATCTGCATATCAGCGGTCCTTGAGCAAGGCCAGCACTGCATCGGCCGCCTGGTTGGAGGCGTCGCGGCGCAGGGTGCGGTGAATCTCATCGAAGCGTTCGGTCTGCTGGGCACCCCCGGCGATCAGCGGCGCCAAGGTCTGCGCCAAGGCTTCACTGGTCGCGGCATCCTGCAACAGCTCCGGCACCAGCTCACGCTGGGCCAGCAGGTTGGGCAACGAGACGTAAGGGCTTTTCACCAGGCGCTTGAGTATCCAGTAAGTCAAGGGTGCCAGGCGATAGGCAACGACCATCGGGCGCTTGTACAAAAGCGCCTCGAGTGTGGCGGTACCAGAGGCAATCAGCACCGCGTCGCAGGCGGCCAACGCCTGGTGCGACTGACCATCGAGTAAGGTCAACGGCAGGTCGCGACCTGCCAGCATCTGCTCCACCTGAGCACGCCGCGCAAGGTTTGCGCAGGGCAGCACGAACTGCACCCCAGGCACCAGCTCACGCAGGCGCTGAGCGGCATCGAGGAACAGCGTGCCCAGGCGCCCCACCTCACCGCCCCGGCTTCCCGGCATCAACGCCACCACTGGCCCGTCGGCCAGCCCCAGCGCGCTGCGAGCGGCGTGCCGGTCTGCCGTCAACGGGATGGTATCGGCCAAGGGGTGGCCCACGAAGCGCACCGGTACGCCCTGTTCTTCGTAGAAACGCGCCTCGAACGGCAACAGCGTGAGCATCAGGTCGCAACCTTCGCGGATCTTCAGCACACGTTTCTGCCGCCACGCCCAGACTGACGGGCTGACATAGTGCACTGTCTTGATTCCGGCCTGGCGCAGTTTCAGTTCGATGTTAAGGGTGAAGTCTGGCGCGTCGATACCGATGAACACATCGGGCCGTTCGCCGATCAGGGTCTGGACCAGCGCTTTGCGGCGCTTTAGCAGCTCGCGCAGACGCCCCAGTACCTCGACCAGGCCCATGACTGCCAGGCGCTCCATCGGGAAGTACGACTGCAGGCCTTCGGCCTCCATCAGCGGGCCGCCCACGCCGATGAAACGGATATCGGGATGGCGCGCCTTGAGGGCGCGCATCAGCCCGGACCCGAGAATATCGCCGCTGGCCTCACCTGCGACCAGGGCTACGCAAAGCTGCCCCATTTCAGCGGGTGATGCCGCGGGCGGAGTTCACGATCGACTGGCGGAACAGTTCGACCTGATCGTGCTTGGCCGCGAGCTCTTCCAGCTCCTTGACCGCCTCTTCGACAGTCAGGCCTTGGCGGTAGACGATCTTATAGGAGCGGCGCAAGGCATGGATGACCTCATCGCTGAAGCCACGCCGGCGCATGCCTTCGAAGTTCATGCTGCGGGCTTCGGCAGGGCTGCCGAACACCGTGACGAAAGCCGGCACATCCTTGCCGATCGCCGTGCCCATGCCAGAGAACGCATGGGCGCCGATGTGGCAGTACTGATGCACCAGGGTGAAGCCGGAGAGGATCGCCCAGTCACCAACATGCACATGCCCGGCCAACGCGGTGTTGTTGACCAGGATGCAGTGGTTGCCAATGACACTGTCATGGCCTATGTGGGCATAGGCCATGATCAGGTTGTGATCACCCAGGGTGGTTTCCGAACGGTCCTGGACCGTACCACGGTGAATGGTCACACCTTCGCGGATCACGTTGTGGTCGCCGATGACCAGCCGCGTCGGCTCACCCTTGTACTTGAGGTCAGGGGTGTCTTCGCCAATCGATGAAAACTGGTAGATGCGGTTGTGCTTGCCAATCCGGGTCGGGCCTTTGAGCACCACGTGCGGGCCGATGATCGTGCCTTCACCGATTTCGACATCGGGGCCAACGATAGACCACGGGCCAACCTCGACGCCGTCGGCCAGCCTGGCCGACGGGTCGATGATCGCCCTTGGATCAATCGAAGTCATAGGGAGCGTTCCGCACAGGTGATCTCGGCCGAGCATACTGCCTTGCCGTCAACCAGAGCACGGCACTCGAACTTCCAGATCATGCTTTTGCGGCTGAGGAACTTGGCTTCCAGTACCAGCTGGTCGCCTGGCAGCACAGGCTGGCGGAAACGCAGCTTGTCGGAACCAACGAAGTAGTACAGGGTGCCGTCGGCGGGCTTGGCATCGAGCATCTTGAAGCCCAGGATGCCGGCCGCCTGGGCCATGGCTTCGATGATCAGAACACCCGGCATGATCGGGTGCGCTGGGAAATGGCCGTTGAAGAACGGCTCGTTGATGCTGACATTCTTGTAGGCACGAATGCTCTGGGCCTCGAAGTCCAGATCCGTCACGCGATCTACCAGCAGGAACGGGTAGCGGTGAGGCAGGTATTCGCGAATCTCGTTGATGTCCATCATTTCGGGGGGAAGCCTGTAATAAGAATAGGGAGCGCAGGTGCTGACCACACGCTCCTTTTGCAATCCAAAGAGGAGCCAGCTAGCGACTGTTCACTCTTGCTCAGGAAATGGTATCAGCCTTCTGATGCCGGCTGGCCACCTGAGGTCACGGTATCGACACGTTTTTCCACCTGCTGGAGGCGCTTGGCCATGTCATCGAGCTGACGAATACGCGCCGCGCTCTTGCGCCAGTCAGCCAATGGCTGCATGGCGGTACCGGATGAATAGGAACCTGGTTCAGTGATCGAACGGGTCACCATGGTCATTCCGGAAATGAATACGTTGTCGCAGATATCGATGTGGCCCACCAGCCCTACACCACCTGCCAGCATGCAATGCTTGCCGATGCGCGCACTGCCCGAGATACCCACGCAGGCAGCCATGGCCGTGTGATCACCGATCTGCACGTTGTGAGCGATCTGGATCTGGTTGTCGAGCTTGACCCCATCGCCGATCCGGGTATCCGACAGTGCACCACGGTCAACGGCGGTGTTGACGCCAATTTCCACGTCGTCACCGATGGTGACGCCGCCTATCTGGGCAATCTTGCGCCAGATACCCTTCTCGTTGGCAAACCCGAAGCCTTCGCCGCCGATAACGGCACCCGACTGAATGACTACGCGCTTGCCAATGGTCACGTCGTGATACAGCGTGACCCGCGGTGCCAGCCAGCCACCCTCACCGATCACACAGCGTGCGCCAATGAAGCAGTGAGCGCCGATGCAGACACCAGCACCGATGCGCGCACCGCTTTCGATGACCGCGAACGGCCCGACACTTGCACTGGCGTCCACCTGCGCGTCCTCAGCCACCACGGCGCTGGGATGAATACCCGCCACAGCCTTGGGTTTGGGGTCGAACAGATGAGAAATACGCGCATAGGCCAGGTACGGGTCGGCCACGATCAGCGCATGGCCGGCAAAACCTTCGGCATCGGCCGCCTTGAGCAGGACGGCCGCAGCCTGGCAGTCGTCCAGGTACTTGCGGTACTGCGGGTTGGCCAGAAAGCTCAACTGACCCGGGCCAGCCTCCTGCAAGGTGGCCAGCCCAGTGATCTGCAGCGCCTCAGGGCCTTTCAGTGTGGCCCCGAGGGCCTCGGCCAGCTGGCCGAGCGTCATGGTCACGGTCATATCAACGCGCTTGGTTCATACGCTCGATAACTTGGCGGGTGATGTCGTACTGAGGTTTGACATCGATGACCGCACCGCGCTCGAGAACCAGGTCGTAGCCGCCCTTCTTGATCACTTCCTCGACAGCACCGTCCAGCTTGGGCTTGAGCTGCTTGAGCATGTCGCGGTCAGCAACGGCCTTGGCCTCGTTCAGCTCCTTGGACTGGAACTGGAAGTCACGGGCTTTTTGCTTGAATTCCAGCTCCAGGCGCTCGCGCTCTTGCTGTTGCATCTTGTCGCCGCCCTTGATCAGACGGTCCTGAATGCCCTTGGCGCTGCTTTCCAGGCTTTTCAGTTTGGTCAGCTGCGGGCCGAACTTTTTCTCGGCGTCGACCGCGTACTTCTTGGCGGCATCGGATTCGAGCAGGGCCATCTGATAGTTCAGCACAGCGACTTTCATTTCGGCGAAAGCCGGGGTGGCGACCAGCGCCGCGGCCACTACGGCCAGTTGAGCCAATTTACGCACGATGCACTCCTGGAAAAACCGTTGTCGTTAAGCAAGGGCCGACCTTAGAAGGTCTGGCCCAGAGAGAATTGGAACACCTGGGTGTCAGCATCGTCCGGCTTCTTGACCGGCATCGCCAGGCTGAAGCTCAACGGGCCCAGTGCAGTGATCCAGGTCACACCCAAACCGACGGAGCTGGCCATGCCCGAGAAACCGACCTTCTCGCAATCAGGCTTGCTGCCGCAGTTGGTGTCGAACACGTTACCTACGTCCCAGAACACCGAGGTCCGCAGCGAGCGCTGATCCTTGACGAACGGAAGCGGGAACAGCAGCTCCACACCACCCTGGACCAGCACGTTGCCACCGAACGGCAGTGGGTCTTGGTCCGGATCCTTGATCGTACCTGGGTTTGTACCCTGACTTGGCGTACTGCGCGGACCAAGAGTGCTGTCTTTGAAGCCACGCACAGAGTTGAAGCCACCAGCATAGTAGTTCTCGTAGAACGGCAAGCCCGAGGTGCCACCGAAACCATCACCATAGCCCAGTTCCGTGTGCAGGCGCAGGGTGTAGTCGCTGGTAATCGGCTTGAACAACTGGCCGCGGTAGTCGAGCTTGTAGAACGACAGATCACTACCCGGAATGGTGCTCTCCAGGGTCAGGCTCTGGGAGTGACCGCGGGTTGCCAGGACACCTTTGTTCAGGGTCGACTCGGACCAGCCGATCGAGGCCTTGAAGTTGGTGAAGCTTTTACCTTCCTTCTCGAGGAAGTCGAAGATCTCGTCGACGGTGTACTTACCAGTCTTGATCTTGTCCTGCTGAACGCTCAGGCCATAGGTCAGGCGCGAGGTTTCGCTGATCGGGTAGCCGAGGCTCACACCGGCACCCAGGCTATCCACGGCATAGCTGGCCACGTCGACGTCGAGGTCGCTGTAGTCGGTGCTGCGGTAGAAGGCGTTGTAGCCCAGGCTCACGCCGTCGGCAGTGAAGTAGGGGTCAACGAAGCCGAAGTTGTAGCGGGTCTGGTATTCCGAACGGGTCAGGCCGATGGATACCTTGTTACCGGTGCCGAGGAAGTTGGTCTGGCTGATCGAGCCACCCAGGATCAGGCCAGCGCTCTGGGCGAAACCGACACTGGCGGTGATCGAGCCGGAAGCTTGCTCTTCGACACTGTAGTTGACGTCGACCTGGTCGTCGGTGCCTGGCACGGCCGGGGTTTCGACGTTGACTTCCTTGAAGAAGCCCAGGCGCTCCAGACGAGTCTTGGACTGGTCGATCAGGTAGGTCGACGCCCAGCCACCTTCCATCTGGCGCATCTCGCGGCGCAGCACTTCGTCTTCGGTCTTGGTGTTGCCGCGGTAGTTGATACGGTTGACGTACGCGCGCTTGCCAGGGTCCACCACGAACATGATGTCGACGGTATGGTCCTGATCGTTGGGCTGCGGCACGCCGTTGACGTTGGCGAAGGTATAGCCTTCGTTGCCCAGGCGACGGGTGATCAGCTCGGAGGTGGTGGTCATCACCTTGCGCGAGAACACCTGGCCAGGCTGCACCAGCAGCAACGACTTGACCTGGTCTTCCGGCACCTTGAGGTCACCCGACAGCTTCACGTCGCGAACGGTGTACTTTTCGCCTTCGTTGACGTTGACGGTGATGTAGACGTGCTTCTTGTCCGGGGTGATCGACACCTGGGTAGAGGCGATGTCCATGTTGATGTAGCCGCGGTCTAGGTAGTAGGAACGCAGGCGCTCCAGGTCACCGGACAGTTTTTCGCGGGCGTACTTGTCGTCGTTCTTGAAGAACGACAACCAGTTGGTGGTCTTGAGCTCGAACAGCTGCTGCAACTCTTCGTCGCTGAACACCGTGTTGCCAACAATGTTGATGTGCTGGATGGCAGCGACGGTGCCTTCGTTGATCTTGATCTTCAGGGCTACGCGGTTGCGCGGCTGGGGCACCACTTCAGCGTCTACCTCGGCCGAGTAGCGGCCCTGGGCAACGTACTGGCGCTGCAGCTCGTTGCGCACGCCTTCAAGGGTAGCACGCTGGAAGATCTCGCCCTCAGCCAGGCCCGACTGCTTCAGGCCCTTCATCAGGTCGTCGGTGCTGATCGCCTTGTTGCCTTCGATCTCGATGCTCGACACCGACGGGCGCTCGACCACGTTGATGATCAGTACATTACCGTCGCGGTTGAGCTGAATGTCCTGGAAGAAGCCAGTCTTGAACAGCGAGCGGGTGGAGTCCACCAGACGCTTGTCGTCGGCCTGGTCGCCAACGTTCAGCGGCAAAGCGCCGAACACGCTGCCAGCGGATACCCGCTGCAGGCCGGTGACACGAATATCGGAGATGGTGAAGGACTCGGCGTGAACTTCAGCGATCATCAGTGCGGACATGACCGCAGTTAGCAGCAGACGTTTCATGAAGTCCTTTTATTCCAACTGGCAATAAACAACCGCCGTATGGAAACGGCAGGCTCGCAATTGTGCGAAGCTTTTATAGTCGACCCAGATCGTTGATCAGGGCGAGCAACATCACCCCTACGACCAAACTGATACCGATCTGAATCCCCCAACCTTGCACCCGTTCCGACAGCGGACGACCGCGCGCCCACTCGACCAGGTAAAACAGCAAATGCCCCCCATCCAGTACTGGAATGGGCAGCAGGTTAAGAACCCCCAGGCTTATGCTCAGGTAGGCCAGGAAATTCAGGAAATCCCCCACGCCGGACTGGGCTGAAGCGCCCGCCACTTTAGCAATGGTTATCGGTCCACTCAAGTTTTTTACCGAGAGCTCCCCGAACAGCATTTTCTTGAGCGACTCGAGGGTCAGCACGCTCATGTTCCAGGTACGCGATAGGCCTTCGCCAACGGCATCCAGCGGCCCATAGCTGACTTCTCGTAGCATGTTTGCCGGCCATTCGCCGCCCTTCACGCCTGCCCCCAGGTAGCCACCGACAGCCTTGCCTTCCCCTTTGTGAGCCAGGGTGACCGGCACATCCAGGGCCGCGCCATCGCGCTCGACGCGCAACACCACAGCGGCATCCGGCCGGGCGCGGACGCTGTCCACCACTTGCTGCCAATCGTTCAACGCCGCCCCGTCGAGGGCAAGCAGTTTGTCGCCGACCTTCAGGCCAGCAGATGCCGCTGGGCCCTTCGGGTCGATCTCGGCAAGCACCGGAGACACCATAGGCCGCCACGGGCGCAGGCCCAGGGACTGGATAGGGTCAGGCTCGTCGGCACCTTTGAGCCAATGATCCAGTTTGATTGGCAGTTGGCGCTCGGCACTGCTGCCCTCGTCACGCACACCGAGCTGCAAAGTGCCGCTCTCGCCCAGGCGCCTGACCAGCTGCAGATTGATGGCTGACCAACCGCTGGTCGCCTTGCCATCGACCGAGACAATTTCCTGACCGGCGGCCAGGCCAGCAGAAGCGGCCAAGCTTCCCGGCTCGACGCCACCGATCACCGGACGGATCTGCTGCGTGCCGAGCATGGCCAGCAGCCAGAAGAACACGATGGCCAACAGGAAGTTGGCAATCGGGCCTGCGGCCACGATCGCAATGCGCTGGCGCACCGACTTGCGATTGAACGCCTGGTCGGCCAGTGCCGTCGGCACATCGCCTTCGCGCTCATCGAGCATCTTCACGTAGCCACCCAGCGGGATGGCGGCCACCACGAACTCGGTGCCCTGGCGATCATGCCAGCGCAGCAGTGGTGTACCGAAGCCCACGGAGAACCGCAGTACTTTGACACCGCAGCGCCGGGCTACCCAGAAGTGGCCAAACTCGTGGAATGTGACCAATACACCCAGGGCCACCAGGGTGCCGACAATCATGTAGAGCGCAGTCATATCTATCTCCGAATGACGTTCAGCAGAACCCTGGCAGCGCCACCGGCCTCAACGGCCATGTCGCCTCAGCCACTCGCGCGCCAATTCGCGCGCACGTTGGTCGGCGGCAAATACAGCCTCCAGCGACAGCAAAGGCACGACAGGTTCTTGCTCAAGCACCTGCTCGATCATACTCGCGATCTCCGGGAAGCGGATACGCCGCTGGAGAAATGCCTCGACCGCGACCTCATTGGCCGCGTTGAGCACCGCAGGTGCACTGTCACCCGCTTCAGCTGCCTGTCGCGCCAGGCGCAGGCACGGGAAGCGCAGCTCGTCAGGCGCCTGGAAGTCCAGGCGGGCGATGGCGAATAAATCCAGCGGGGCAACACCCGACTCGATACGCTCAGGCCAAGCCAGTGCGTTGGCGATGGGCGTGCGCATATCCGGGTTGCCCAACTGAGCCAGCACCGAGCCATCGACGTAGTCGACCAGCGAGTGGATCACGCTTTGAGGATGCACCACCACTTCGACCTTGGCCGGCGCTGCATCGAATAGCCAGCAGGCTTCGATCAGTTCCAGGCCTTTGTTCATCATGCTGGCCGAGTCCACCGAAATCTTCCGGCCCATTGACCAGTTGGGGTGGGCGCAAGCTTGCTCAGGGGTGACGTCGACCAAGGCCGGCAGCGGTGTTTCGCGAAACGGACCACCCGAGGCGGTCAGCAAGATGCGGCGCACACCTACCTGGCTCAGGCCACGGGCGTAATCGCCCGGCAGGCACTGGAAAATGGCGTTGTGTTCACTGTCGATCGGCAACAGTACCGCACCACTGCGGCGCACCGCCTCCATGAACAAAGCGCCGGACATCACCAGCGCCTCCTTGTTGGCCAGCAGCACCTTCTTGCCCGCCTCGACCGCAGCCAAGGTCGGGCGCAGGCCGGCGGCACCGACGATGGCCGCCATTACTGCATCCACCTGCGGTGCGGCTGCAACCTCGCACAGCCCGGCCTCCCCTTCCAGCACTTGGGTAGCGCAGCCAGCATCGGCCAGCCCCAGGCGCAGGCGCACCGCAGCCTCAGGGTTGGGTACCACGGCATAAGCCGGGCGATGCTGAACGCACAGAGCCAGCAGGTCATCGATACGGGTGTAGCCGCTCAACGCATAGACCTGGTAGCGCTCAGGGTGGCGCGCAATCACATCCAGGGTGCTCAGGCCAATCGAGCCTGTAGCGCCCAGCACGGTAATCCGCTGCACGGTGCTCACATAACACCCCATTCAGCGGCCCACAGCAGCACGGCAAAGACCGGGATGGCTGCGGTCAGGCTATCGATGCGATCGAGCACACCGCCGTGTCCAGGCAGCAGGTTGCTGCTGTCCTTGATACCGGCGCGGCGCTTGAACATGCTCTCGGTCAAATCACCGATCACCGAAGACATGACCACCAGGGCCGCGCCCAGCAACCCCAGCAGCAATTGGCCGAAGCCCCAGCCACGGTTGATACCGACCACAAGGGTGATCGCCAGGCTGACCGCCAGGCCACCATATACCCCTTCCCAGCTCTTGCCGGGGCTTACCTGTGGGGCGAGCTTGCGTTTGCCAAAGGCACGACCGGAGAAATAGGCGCCGATGTCGGCAGCCCAGACCAGCACCATCACCGACAAAATCAGCCAATTACCTAGCTGCCAGTGCTTGAGCAGCATCAGGCCTTGCCAGGCAGGCAGCAGGATCAACAGGCCGATCAACAGCTTGCAAGCGGCGCTGGCCCATAGTTCGCTGCTGCGTGGGTAGGTCAGTACCAGCCAGGTGGCCAACCCCCACCAGATGACCGAAGCCCCGAGCACCCACGGGGCCAGGTCCGGCATCAGGTGCAGCAGCATCAGCGCGCCAGCGACCACCGCGGCATAGGCGATACGCAGAGGCTGAGCCACAAGCCCGGCCAGACGCGCCCATTCCCAGGCACCCAGGGTCACCACGAAGCCGATGAACAGGGCGAAATCCCCGCCGTTGAGCAGAAAGAAACCGCCCAGCGCGACCGGCAGCAGGATCAGCGCTGTAATGATGCGTTGTTTAAGCATTAAGCACGAGCTCCAGCCTCGACCTGCTCGCTGGTCTTACCGAAGCGGCGCTGGCGCGATGCGAATTCGGCCAGTGCTTTGCGCATGGCCTCGTGTTTGAAATCCGGCCAGTACAGGTCGGAGAAATACAGCTCGGCATACGCCAGCTGCCATAGCAGGAAGTTGCTGATGCGGTGCTCACCACCGGTACGGATGCACAGGTCAGGCAAAGGCAGCTCGCCGGTGGCCAGGCAAGTCTGCAGCAACCCCGGGGTGATGTCGTCAGGCCGCAAATGGCCTGCCTGAACCTCACGCGCCAGGCGCTGGGCAGCTTGCGCGATATCCCACTGGCCACCGTAGTTTGCGGCGATCTGCAGGATGAAGCGGTTGTTGCCAGCAGTCAGCGCTTCGGCTTCGCGCATGGCGGCCTGCAACTCGGGGTGAAAGCGTGAGCGATCGCCGATGATGCGCAGGCTGATGTTGTTCTCGTTGAGGCGCCGTGCCTCCCGGCGCAAAGCCGTGAAAAACAGCTCCATCAACGCACCGACCTCGTCGGCCGGACGTTGCCAGTTTTCACTGGAGAATGCGAACAGGGTCAGCACTTCGACCCCAGACTCGGCGCACACTTCGATGACTGCGCGCACCGCGTCGACGCCAGCCTTGTGCCCGGCGACGCCGGGCAACAGGCGCTTCTTCGCCCAGCGGTTGTTGCCATCCATGATGATCGCGACGTGACGCGGCACCGAAAGTGGTGCCGCCAACTTGGACTTTTCCATTAAAAAACCTCGGCCTTAGACGGCCATCAGGTCCTTTTCCTTGGCTTTGAAAGCAGCATCGACTTCGGCGACGAATTTGTCGGTCAGCTTCTGGATTTCATCTGCGGCGCGACGTTCTTCGTCTTCGCTGATGGCCTTGTCCTTGGTCAGCTTTTTCAGGTCGGCAAGGGCATCGCGGCGCACGTTGCGCACAGCCACTTTGGCATCTTCGGCAACGCTACTGGCCTGCTTGGTGTAGCCCTTGCGGGTTTCTTCGGTCAGAGCCGGCATCGGCACACGGATGGTGGTACCGGCGCTGGACGGATTCAGGCCCAGGTCGGAAGTCAGGATGGCCTTTTCGATGGCAGCGCTGAGGTTCTTGTCGTGGGCGACAATCTTCAGGGTGCGGGCGTCTTCGACGGTAATCGCGGCCACCTGGTTCAGCGGCATCTCGCTACCCCAGGCAGTGACCCTGACGCTATCCAGGATGCTTGGGTGGGCGCGACCGGTGCGGATCGCCGCCAGGTTACGAGCCAGGGCTTCGATGGACTTGCCCATGCGCTCCTGCGCGTCTTTCTTGATGTCGTTGATCATGCTTGGCCTTCCTCGATCAGAGTACCTTCGGCGCCACCAACTACGATGTTCAGCAGGGCGCCAGGCTTGTTCATGTTGAATACCCGCAATGGCATCTTGTGGTCACGGCACAGGCAGATTGCGGTCAGGTCCATCACGCCAAGCTTGCGATCCAGGACCTCGTCGTAGGTCAGGTGATCGAACTTCTCGGCATGCGGATCCTTGAATGGATCGGCAGTGTACACGCCATCGACCTTGGTCGCCTTCAGCACCACGTCGGCATCGATTTCGATGGCGCGCAGGCAGGCTGCAGAGTCGGTGGTGAAGAACGGGTTGCCGGTACCAGCAGAGAAAATTACCACATCCCCGGAGTTGAGGTGGCGAATAGCTTTGCGACGGTCGTAATGATCGGTCACACCGACCATGGAAATAGCCGACATGACCAGGGCCGGGATGTTCGAACGCTCCAGCGCATCGCGCATGGCCAATGCGTTCATCACGGTGGCGAGCATGCCCATGTGATCGCCCGTGACACGGTCCATGCCGGCTGCGCTGAGCGCTGCGCCGCGGAACAGGTTGCCACCACCGATCACCAAGCCGACCTGAACGCCGATCCCTACCAACTGGCCAACTTCCAGGGCCATGCGGTCCAGCACCTTCGGGTCGATCCCGAAGTCTTCCGAGCCCATCAGGGCCTCGCCGCTAAGTTTGAGCAAAATGCGTTTATAGCGAGGTTGGCGACCACTCACCTGCTGAGCCATTGCGAGTCTCTCCTGCGGCGTACTTTTAGAAAATTCGTGCGGGCTGTTTGCAGCCTGCTAACTGTAGCGTGGCACCGATGTGGCGCCAGCGAAGACGAGGCTCGATAAACCCCTTCTCCGTTTGACAAAGAGGCTGCGCGCGTGAGCGGGCAGCCTCTTTGGGGCGACAGACGGGGCTGTCTTACTGCTTGGCAGCAGCTACCTGAGCGGCAACTTCAGCAGCGAAGTCGTCGACCGGCTTCTCGATGCCTTCGCCAACTTTGAAGTAGGTGAAGGAAACGATTTCAGCGCCAGCTTTCTTGGCCAGCTCGCCGACTTTGACTTCTGGGTTCATGACGAAGGCCTGCTCTTTGAGCGAAGCTTCGGCTTTGAACTTGGTGATACGACCGTTGATCATGTTCTCAACGATGTTTTCTGGCTTGCCAGCGATCTTGTCAGCGTTCAGCTGCAGGAAGACGTTCTTCTCGCGCTCGATGGCCTCGGCGGAGATTTCCGACGAATCCAGGAACTCTGGGTTCGAAGCTGCAACGTGCATGGCGATGTTCTTGGCCAGCTCGATGTCGCCGCCCTTCAGAACAACGGCAGCACCGATCTTGTTGCCGTGCAGGTAGGCACCGACAACGTCGCCTTCAACACGCACCAGGCGGCGGATGTTGACGTTTTCGCCGCACTTGGCGACCAGGGCTTCACGAGCAGCTTCGCGCGAGGCGATCAGCGGGGCAGCGTCGGTCAGTTTCTGAGCGAAGGCTTCTTCCAGGCTTTCGGCCACGAAGTTCTTGAAGTCGTCTTGCAGGGCCAGGAAGTCGGTCTGCGAGTTCACTTCCAGCAGAACGGCGGCTTTGCCGTCGGTCTTGACGGCGATGGCGCCTTCAGCAGCCACGTTGCCAGCCTTTTTGGCGGCCTTGATGGCGCCCGAAGCACGCATGTCGTCAATGGCTTTCTCGATGTCGCCGCCGGCCTTTTCCAGGGCCTTCTTGCAATCCATCATGCCTTCGCCGGTACGCTCGCGCAGTTCTTTGACCAGCGCCGCAGTAATTGCTGCCATTTCAAAATCCTCTTGGAAAGTTTTTCAACCATTCCACCCGCTCGTCACGGGCGTTAAATTCTGCAAATCGCTGCCTTTATATCAGCTCGCCCATCATGCAGGGCCGAAGCTGACAGCAGGATTTCAAGGTGGCAAAAAGGGGGCAAAGCCCCCTTTTTGCGTGCCAAGTAGACGCTAGCGCCTATTACTCAGCAGCAGGTGCAGCCGCTTCTTCAGCGTAGACTTCAGTGCCACCGGCAACGTTGTTGCGGCCGCGGATGACGGCGTCAGCCATCGAAGTCATGTACAGCTCGATAGCGCGAATGGCGTCATCGTTACCTGGGATAACGAAGTCAACACCTTCTGGGCTGCTGTTGGTATCGACAACGCCGATGACCGGGATGCCCAGCTTGTTGGCTTCGGTGATAGCAATGCGCTCGTGGTCAACGTCGATCACGAACAGGGCATCAGGCAGGCCGCCCATGTCCTTGATACCGCCCAGGCTGCGATCCAGTTTTTCCAGGTCGCGCGAACGCATCAGAGCTTCTTTCTTGGTCAGCTTGGCGAAGGTGCCATCTTCGGCCTGGGTTTCCAGGTCGCGCAGACGCTTGATCGAAGCACGGATGGTCTTGTAGTTGGTCAGCATGCCGCCCAACCAACGGTGGTCAACGTATGGCGAACCTGCGCGAGCTGCTTGCTCGGCGACGATCTTGCCAGCGGAACGCTTGGTGCCGACGAACAGGATCTTGTTCTTGCCCTGGGCCAGGCGCTCTACGAACGACAGAGCGTCGTTGAACATCGGCAGGGTTTTTTCCAGGTTGATGATGTGGATCTTGTTGCGCGCACCGAAAATGTACTTGCCCATTTTCGGGTTCCAGTAACGGGTCTGGTGACCGAAGTGCACACCGGCCTTCAGCATATCGCGCATGTTGACTTGGGACATGATAGTTCCTTGATAAGTCGGGTTGGGCCTCCACGTATCCCAATGACCAACCCACGAATCCTTGAATCCGGGGCACCCAGGCCATCGTGTCGACACGTGTGTGGGTTTGAGCTGACGGGGTCGGCCCCGAAAGCGGCGCACTTTATACCACAGACTGCCAGCGAACGAAACCCAGATCAGGTTGCGTCCGTCAGCCGTTTTTGCAGCACCCTGGCAAACAGGCCAGAATGCCTCCTGTAGACCGCAGCGTTCCCGCGTTTATCCGGCAGAATGCCGCCCTGCTCTGCTAGAATCCGGCCTTTCCCGTTTTTTCGCGCCGCCTGCGGCGCCGTAGAGAGCCTGTAATGACCGTCACCATCAAGACTGCTGAAGACATCGAGAAGATGCGCATCGCCGGCCGCCTGGCCGCCGAGGTGCTGGAAATGATCGAAGAACACGTCAAGCCCGGCGTCACCACCGAAGAGCTCGACCGCCTGTGCCACGACTACATCGTCAACGTCCAACAGGCCATTCCGGCGCCCCTCAACTACAAGGGCTACCCGAAATCGATCTGCACCTCGATCAACCACGTGGTCTGCCACGGGATCCCCAACGACAAGCCACTCAAGGACGGTGACACGCTCAACATCGACGTCACCGTGATCAAGGATGGCTATCACGGCGATACCAGCCGGATGTTCCATGTCGGCAACGTGCCAGTCTGGGCCGAGCGCCTGTCCAAGGTCACCCAGGAATGCATGTACAAGGCCATCGAACTGGTCAAGCCCGGTTGCCGCCTGGGCGATATCGGCGAAGTGATCCAGAAGCATGCCGAGAAGAATGGCTTCTCGGTCGTTCGTGAATTCTGTGGCCACGGCATCGGCAAGGTGTTCCATGAAGAGCCGCAGATCCTCCACTACGGCCGCGCCGGCACCGGTATGGAGCTCAAGGAAGGCATGACCTTCACCATCGAGCCGATGATCAACCAGGGCAAGGCTGACACCAAAGTGTTGGGCGACGGCTGGACCGCCATTACCAAGGATCGCAAGCTCTCGGCCCAGTGGGAACACACCCTGGTGGTGACCGCGACCGGTTACGAGATCTTCACCTTGCGCAAGGACGACACCATCCCCCGCACCTCGGCCTGATTGCACTCAAGGCAACCTTTAGACAGGAACGCGACGCAATGCCCCAGGTGGATCCCGAACTGTTCGACCGCGGCCAGTTCCAGGCGGAACTGGCACTCAAGGCGAGCCCCATCGCCGCCTTCAAGAAAGCCATCCGCCAGGCCGGCGAGGTGCTCGATCGGCGTTTTCGCGCAGGGTGCGAAATCCGCCCCCTGATCGAGGCTCGCGCCTGGCTGGTCGACAATATCCTGCAACAAGCCTGGAACCAGTTCGACTGGGGCGACACCAGCGGCATCGCCCTGGTAGCGGTTGGCGGCTATGGTCGCGGCGAGCTGCACCCGCACTCGGACATCGACCTGCTGATCCTGCTTGGCGCCGCCGAACATGAGCAGTACCGCGAGGCCATCGAACGCTTCCTCACGCTGCTCTGGGACATCGGCCTTGAAGTCGGCCAGAGCGTGCGCACCGTCGACGAATGCGCCGAGCAGGCCCGTGCCGACCTGACGGTGATCACCAACCTGATGGAAAGCCGCACCATTGCCGGCCCCGAAGGCCTGCGCCAGCGCATGCTGGATGTCACCAGCACCGCTTACATGTGGCCGAGCAAGGAGTTCTTCCTGGCCAAGCGCGCCGAACTCAAGGCTCGCCACCACAAGTACAACGACACCGAGTACAACCTCGAACCGAACGTCAAAGGCTCACCGGGTGGCTTGCGCGATATCCAGACAGTGCTCTGGGTCGCCCGCCGCCAGTACGGCACGCTGAACCTGCACGCCCTCGCCGGCGAAGGTTTTTTGTTGGAAAGCGAGAACGAACTGCTGGCCTCGTCTCAGGACTTCCTGTGGAGGGTGCGTTACGCCCTGCACATGCTTGCTGGGCGCGCCGAGGACCGCCTGTTGTTCGACCACCAGCGCAGCATCGCCGCGCTGCTCGGTTACAGCGACGACAACCCCAAGCGCGCCATCGAGCAGTTCATGCAGCAGTACTACCGGGTGGTGATGAGCATCAGCCAGTTGTGCGACTTGATCATCCAGCACTTCGAGGAAGTCATCCTCGCCGATGACGACAGCGGCACCACCCAACCACTGAACGCACGCTTTCGCTTGCACGACGGCTATATCGAAGCGACCAAGCCAAACGTGTTCAAGCGTACTCCATTCGCCATGCTGGAGATCTTCGTGCTGATGGCCCAGCACCCGGAGATCAAAGGGGTGCGTGCCGACACCGTGCGCCTGCTGCGCGAGCACCGGCACCTGATCGACGAAACCTTCCGCAACGATATCCGCAACACCAGCCTGTTCATCGAGCTGTTCAAGTGCGAAATCGGCATCCACCGCAACCTCAGGCGGATGAACCGATACGGCATCCTCGGCCGCTATCTGCCGGAATTCGGGCTGATCGTTGGGCAGATGCAGCACGACCTGTTCCACATTTATACGGTCGATGCGCATACCCTCAACCTCATCAAGCACCTGCGCAAGTTGCAGTACACGCCGGTGTCCGAGAAATTCCCGCTGGCCAGCAAACTCATGGGGCGTTTGCCCAAGCCCGAGCTGATCTACCTGGCAGGCCTTTATCACGACATCGGCAAGGGCCGCCAGGGCGACCATTCCGAAATCGGCGCGGTGGATGCGCAGAAGTTCTGCGAACGCCACCAGCTTCCGGCCTGGGACAGCCGGCTGATCGTCTGGTTGGTGCAGAACCACCTGGTGATGTCGACCACCGCTCAGCGCAAGGACCTTTCCGACCCGCAGGTGATCAATGACTTTGCCCTGCACGTCGGTGACGAGACGCGTCTTGACTATCTCTACGTGCTGACCGTGGCCGATATCAACGCCACCAACCCTAGCCTGTGGAACTCATGGCGCGCCAGCCTGCTGCGCCAGCTCTACACCGAAACCAAGCGTGCCCTGCGCCGCGGCCTGGAAAATCCGCTGGACCGCGAGGAACAGATCCGACAGACCCAGTCGGCGGCGCTCGATATTCTGGTGCGCGAGGGCACTGACCCGGACGACGTCGAGCAACTATGGTCGCAATTGGGCGATGACTATTTCCTCAAGCACACCGCCGCGGATGTGGCCTGGCACAGCGATGCCATCCTCCAGCAACCGGCCGACGGTGGCCCGCTAGTACTCATCAAGGAAACCACGCAACGCGAATTCGAAGGCGGCACGCAGATCTTCATCTACGCGCCCGACCAGCACGACTTCTTTGCCGTGACCGTGGCCGCCATGTCACAGCTGAACCTGAACATCCACGATGCGCGGATCATCACCTCCAGCAGCCAGTTCACCCTCGATACCTACATCGTGCTCGACAACGATGGTGGCTCGATCGGCGACAATCCGCAGCGGGTCAAGCAGATCCGCGACGGCCTGACCGAAGCGCTGCGCAACCCCGAGGATTACCCAACCATCATCCAGCGCCGGGTGCCACGCCAGCTCAAGCATTTCAATTTCCCGCCGCAGGTAACCATTCTCAACGATGCCCAGCGCCCGGTGACCATACTCGAGATCACCGCCCCCGACCGCCCTGGCCTGCTGGCGCGGCTGGGGCGGATTTTCCTGGAGTTCGACCTGTCGCTGCAGAATGCCAAGATCGCCACCCTCGGCGAGCGGGTGGAGGACGTGTTCTTCATTACCGATGCCGACAATCAGCCGCTATCCGACCCGCAGCTGTGCAGCCGCCTGCAAGAAGCGATCGTGCAGCAACTGCAGGCCGGCCAAGCCAGTGAAGCCAGCCCGAGCCGTGTGACTTTTTAACGATTAGATGATTGACGAGACCTTGCGCCGATGAACCATGCCTTGACCCAGCTCCAGCCCTACCCGTTCGAGAAACTGCGCGCCCTGCTGGGCACCGTGAAGCCTGCGGCAGACAAACGCGCCATTGCCCTGTCGATCGGTGAGCCGAAACACGAATCGCCGGCATTCGTCGCCAAGGCTATGGCCGACAACCTCGACAAGCTGGCCGTGTACCCGAGCACGCTGGGCTTGCCGGGGCTGCGCCAGGCCATTGGCCAATGGTGTGAGCGCCGCTTCGGCGTGCCAGCGGGCTGGCTGGATGCCGAGCGCCACATCCTGCCGGTCAACGGCACCCGTGAGGCGCTGTTCGCCTTCACCCAAGCCGTGGTCAACCGCGCCGATGACGGCCTGGTGGTCAGCCCCAATCCGTTCTACCAGATCTACGAAGGCGCAGCGTTGCTGGCCGGCGCGACCCCACACTACCTGCCGTGCCTGGAAGACAACGGCTTCAACCCCGACTTCGACGCGGTACCAGCCGACGTCTGGCGGCGCTGCCAGATCCTCTTCCTGTGCTCGCCAGGCAACCCCACTGGGGCGTTGGTGCCGATGGCGACCCTGAAAAAGCTGATTGCCTTGGCTGACGAGCACGATTTCGTGATTGCTGCCGACGAGTGCTACAGCGAGCTGTATTTCGACGAAGACGCTCCACCACCGGGCCTGCTGAGCGCCTGTGCCGAGCTTGGCCGTAGCGACTTCGCCCGCTGCGTGGTGTTCCACAGCCTGTCCAAGCGCTCCAACCTGCCGGGCCTGCGCTCGGGCTTCGTCGCCGGTGACGCGTCGATCATCAAACCGTTCCTGCTGTACCGCACCTACCACGGCTGCGCCATGCCGGTGCAAACCCAGTTGGCCAGCATCGCTGCCTGGCAGGATGAAGCGCATGTGCGCGAGAACCGTGATCAGTACCGCGCCAAGTACGATGCCGTGCTCGACATCCTGCAACCGGTGCTGGACGTGCAGCGCCCGGATGGCAGCTTCTACCTTTGGGCGAAAGTCCCAGGTTGCGATGCGCAGTTCACCCGCGACCTGTTCGAAGCCGAGCATGTGACCGTCGTTCCAGGGTCGTACCTGTCCCGTGAGGTTGACGGTGTCAACCCAGGTGCCGGACGGGTGCGCATGGCGCTGGTTGCGCCATTGGCCGAGTGCATCGAAGCTGCCGAGCGGATTCGCGCGTTCCTTCAGGCCCGCTGAAACGATCAGGGGGCGCTTGACGCCCCCTACGGTTCACCTGACCTGCCCGAGGTTGGCCTCACTCAAGTCCAGCTCGCCCAGCACCTGCCGCACAACCTCATCGCCAACCCGATGCTGGCGGTGCAGGCTGTACAACGCCAGGCGTTGCGCCCTGAGCGCGCGAAGGCGCAAGCGCCGTTCGAGCAAATCCATCTGCTCGGCCAGCGCCCGGGCTTCGGCGGTATCGTTGTACTTGTCCAGCGTATCCCGGTATTCAGCCATCAGCCGCGCCTTGAGTTCGGCGGCCAGGGTTGCCTGCGCGGCGTCCTGCGGCGCACTGGCGTCTATCAGCTCCTCGGCTTCCAGCGCATGGATCGCCGCCTCTGCGGTCAACCGCCAGGCTTCCTGAACCTCCTGATGCAAGCGCTCGTCGGGGCTCTTGGCCACCCCGCGCAACAGCAGCGGCAGAGCGATCACAGCACTGATAAGCGAAAGAAGAATCACCCCGGCAGCAATGAAGATCAGCAGGTCACGCTCGGGAAACGCCTGACCCGCCCCCATCAGTAGCGGTATCGACATCACACCGGCCAAGGTCACCGCCCCACGCACCCCTCCCAGGGTCAACAGCCAGCAGGACCGCGCTGTAGGCACCAGCACCAGCGCAGGCTTGCCCCGCCAACGACGCAACACGCCGATCGACCGCCAGATGCTTTGGACCCAGACAAACCGCAGCAGGACCAGCGCGGCAAAAATCGCCAGCACCTCCAAGCAGCGCCAGGCCAGCGCCGGCCAGAGCGTAGACTCGTGGCTGACCACAGCCTTGATGATATCCGGCAGCTGCAAGCCCAGCAGAAGGAAGATCAGGCCGTTGAAAGCGAACTCCAGCAGCGACCAGACGCTGCGATTGAGCAGGCGTGTACTGGTCTGACGTGGCAACAGGTCGAGCCAGCTTTGCATCATGCCGGCAGCCACTGCCGAGAGAATGCCCGACACACCCAGCCGCTCGGCCAGAACATAAGCGGCGAAGGGCAACAGCAGCATGAATACCACGTGGGTGGCGGGGTCATCCCAACCGCGGGCGATCATCCAGGCACGCAGCCGGCCGAGCAACCAGCTCAGCGCGACCCCCACCGCCAGGCCGCCAAGGGCGACCACAACGAAGCTGAAGCTGGCATCGGCCAGCGAAAAGGCCCCGGTAATGGCCGCCGCCAAGGCGAACTTGAAGGTGACCAGGCCCGAAGCATCGTTGAGCAACGCTTCACCTTGAAGCATGTGCATCAGCGGCGTCGGCAGGCGGTCCTGGCTGATGGCCGATACCGCCACGGCGTCGGTAGGCGACAACACCGCTGCCAGTGCAAATGCAGCCGGTAGCGGGATGCTCGGCAGCAGCCAGTGGATGAAGTAACCAGCACCTACCACCGTGAACAGCACCAAGCCAACGGCCAGCGCAACGACCGGCCCGCGGATGCGCCACAACTCGCGTTTAGGGATGCGCCAACCGTCGGCGAACAACAGCGGCGGCAGAAACAGAAAAAGGAACAACTCAGGGTCCAGTGCCACGTGTAACCCGAGCGTGGGCCAGGCCAGCAGCGCTCCGGCGGCAATCTGCAACAATGGCAGCGGTAGCGGGATCAAGCGCCCGACCAGTTTCGACACGCTGACCAGCGTCAGCAGGATGAGGACGGTATAAGCGGACTGCATCCTTTAAAGCTTCCTTTTCAACCAGAAACGACAGCGGGGCAATGACCGTCACTGCAACACATGTTAGCGGGGCCAGGTCGGTCCAAGCCCTTGCACGATGGTCGCAAGCAGCCACTGGATATGTAACACGATGATTCATATGAGTCTAAAAACTCAAGACCTACACACCCCGTGGCGCTCACTGGATCGTTCCCGCATAATCCCGCGACTGACATTCGGAAATGGAGAAATTGGGGCAGACTGTGGCCTCAATGCACACAATGACCTACACGCTCTACGGCATCAAAGCCTGTGACACCATGAAAAAAGCGCGGACCTGGCTCGACGAAAATGCCATCGCCTACGAATTCCACGACTACAAAAGCCAAGGCATCGACCGCGACAGCCTGAACCGTTGGTGTGACGAACACGGTTGGGAAGCCATCCTCAACCGTGCCGGTACAACCTTCCGCAAGCTCGACGACGCCAGCAAGGCCGACCTCGACCAGGCCAAGGCCGTCGAGTTGATGCTGGCCCAGCCGTCGATGATCAAGCGCCCGGTGCTAGCCCTTGGCGAGCGCACCCTGGTCGGCTTCAAGCCTGACCTCTACGCCGCCGCTCTGGCCTGAGCCCCCACCCTATTTCGCACGAGGTAATCACATGTCCAATACCCTGTTCAGCCTGGCCTTCGGTGTCGGCTCCCAGAACCGCCAGGGCACCTGGCTGGAAGTGTTCTACGCACAACCCATGCTCAACCCCAGCGCCGAGCTTGTGGCCGCAGTCGCGCCAATCCTTGGCTACACCGGTGGCAACCAGGCGATCGCCTTCAGCAACGCCCAGGCGGCACAACTGGCCGAAGCGCTCAAGGGCGTCGACGCGGCTCAAGCGGCACTGCTGACCCGTCTGGCCGAAAGCCACAAGCCACTGGTCGCCACGCTGCTGGCCGAAGACGCCGCACTGACCTCGACCCCAGAGGCCTACCTCAAGTTGCACCTGCTGTCGCACCGCCTGGTCAAACCCCATGGCCTGAGCCTGGCCGGTATCTTCCCACTGCTGCCCAATGTCGCCTGGACCAACCAAGGTGCGGTCGACCTGAACGAGCTGGCAGAACTGCAACTTGAAGCCCGCCTCAAGGGCGAGCTGCTGGAAGTGTTCTCGGTCGACAAGTTCCCGAAAATGACCGACTACGTGGTTCCGGCCGGCGTGCGCATCGCCGACACCGCCCGTGTGCGCCTGGGCGCTTACATCGGCGAAGGCACCACCATCATGCACGAAGGCTTCGTCAACTTTAACGCTGGCACCGAAGGCCCGGGCATGATCGAGGGCCGGGTTTCTGCAGGCGTGTTCGTCGGCAAGGGCTCCGACCTGGGCGGCGGCTGCTCGACCATGGGTACTTTGTCCGGCGGCGGCAACATTGTCATCAAGGTCGGCGAAGGTTGCCTGATCGGCGCCAACGCCGGTATCGGCATCCCCCTGGGTGACCGCAACACCGTCGAGGCCGGCCTGTACATCACCGCAGGCACCAAGGTGAACCTGCTCGATGAGAACAACGAGCTGGTAAAAGTCGTCAAGGCTCGCGACCTGGCCGGCCAGACCGACCTGCTGTTCCGCCGCAACTCGCTCAACGGCGCCGTGGAATGCAAAACCCACAAGTCGGCGATCGAGCTGAACGAGGCGCTGCACGCGCACAACTAACGCCCCTCGCCCACTGCAAGCGCGGGCTGCCCGCAACTGCGGACCTCACAGGGCTTAAGTGTTAAGATCGGGTCTGGCGTCGATGCGCCAGACCCGATTTTCATTGCAGGCCCCGCGAACATGTTCCAGCCCTCCCCCTGGCGCGCCGATTTCCCCGCCATTGCCGCCCTGCAGCGCCAGCACCAGACCTACCTGGACAGCGCCGCCACTACTCAGAAGCCCCAAGCGCTGCTCGATGCCCTGAGCCATTACTATGGCCACGGCGCCGCCAATGTGCACCGCGCCCAGCATTTGCCCGGCGCCCTGGCGACCCAGGCTTTCGAGGCAAGCCGCGACAAGGTCGCAGCTTGGATCAATGCCGCAGATTCGCGGCAGGTGATTTTCACCCATGGCGCCACGTCGGCCCTGAACCTGCTGGCCTACAGCCTGGAATACCGCTTCGAAGCCGGCGACGAGATTGCCATCAGCGCACTGGAGCACCATGCCAACCTGTTGCCCTGGCAGCAACTGGCCAGGCGGCGAGGCGTGCGCTTGGTAGTGCTGCCGCTGGACACACAGGGGCGTATAGACCTGGAACAGGCACTGCAGCTCATCGGGCCTCGCACCCGCCTGCTCGCGGTCAGCCAACTCTCCAACGTGCTAGGCACCTGGCAGCCCCTGCCCGCGTTGTTGGCCCACGCCCAGGCACAGGGCGCGTTGACCGTCGTCGATGGCGCTCAGGGTGTAGTCCATGGCCGCCATGATGTTCAAGCGCTGGGCTGCGACTTCTACGTATTCTCCAGCCACAAGTTGTATGGGCCCGATGGTGTCGGTGTGCTGTACGGCCGTAGCCGGGCACTGGAGCTGCTGCGTCACTGGCAGTTTGGCGGTGAAATGGTCCAGCTGGCCGATTACCAGAGCGCCAGTTTCCGCCCTGCGCCACTGGGTTTCGAAGCTGGCACGCCACCGATCGCCGGGGTGGTCGGCCTGGGGGCGACCTTGGATTACCTGGCAAACCTCGATAGCCAGGCAGTCGCCGAACACGAAGCCAGCCTGCACCGGCACCTGCTGCGTGGTCTTGCCGACCGGGAAGGTGTGCGCGTGTTGGGCGCCCCCGAGGCCGCCCTGGCCAGCTTTGTCATCGAGGGCGTACATAACGCCGATATCGCCCATATGCTCACCGAGCAAGGTATCGCCGTGCGCGCCGGCCATCACTGCGCCATGCCCCTGCTCAAGGGGCTGGGGCTGGAGGGCGCGATACGGGTATCGCTGGGCCTGTACAACGACAGTGGCGATTTGCAGCGCTTCTTCGAAGCGCTGGATCAGGGCTTGGAGCTGTTGCGATGAGCTTGCCGCTACAGGCCCTGGAAGCACTGGCCAGTTTCGACCAGGCCCGTGGTTGGGAGCAGCGGGCACGCTTGCTGATGCAATGGGGCGATCGCCTGGAACCGCTGACCGAGGCGGAAAAAGTCGAGGCCAATCGCGTACATGGCTGCCAGAGCCTGGTCTGGCTGGTGGCCAAGCAGGTTGATCAGGTGTGGCAGTTCAAAGCGTCAAGCGATGCTCGCCTGCTGCGAGGGCTGCTGGCCTTGTTGTTGGTGAGGGTGCAAGGCTTGCCCAGCGAAGCGTTGGCTCGCCTCGATTTGCGGCAGTGGTTCACTCAGTTGGGCCTGGAGCGCCAACTGTCGCCCTCGCGCAGCAATGGTTTACATGCAGTGTTGCAGCGGATGGCGGAGTTGACGTCGGGCCTCTAGATCGGCGCTGTGGCCATCGCGGGTGAATCGGCTCCCACAGGCTCGTGCACTACGCCCAAAAGGTTGGGCTGTCGTGAGAGCGGATTTACCCACGAATCAAGCGCCGAGTCTATTCAGGCTTGATCCGTTCCGAGGGCCGCCGCGCGCCTGCCACCAGCTTCTCAATCGCCTTGCTCGCCGCCACCATGCCGAACGTCGCGGTCACCATCATCACCGCCCCAAAGCCGCCTGCACAGTCCAACCGCATACCCTCGCCCACGAAGCTCTTCTGCAGGCAGACACTGCCATCGCCCTTCGGATAGCGCAGCTGCTCACTGGAAAATACGCATGGCACACCATAGTTGCGGCTGGTGTTGCGCGAGAAGTTGTAGTCCCGTCGCAGGGTCGAGCGCACCCGCGAAGCCAGCGGGTCGTTGAAAGTCTTGTTAAGGTCGCCCACCTGGACCTGTGTTGGGTCGATCTGCCCACCCGCGCCGCCAGTGGTGACGATCGCGATCTTGCGCCGCCGACACCAGGCAATCAGCGCGGCCTTGGCCATCACACTGTCGATGCAGTCGATCACCGCATCCATGTGCTCGGTGATGTACTCAGCCATGGTTTCGCGAGTCACGAAATCAGCCACAGCATGCACGTTGATCGCCGGGTTGATCGCGCGCAGGCGCTCAGCCATGACCTCGACCTTGGGGCGCCCTACCTGGCCCTCCAGAGCGTGCGCCTGGCGGTTGGTGTTGCTCACGCACACATCGTCCAGGTCGAACAGGGTTATTTCACCCACACCACTGCGCGCCAACGCTTCCGCCGCCCACGAGCCAACCCCGCCAATTCCGACCACTGCCACATGGGCGCGGCTCAACCGCTGCAGGCCTGCATCGCCGTACAGGCGGGCAACGCCGGCGAAGCGTGGATCTTCTGTGCTCATGTCGATACCCCTGGGCTCTGACGCAAAAAACGGCGCGCATTATAGGGCAGTGGCCGCACTCACCTCCAATGTTAGAAAAAACCCTACCATTACTGCTTTAATGTCCTACCACTCAGACAGAAACGGACCACAATGTCATCACGCAAATTCGGCCTCAACCTTGTGGTGGTCCTGGCCATCGCCGCGCTGTTCACCGGCTTCTGGGCACTGATCAATCGTCCGGTGTCGGCCCCTGCCTGGCCAGAACAGATCTCTGGCTTTTCGTATTCGCCGTTCCGCTTGGGCGAAAGCCCGCAAAAGGGCCAGTACCCAAGCGAGGACGAGATGCGTCAGGACCTGGAGCAGCTGAACAAGCTCACTGACAACATCCGTATCTACACCGTCCAGGGCACCCAGGCCGAAGTCCCGCGGCTTGCCGAAGAGTTGGGCCTGCGGGTCACCTTGGGCATCTGGATCAGCAATGACCAGGAGCGCAACGAGCGCGAAATCGAAAAAGGCATCGAACTGGCCAACCACTCGCGCAGCGTAGTGCGAGTAGTGGTCGGCAACGAAGCGCTGTTTCGCGAAGAGGTCACCGCCGAGCAGCTGATCAAGTACCTCGATCGGGTGCGGGCCGCCGTCAAGGTGCCAGTCACCACCAGCGAACAGTGGCACATCTGGAAGGAACACCCGGAACTCGCCAAGCACGTCGACCTGATCGCCGCACACATCCTGCCGTACTGGGAGTTCGTGCCGATGAAAGACTCGGTGCAGTTCGTGCTGGACCGTGCCCGCGAGCTGCGCCAGCAGTTCTCGCACAAGCCATTGCTGCTGTCGGAAGTCGGCTGGCCCAGCAATGGCCGGATGCGTGGAGGCGCCGATGCCTCCCAGGCCGACCAGGCCATCTACCTGCGCACACTGGTCAACACCCTCAACCGGCGTGGCTACAACTATTTCGTCATCGAAGCCTACGACCAACCCTGGAAAGCCAACGACGAAGGCTCGGTGGGCGCTTATTGGGGGGTGTTCAACGCCGAGCGCCAGCAGAAATTCAATTTCGAGGGGCCGGTAGTCGCCATTCCACAGTGGCGAGCCCTGGCGGTGGCTTCAGTGGTGCTGGCCATGATCGCCTTGGCTGTGCTGCTGATCGACGGCTCGGCACTGCGCCAGCGCGGCCGCACCTTCCTGACGTTCATCACCTTCCTGTGTGGGTCGGTGCTGGTGTGGATCGCCTATGACTACAGCCAGCAATACAGCACTTGGTTCAGCCTAACCGTCGGGGTGCTGCTGGCACTCGGCGCGCTGGGCGTGTTCATCGTGCTGATGACCGAAGCACACGAGCTGGCCGAGGCGGTCTGGACCCTCAAACGCCGGCGCGAATTCCTGCCGGTACAGGGCGACAGTGCTTACCGGCCGAAAGTGTCGGTGCACGTGCCCTGTTACAACGAGCCGCCGGAGATGGTCAAGCAAACCCTCGATGCCCTCGCTGCGCTGGATTATCCGGACTATGAAGTGCTGGTGATCGACAACAACACCAAAGACCCCGCCGTATGGGAGCCGCTCAAGGCCCACTGCGAAAAGCTTGGCGAGCGTTTCAAGTTCTTCCACGTAGCACCTTTGGCCGGTTTCAAGGGCGGTGCGTTGAACTATCTGCTCCCGCACACCGCCAAGGACGCCGAAGTCATCGCGGTGATCGATTCGGACTACTGCGTGGACCGCAACTGGCTCAAGCACATGGTGCCGCACTTCGCTGACCCGAAAATCGCCGTTGTCCAGTCGCCTCAGGACTACCGAGACCAGCACGAGAGCGCTTTCAAGAAGCTTTGCTACAGCGAATACAAAGGCTTCTTCCACATCGGTATGGTCACCCGCAATGACCGCGACGCGATCATCCAGCATGGCACCATGACCATGACCCGGCGCAGCGTGTTGCAAGAGCTGGGCTGGGCCGAATGGTGCATCTGCGAGGACGCCGAGCTGGGCCTGCGTGTGTTCGAGAAGGGCCTGTCGGCGGCCTATGCGCACAACAGCTATGGCAAAGGCCTGATGCCCGATACCTTCATCGACTTCAAGAAGCAGCGCTTCCGCTGGGCCTACGGTGCCATCCAGATCATCAAGCATCACGCCGCAGCCCTGCTGCGCGGCAAGGGCAGCGAGCTCACCCGCGGTCAGCGTTACCACTTCCTGGCCGGCTGGCTGCCGTGGATCGCCGATGGCATGAATATCTTCTTCACGGTCGGTGCGCTGCTGTGGTCGGCTGCGATGATCATCGTGCCACACCGGGTCGACCCGCCACTGATGATCTTCGCCATTCCACCGCTGGCGCTGTTCTTCTTCAAGGTCGGCAAGATCATCTTCCTCTACCGCCGTGCGGTGGGGGTGAACATGAAGGATGCGTTCGCTGCGGCATTGGCGGGGCTGGCGCTGTCGCACACCATCGCCAAAGCGGTGCTGTACGGGTTCTTCACCAGTAGCATGCCGTTCTTCCGGACGCCGAAGAATGCCGACAGCCATGGCTTGTTGGTGGCGATTTCCGAAGCGCGCGAGGAGTTGTTCATCATGCTGCTGTTGTGGGGCGCGGCGGCCGGGATCTACCTGGTGCAGGGGCTGCCGAGTTCGGACATGCGATTCTGGGTGGCGATGCTGCTGGTGCAGTCGCTGCCCTACGTGGCGGCATTGGTGATGGCCTTTCTCTCGTCGCTCCCCAAGCCTGCAGAAAAAGCCGCTGAGCCGCAGCAGGCCTGAGGCTACCAGGGCTGCTTGGCAGCCCTTCGCAGCACAAGGCCACGTCTGCAGCCAGTCGCGTGGCCTTGTTAGAAGCACGCTTGTGCCGCGAATGGGCCGCAACGCGGCCCCACCGGATCGTCTGTTTGATATAAGATAACGCCCCTCAGATATTCCCGCCTTGCCTGCCCCGGAGTTCCCCATGACGGCCCCTGCCGAGCTCTCGCCTACCCTTCAACTGGCCTGCGACCTGATCCGTCGCCCCTCGGTCACACCCGTCGATGCCGATTGCCAGGCCCAGATGATGAGCCGCCTGGGCGCCGTGGGCTTCCAGCTCGAGCCGATGCGCATCGAAGACGTCGACAACTTCTGGGCTACCCACGGCAGCCAGGATGGCCCGGTACTGTGCTTTGCCGGCCACACCGATGTGGTGCCCACCGGCCCGGTACAACAATGGCAGCATGAGCCGTTCGAAGCGCTGATCGACGCTGACGGCATGCTCTGTGGCCGGGGTGCGGCCGATATGAAAGGCAGCCTGGCGTCGATGGTGATCGCCAGCGAGCGTTTCGTGCAGGACTACCCTGACCACCGTGGCAAGGTCGCCTTCCTGATCACCAGCGACGAGGAAGGCCCAGCCCACCATGGCACCAAAGCGGTGGTCGAACGCTTGAAAGCGCGCAACGAGCGCCTGGACTGGTGCATCGTTGGCGAACCATCGAGCACCACCGTGCTCGGTGACGTGGTCAAGAACGGCCGCCGTGGCTCGCTGGGCGCCAAGCTGACCGTACGTGGCAAACAAGGCCACGTGGCCTACCCGCACCTGGCCCGCAACCCAATCCATTTGGCTGCACCGGCCCTGGCGGAACTGGCCACAGAACACTGGGACGAAGGCAACGCGTTTTTCCCGCCGACCAGTTTCCAGATCTCCAACCTCAACGCAGGCACCGGCGCCACTAACGTGGTCCCGGGCGAATTGACCGCGCTGTTCAACTTCCGCTTCTCCACCGAGTCGACCGTCGAAGGCCTGCAATCGCGGGTGTCGGCGATTCTCGACAAACACCAGCTTGATTGGTCGATCGATTGGGCACTGTCGGGCCTGCCGTTCCTCACCGAACCTGGCGAACTGCTCGATGCGGTGTCGGCCAGCATCAAGGGCGTCACCGGCCGCGACACCCAACCCTCGACCAGCGGCGGCACCTCCGATGGTCGCTTCATTGCCACCATGGGCACCCAGGTGGTCGAAATCGGCCCGGTCAACGCCACCATCCACCAGGTGGATGAGCGGATCCTGGCCAGCGATCTCGACCTGCTGACCGAAATCTACTACCAGACCCTGGTCCGGTTGCTCGCCTGATGCTCGCCTGCCCACTCTGCCAGGCGCCCCTCTCGCAGCTCGACAATGGGGTAGTCTGCCCTGCCGGCCACCGTTTCGATCGGGCGCGCCAGGGTTACCTGAACCTGCTGCCGGTGCAGCACAAAAACAGCCGTGACCCTGGCGACAACCAGGCCATGGTGCAGGCCCGCCGCGATTTCCTCGATGCCGGCCACTACGCCCCAGTGGCCCGGCGCCTGGCGCAGCTTGCCGCCGAGCGCCAACCGGGCGCCTGGCTGGATATCGGTTGTGGGGAGGGCTATTACACCGCCCAAATCGCCGATGCGTTGCCTGCTAGCGCTGGATATGCCCTGGATATCTCCCGCGAGGCAGTCAAACGCGCTTGTCGCCGTGCTCCGAACGTCACCTGGATGGTCGCCAGCATGGCACGTGTGCCATTGGCCGATGAAAGCTGCCAGTTCATCGCCAGCGTGTTCAGCCCCCTGGACTGGGGCGAGGCCAAGCGCCTGCTCAGCCCAGGGGGCGGCCTGATGCGGGTCGGCCCGACCAGCGGCCACCTGATGGAGTTGCGTGAAGTACTCTACGATGAAGTGCGCCACTATGCCGACGACAAGCACCTGGCACTGGTGCCCGAGGGCATGGCCCACGCCCATAGCGAAATCCTCGAATTTCGCCTGAGCCTGGCCCTGCCCAAGGCACGTGCCGACCTGCTGGCGATGACCCCACACGGCTGGCGCGCCAGCGCCGAAAAGCGCGCGCGAGTGATCGACCAGCCCGAGCCTTTCGCGGTCACGGTTTCCATGCGTTATGACTATTTCGTGCGCCAGCACTGAGCACACCCGGAGCCCCTATGCGCCAACCTGATATCGAGATCTACCTGAAGGACGCCGACGTCGACCACCAGCAGATCGCTCAGTGGCTCAGCGAAGCCATCGGCCCATGCAGCCAATGGAAGCAAAAAGGCCAGACCTTCAAATGCCAGGCCGGTAACATTCCAGTCACCTGGTTACCCAAAGCTGTGGGGAAATGGAACAGCCTGTACCTGGAAAGCGATCAGACACCCTGGGCCGATGATGTGGCCTGCGCACGCGCGGCATTCGCGGCACTGAATGTCGAAGTGCGTTGTGCGCCGGGTGGCTGGGTCGAGGAAGACGGGGAAGAAGACGCCGATCGCTGGATCCGCATCAGCGCCGACGGTGAAGAAGAAATCACCTGGCGCACCTCCTGAGCAACGGGCGTCAGAAGCGTATGCATCAGGCTGCAAGTACACGGTCACCTGCAGCTTGAAGCTTACCGATCAAGGCTTGAACAGAGGCTCAGAGCCCGACTACGTCTTCGGCTTGCAGGCCTTTCTGGCCCTGCACGCAGGCGTATTCCACCCGCTGCCCTTCGACCAGGGTACGATGCCCCTCACCGCGGATCGCCCGATAGTGGACGAAAACATCCGCACCACCTTCACGCTGAATGAAGCCATAACCTTTGGCATCGTTGAACCACTTAACATTCCCAGTCTCACGAGACGACATCTGAACTACTCCGGATTTTTATTGTGAAGATCGCCTTGTAGACACAGGGTGTCCTCCCTATGTCGACGCCGCTTGCCGAAATCTCTTGCAAGCAGCAGGCCGAGTATATGACACGGCACAAAAAAATTTCATGACTGTCGTGCTATTTACCGAATTTTGCTGAACTTACGCCGATACGGCAGACTAACTGGCTGTCTATTCTCAGAATTTCATGCCCAGGGCACTCACCCATGACCCGTTCCCCTTTGCGCCGTCTGATTTTCGGCGCTCTGCGTCGCCTGATGTACCTGTGGGTGCGCTCCGAGACCATCAACCAGTCCTCCCTCACCCTGCAACTGGACCGCAGCCGCCCGGTGTTCTACGCGCTGCCGTCACCGTCGCTCACTGATCTGGTGGTGGTCGACCGGGAATGCACCAAAGCAGGGCTGCCGCGCCCGGTGCTGCCTGTCGCCGTCGGCCCGCTGCATGAGCCTGCCGCCTTCTTCTACCTAACGCCAGACCCAGACTGGCTTGGCCGCCAAGACAAGCGTGGTGCCCCGCCGACCCTGGAGCGCCTGGTGGCAGCCATCAGCCAGCATGCCGAGGAAGATGCGCAGATCATCCCGGTGAGCGTGTTCTGGGGCCAGACCCCTGCCAGTGAAAACAGCCCGTGGAAATTGCTGTTCGCCGACAGCTGGGCAGTGACCGGGCGCCTGCGCCGGCTGCTGACGGTACTGATTCTTGGCCGCAAGACCCGCGTCCAGTTCTCGGCACCGATCCACCTGCGCGAACTGGTGCAGCACAACAAGGGCCACGAGCGCACCGTGCGCATGGCCCAGCGCCTGATGCGGGTGCATTTTCGCAACCTCAAGAGTGCCGTCATCGGCCCCGATATCTCGCACCGGCGCAACCTGGTCAAGGGCCTGGTGCATGCGCCCCTGGTGCGCCAGGCAATTGCCGAAGAGGCTCAGCGCGAGAACCTGCCACTGGCCAAGGCCGAGGCTCTGGCGCTGCGCTACGGCAACGAAATCGCCTCGGACTACACCTACACCGCCATCCGCTTTCTTGAAGTTGTGCTCAGCTGGTTCTGGCACAAGATCTACGACGGCATCAAGGTCAATCACATTGACCAGGTGCAGGGCATCGCCCCCGGCCATGAAGTGATCTACGTGCCCTGCCACCGCAGCCACATCGACTACCTGCTGCTGTCTTACCTGTTGTTCCGCAATGGCCTGACACCCCCGCACATCGCCGCCGGCATCAACCTCAACATGCCAGTGATCGGCGGCCTGCTGCGCCGTGGCGGTGCTTTCTTCATGCGTCGTACGTTCAAGGGCAACCCGCTGTACACCGCGGTGTTCAACGAGTACCTGCACACCCTGTTCACCAAGGGCTTCCCGGTCGAGTACTTCGTCGAAGGCGGGCGCTCGCGCACAGGGCGCATGCTGCAGCCACGCACCGGGATGCTGGCGATCACCCTGCGCAGCTTTCTGCGCTCATCGCGCACGCCTATCGTGTTCGTGCCGGTCTACATCGGCTACGAGCGAGTACTGGAAGGCCGCACCTACTTGGGCGAACTGCGTGGGGCGAGCAAGAAGAAAGAGTCGATCTTCGACATCTTCAAGGTCATCGGTGCGCTGAAGCAGCGTTTTGGCCAGGTGTCGGTCAACTTCGGCGAGCCGATCCGCCTGGCTGCCTTCCTCGACCAGCAGCAACCCGGCTGGCGGGAACAAGACCTGGGCCCGCAGTTCCGCCCGGCCTGGTTGAACGAAACCACTACCCGCCTGGGCGAAACCGTGGCTCGCCACCTCAACGGGGCGGCGGCAGTCAACCCGGTCAACCTGGTCGCTCTGGCTTTGCTGTCCACCAGCCGCCTGGCGCTGGACGAACGTGCCCTGGTGCGGGTACTGGACCTGTACCTGGCGCTGCTGCGCCAGGTGCCCTATTCCGAGCACACCACACTACCTGAAGGTGACGGCCAGGCATTGATCGAGCACGTGCGTGGCATGGACCTGCTGGCCGAACAGAAGGACGCCATGGGGCGCATCCTCTATCTGGATGAAGCCAACGCGGTACTGATGACCTACTACCGCAACAACGTCCTGCACATCTTCGCCCTGCCCGCACTGCTGGCGAGCTTCTTCCTCAGTAGCTCGCGCATGAGCCGCGCGCTGCTTGGGCAATATGTGCGTGCGCTGTACCCGTACCTGCAAGCCGAGCTGTTCCTGCGCTGGCCGCCTGAGCAACTGGACGAGGTGATCGACCAGTGGCTGGCAGCACTGGTGGATCAGGGCCTGCTGCGCCAGGACAATGACCTGTTCATGCGCCCGGCCCCGAGTTCTCGCCAATTCGTACTGCTGACGTTGCTAGCGCGCAGCATCACCCAGACCTTGCAGCGTTTCTACATGGCAACCTCGCTGTTGCTCAACAGTGGCCAGAACACCCTGAGCGCCGAGGCACTGGAAGACCTGTGCGTGATGATGGCCCAGCGCCTGTCGATTCTGCATGGCCTCAACGCCCCGGAGTTCTTCGACAAGACCCTGTTCCGGCACTTCATCCAGACCTTGATCGACCAGCGCGTGCTGCGCCCTGACAGCAGTGGCAAGCTGGGGTACCACGACAAACTGGGCGAGCTGGCCGAAGGGGTGGCCAAGCGCGTGTTGTCGGCAGAACTGCGCCTGTCGATTCGACAGGTTGCACTGCACGGCGATGATGCATTGACCAGGGCTGCCATCTGAAGCCCCCGCCTGCGCGGAAAATCCGTTAAAGTCCTTGGCGTTGGCCACAAGCCAGCGCCAAGGACACCGGAGATTCCATGAAAAAGCTCTTTATGCTGTGCTGTGCATCCCTGCTCGCAGCCTGTTCCAGCCCAACACCTTCCAACCAGGCCAGCCTGGACGGTGAAGTCTTCTACCTACAGCGCATCGCCCTGCCACCGGCTGCCACCTTGAGCGTTACACTGCAGGATGTCTCGCTGATGGATGCCCCTGCCGTGACCCTGGCCCGCCAGGCCGGCCCGGTCAAAGGCAACGTACCGCTGCCCTTCCACCTCACTTACGATGCCGCCCAAGTCAAACCTGGCCACCGCTATGCGCTCAGCGCGCGGATCGAGCTGGACGGTCAACTGCTGTTCATCAACACCCAACAACACAGCGTCGCGCTCGACGGCAGTGACCAGCAGCCGGTTCGTGTCAAAGTCGACCCGGTGCGTTGAGCATTCTCCTTTAATCGATAAGGAAATACCCATGATTCGCGCCTCCTTGCGCTTGACTACCCTATGCGCCGGCTTGTTGTTGTCGGCCAGCGCCCTGGCGCTGTCGCTCGGCGACCTCAGCCAGTCCGATGCCACCGGCGGCTTGAAAGACGCGCTCACCCAAGGTGCGCAGATTGCCGTCAAGCAACTGAGCACGCCAGGCGGCTTCAGCAACAACCCCGATGTACGCATCGAACTGCCGGGCAACCTTGGCAAGGCCGCCAAAGCCATGAAGATGTTCGGTAAAGGCGACCAGGTCGAAGCCCTTGAAGCCGGCATGAACAAGGCTGCCGAGGCCGCCGTGCCGCAGGCCCAGGCCATTTTGGTGGATGCGGTGAAGAAAATGAGCGTGACCGACGCCAAGGGCATCCTCAGCGGCGGCGAGGACTCAGCCACCCAGTACCTGAACAAGAGCAGCCGCGAACAGATTCGTGCCAAGTTCCTGCCGATCGTCAAGCAGGCCACCGACAAGGTCGGCGTGGCTCAGCAGTACAATGCCTTCGCCGGCCAGGCCAAAGGCCTGGGGCTGATCAAAAATGACGCCAACATCGAGAACTACGTGACCGAAAAGGCCCTGGACGGACTGTTCGAGATGATTGCCAAACAGGAACAGAGTATCCGCCAGAACCCAGCCCAGGCCGCTACAAGCCTTGCCAAGAAAGTGTTTGGCGCCCTGTGACAACCCAGGGGGGCTGTGTGCCCCCCCGTGCACTTCAGCCCTTCTTGACCCTGAACCACGCCGCATACAATGCCGGCAGGAATAACAGGGTCAACGCCGTGGCGACGATCAACCCACCCATTATCGCCACCGCCATCGGCCCGTAGAACACACTGCGTGACAACGGGATCATCGCCAGCACTGCCGCCAGCGCCGTCAGCACGATCGGCCGGAAGCGCCGCACCGTGGCCTCGATGATCGCCTGCCAACGGTCCAGCCCCGAGGCGATATCCTGCTCGATCTGGTCGACCAGAATCACCGAGTTGCGCATGATCATCCCCGCCAGGGCAATGGTGCCGAGCATGGCGACGAAGCCGAACGGTTGGCGGAACACCAGCAGGAACACAGTGACGCCAATCAGCCCCAGCGGTGCGGTAAGGAACACCATCACCGTGCGCGAAAAGCTGCGCAACTGGACCATAAGCAGGCTCAGCACCACCACGATGAACAGGGGCATGCCGGCGTTCACCGATTTCTGCCCGCGTTCGGCGTCCTCGACCGTACCTCCGACTTCCAGCAGGTAGCCATCGGGCAGCTTGGCCCTGATTGACTGCAGGGTCGGCAGTATCTGCTTGACCAGGGTGGCAGGCTGCTGGTTGTCATAGATATCGGCGCGCACGGTTACCGCCGGCAAGCGGTTGCGGTGCCATATGATGCCTTCCTCGAAGCCGTACTCCAACGTCGCGACCTGAGACAGCGCCACGCTCTGGCCATTGTTGGTTGGCAAGGCCAGGCTGGCGAGGTTACCCAGGTCGCCGCGCTCGCGGGCAGTACCGCGCAAGAGGATTTCGACCAGCTCATTGTCCTCACGGTACTGACTGACGGTGGTGCCGGTCAGCGAGCTCTGCAAGAAGCTGGACACCTGGGCCGTGCTCACGCCCAGGGCGCGAGCGCGGTCCTGGTCGATCTTCAGGAACACTGCCTTGCTCGGTTCTTCCCAGTCCAGGTGTACGTTGACCAGATGCGGGTTCTCGCGGACCTTTTCCGCCACTTCGCGGGCCAAGGCACGGGCCTGCTCGATATGCTCCCCGGTCACCCGGAACTGCACCGGGTAGCCCACCGGTGGGCCGTTTTCAAGACGTGTGACACGGGCGCGCAAGTCAGGGAACTGCTGCTCGACAGTGCCGATCAACCAACTGCGCAAGCGCTCACGTTCTTCGAGCGAGCTGGCCAGCACGACGAACTGGGCGAAGCTGGCGGCCGGCAGTTGCTGGTCCAGCGGCAGATAGAAGCGTGGCGAGCCTGAACCTACATAAGCCACGTAGTTTTCGATGCCGTCCTGTTGCTTGAGCAACGCTTCGAGTTGCTTGACCCGCTCGGCGGTATTGGCCAGCGAGGCACCTTCGGCAAGCTTCAAATCCACTAACAGTTCAGGTCGCCCTGAGGCCGGGAAGAACTGCTGAGGCACGAAGCGGAACAGCAAGATGCTGCCGACGAAGGCGGCAATGGTCAGCACGATCACCGTCTTGCGCCGCCGCACGCACCACTCCACCACCCGCCGAACCCGTTGATAGAACGGCGTGGCATAGGGGTCGGGAGCATGCCCGTGCTTGTCATGGCGCGCAGCGTGCAGCTTGGCCAAGTCTGGCAGTAGCCGTTCGCCCAGGTAAGGTACGAAGAGCACCGCAGCTACCCATGAGGTTAGCAGTGCGATGGTCACTACCTGGAAGATCGACCGGGTGTATTCGCCGGTGCTGGAAGCCGCCGTGGCGATCGGCAAAAAGCCCGCTGCGGTGATCAAGGTACCGGTGAGCATAGGGAAAGCAGTGCTTGTCCAGGCATAGCTGGCTGCCTTGAGGCGATCGAAGCCCTGCTCCATCTTGATCGCCATCATTTCCACAGCAATGATCGCATCGTCCACCAGCAGGCCCAGCGCCAACACCAGCGCACCGAGCGAGATCTTGTGCAAGCCGATGCCAAAATAGTGCATGGCGGCGAAGGTCATGGCTAACACCAGGGGAATCGCCAGGGCCACCACCAGGCCGGTACGCAGGCCGAGAGAGAAGAAGCTCACCAACAGCACGATCACCAGCGCCTCGACCAGCACCTGTACGAATTCGCCGACCCCGGCCTTGACCGCGGCGGGCTGGTCCGACACTTTGCGCAGTTCCATGCCTGCTGGCAGGTTGCGCGCCAGGCGCTCGAACTCGCCCTCCAGCGCTTGGCCCAGCACCAGAATATCGCCGCCATCTTTCATCGACACCGCCAGACCAATGGCGTCCTCGCCCATGAAGCGCATGCGTGGGGCTGGCGGGTCGTTGAAGCCGCGGTGCACGTCAGCCACATCGCCTATACGAAAGGTGCGATCACCCACCCGCACAGGGAACTGACGTATCTGGTCAACACTGTCGAAGCGCCCGCTTACACGCAGCTGCAGGCGTTCACTGGGGGTTTCAAAAAACCCTGCAGTGCTCACCGCGTTCTGCTCGCGCAACGCCTGCTGGACCGCCTCCAAGGGCACACCCAGGGTCGCCAGCTTGAGGTTGGACAGCTCGATCCAGACCTTCTCGTCCTGCAAGCCGACCAGCTCGACCTTGCCTACATCCTTGACCCGCTGCAGCTGGATCTGCACCCGCTCGGCGTAGTCCTTGAGCACCGCGTAGTCGAAACCCGCGCCCGTCAGGGCGTAGATATTGCCGAAGGTGGTACCGAACTCGTCATTGAAGAATGGCCCCTGGACCTCCGGTGGCAAGGTATGGCGGATATCCGAAACCTTCTTGCGAATCTGGTACCACAACTCGGGGATATCCTTGGAGTGCAGCGAGTCGCGGGCCATGAAGGTGACTTGGGACTCACCGGGCCGCGAGAACGAGACGATCCTTTCGTACTCGCCCGTCTCCATCAACTTCTTTTCGATACGCTCGGTAACCTGGCGCGATACTTCCTCTGCCGTAGCACCCGGCCAGAGGGTACGAATGACCATGGCTTTGAAAGTGAATGGCGGATCTTCGCTTTGCCCAAGTTTTGTGTAGGAGACGGCGCCGACGGCAGCCAGCAGAATCATCAAGAAAAGGACGATCTGGCGATTACGCAGCGCCCAGGCAGATAGATTGAAACCCATCGGGACTTACTCCTTGGCCGTCAGGTTCACTAGGCGATTGGTTCGGTCCACGGGGCGTATTTCCTGGCCCTCGCGCAGTACATGGCCCCCTGCGGCGACCACCCAGTCATTGGGGCCGAGGCCTTCGAGCACCGGCACGCTTTCGCTGCCATAAGTACCCAGGCGCACCACCGCGCGCTCCAGGCGGCTGTCCTGGTTGACCCGCCATACGTAGGCCTGGCCGTTTTGCGCGGTGACGGCCGAGAGCGGCACTGCGAGCGCTGTCACGCCTTCATGGGCAACGAACACCCTCGCGCTCTGCCCGAGCTCGGCAGGCACCTTGGCGGACGAGAAAGCGATGCGTGCAGCGAAGGTCCGCGAACGCGGGTCGGCTGAGGGCGAAAGCTCGCGAATACGCCCTGGGAACCGCTCACCAGGGCGCGACCACAGTTCCACGCTGACGGGCTGGCCTACGGCAAAACCTGCAAACTGTTGTTCCGGCAGCGCAATGGCCACTTCGCGCTCACCGTCAGCGGCAAGGGTGAATACCGTTTGCCCGGCAGCGACCACCTGCCCCACTTCAACCTGACGCTGGGCGATCACGCCCGCCTGCGGTGCACGCAACACCGCGTATTGAGCCTGGTTGCCGGCCACGTCGTATTCGGCCTTGGCCTGCTTGAGGCGGGCAAGGCCGGCGCGATAAAGGTTTTCCGCGTTGTCATACTGGGAATGGCTGACCATCTGCCGATCCCGCAGCTTCAGGTAGCGGTCACGCTCGGTTCGTACCAGCGACAGGTTGGCCTGAGCGGCTGCCAGTTGAGCACGGCTGGCCTCAAGTTGCAGGCGCACATCCTGTGGGTCGAGCTCAGCCAAAGGCTGATCGGCCTTGACCCGCTGCCCCTCCTCCACCAAGCGCTTGCTGACTTTGCCGCCAATGCGAAAAGCCAACGCCGGCTCCAGCCGCGCGCGCACTTCGCCAGGATAACTGTCGGCAACGGCGGCGGCAGCGTGCGGCTGGACCACCAGCGCCGGGCGTGGTGCAGCAGGCGCGGCGGCTTCCTGGCCGCACGCCGCGAGCATCAGCGCAGCAGCTGCGGGCAGAGCAAGTGACAGGACTTGGCGCAACATGGGAAATCCTTTCGCGGGTACGTATTGGAATATTTATACTGGCGAGTATATTAAATCAGGGAACCGAGGCCGGGAAGCCGACGTCGGAAAGAAAATCGACATTAACGACGGTCACGAGCTACAGCCGCAAGACGTCTGAGCCGGTAAGATGGTCGCCCCTTCAACCAGATGCGGATCCCAATGTCCAACGACGCACCCAACGGCCCGGGCAGGCCCAAGGACCTGGCCAAGCGCGAGGCCATCCTCGAAGCTGCCAAGGCCCTGTTCCTCAGCCTTGGCTATGCCAACACCAGCATGGATGCGGTCGCTGCGGCGGCAGGTGTTTCAAAACTCACGGTCTACAGCCACTTCACCGACAAGCAGACGCTGTTTGGCTCGGCGGTCATGGCGACCTGCCAGAACCAGTTGCCCGACCTGATATTCGAATACCCCGCCGGCGCCCCTGTGCAGGAGGTGCTGCTCAATATCGGGCGCAATTTCCAAGCGCTGATCTGCAGCGACGAAGCAGTCAAGCTCAGCCGCCTGATCATCGCGCTGGGCAGCCAGGACCCAGCCTTCGGTCAGTTTTTCTACGAGGCGGGGCCCAAACGGGTGCTAGCAGGTATGGAGGCGCTGCTGCGCGAGATCGACGAACGCGGCTTGCTGCGCATCGCTAACCCGTTACAGGCCGCCGAGCACTTTTTCTGCCTTATCAAAGGCGCGCCGGATTATCGTTTGCTGCTGGGATGTGCGGGGCCGCTGGAGGGCGACGAGGCCGAGGCCCATGTACGTGAGGTGGTCGGGTTGTTCATCCGGGCTTTCGAAGCCTGAGTCATGCTGAACCGGCCTTTGGCGGCTGACGTTGCTACAGGGCTCGTGTAGCTGCGACTTCAGCCGCGCATAGGCCGGTTCAGGCGGTCACGCCTTCAACGCTTTTTTCGGATAGATGTCATACCGACTCGACTTGCCTTCCAGGCTATGGCTCGGCTTGGGCCCTTCGATGATCGGTGCTTTGCGCGGGCGCTTGACCACTACTCGGTGGCTGGCCAGCGCCAAGGCTGCCTCGAGCAGGGCCGGGGCATCCAGGTCATCACCCACCAGCGGTCGGAAGACTCGCATCTCCTTTTTCACCAAGGCGCTCTTGTCACGGTGCGGGAACATCGGGTCAAGGTAGATCACCTGCGGCGCCTCCCCTTCCCAGGCGCGCATCTGCTCGATGGCATTGCCGGTCAACAGACGCATGCGGGCCACGATGGCGCCGACCTGTTCATCGCCCCGGGCCCGCGCCAGGCCGTCTTCAAGCAGCGCTGCGATCAATGGCTGGCGCTCGATCAGGGTCATCTGGCAGCCCAGGCTGGCCAGCACGAATGCGTCCTTGCCAAGGCCTGCGGTAGCGTCCAGCACCTGCGGCCGCACACCTTGGGCAATACCAACGGCCTTGGCGATCATCTGCCCGTTGCCACCGCCGAACAGCCGCCGGTGCGCCGCTTGCCCCTCGACGAAATCGACCCGCACCGGCCCTGGCGCCTGCGGCCCCAATTGCTGGATCTGCAAGCCCTCAGCGCCCACCTGTACGGCGAATTCGGCACGCTCGTCCTCCAGCGGCAAACCCAGGCGCGCGGCCCAACTGGCCGCCTGGGCAGCGTACTGCGGCGCCAACGCCTCAACCCTAAGTCCTGTGCCCTGCTCCTGCTCTTGCATTTCAACCTGCACTCAAAAAACCCAAACAAGCCCTTCATGTATCACCGGTCCCGGCCGATACAGGCAATATCCCGCTATTCTGCCAGAGCACAACGCGCGCGACTGCCATGACAGATACACTTCCCATCGGTTTGACCTACTTGTCGCCTGTCGGCAACTACGGTCGGCAGAATACCCAGGCACTGGGCGGCGTTAGCCACCTGTGGCAGGATTTCTTTGCCCGCGCCATGGCCGACCAGCAAGCGCTGGAGCCGGACAGCGTCATCCAGGCCATGGAGCAGTGCGACAAGCAGACTGGGGAACCGATCGGCGCAGCCAAGGCGTTGGCCCTGATCCAAACCCAACGTGCCTGCCCCGTACAGGAAACCGTCGTTGCACCGCCCGAGCCGCTGTTTCTGCCCAAGGCCGAGCTTGAGGCCAACTTGCTGGAACCGGCGCCAGAGCCATTCACTGTGGCCGAGATGATTCAGCAACAACGCCAACTCGACATCAGCAACAACTGGCTGCGCCCTATCGTCATGAGCCAAGGCCACCCGCCGGCAGAACCAGGCCCGGCCCCCTCACCGCGCCCGCTACACCTGCCGATCGCTGAATTGGAAAAGGACCTGCTCGACCCCGCGCCAGAGCCGTTTGACGAGGCTACCCTGGCCAAGCAGCAGAATGAACTGGAGTTCGATATGCACTGGGCGCGCCCGGTGGTGTTGAACAACGTTCGCATACACGCCTGAGGTCAGCGGCAGACCTGCCAGCGCCCCATGTCCAGATGAAAGTGGTTGTGGTGAGCAGCGTTGTAGTCCGGCCCCAAGACCGTACTGAAACTGTCGCACGCCGCCCGATGCACTCGCCTCAGAAAGTCGCCTTTCTGCCCTCCCGCCTGCCAATCCTGAGCCAACACGATGCGCTGGCCGCCTTGTAGACGAAAGCCGCTGATATCCAGGGCGTTGGCCGTAGCGTGCTCGCTCAGGCGCCCTTGCTTGCGGTTATAGATATTGCGGCAGGCAAAGCTGCCCAAATGATCCACCTGAACCACAGGCTGGCCGAAAACCTGCTGCGCCACCACCTGCAGGCCATGGCGCTCGAACAAGGCATAGGCCACAGCCAGCGGGCAACTGGCGAGAAAACTACTGCTCAGCCGGGCTTGCCCTTGCTCGATGCGCCACACGTTCTCAAGCGGGCAGTTGGCCGATGCCGGGCTGTCGGCCTGCGCTCGGTAGCGAAGGCCGGAGCTCTCCAGGGTCTGGCGGCACAGGGCTGGGTCGCCGCGCAAGCGCGACAGCTTGTAGTGGGTCAACCAGTTGGGTGGTTGGCGCACATCCAGTGGTGCCCACGGGTTCCAGGCATCGGGAAGGCGCCAGCCAAGCTGCCAGGCAAGGCCCGCCGTTAACACCAGCAGGCTACACAGCAGCATGAATACGCGCATGGCTCAGCGGTGGAACAGAGCGTTGAGCTGTGCGAACGGCAGCGTCTGCTCAGCGTAATTGAAGGTGCCCTGGTCGCGTATTTCCAATGCCGCACGGTGGAAGGCGCCCAGCGCTGCACGGGCCAGCGAAGAGCCCACGCTGATGCGGCGCACGCCTAGGTCCTGCAACTGGTTGACGCAAAGCGGCACACCGGCCAACCCCATCAGTACATTGACAGGCTTGGGCGCTACCGCCTGAACCACAGCACGCACTTCATCGACACTGCGTAACCCGGGTGCATAAAGCACGTCAGCACCCGCCTCGGCGAAGGCTTGCAAGCGCTTGATGGTGTCGTCCAAGTCCATGCGCCCGTGCAGCAGGTTTTCAGCACGGGCACACAAGGTGAACGGAAATGGCAGACTGCGCGCGGCCTGCGCGGCGGCCCGAACCCGCGCTACGGCCAGTTCAAAATCGTAGATAGGCGCTTCGCCGCGGCCGCTGGCATCTTCGATCGAGCCGCCGACCAACCCTGTCTGGGCAGCACGCACAATGGCGTGGGCGCAGTCATCGGGTTGGTCGCCGAAGCCATTTTCCAGGTCGGCAGCCACCGGCAACGGTGTTGCATCGACGATCAGGCCAGCGTTGTCCAAGGTTTCATCCAGGCACAACGCACCTTCGGCATCCGCTCGCCCGAGGCTGAACGCCAGGCCTGCACTCGTGGTGGCCAAAGCTTCGAAGCCAAGACTGGCCAGCAACTTGGCGGAACCGGCATCCCAGGGGTTGGCAATGACGAATGCGCCGTCGCGCTCGTGCAATGCCTTGAACGCTTCGGCTCGCAAAGTCTGTACATCCATGGTCGCAATCTCCGGGGCGGCAGGTAAGGGTCAGAGTAGCCCCAGTTGTTCGACCTCAGGTGCGCGCGGCAATTCAGGCAAAGGCGCAAGCCCCGGCAAGCGAGCCATCAAGCGCTGGTGAAAGCGCTGAGCAAGCGCGGCAGCCAGGCGATTATCGGAGGTATGAAGAAACACATAGGGGCTACGCCCTTGCTCGATCCAGCCGGCAACCTTGTCGATCCACGGGGTGAGAAACCCCTCATTGGCGGCCAATTGCGGATGCCCGATAAAGCGCACCTGCGGGTGCTGGGTGAAGGCGGCGGGGCGCGCAGGGACCTTGGGCTTTTTCGACTGCGCGTGCAGGACGGCAGGGTCGCGCGATACACAACTGAACAGCGCGCGAGAATCCAGGCAAATGCGCTCGACACCCCGTTCGTGCAGCAGACGGTTGAGCGACCGCTCTTCCTCGCCCTTGGCAAAGAAGGCGTGGTTGCGCACCTCCACCGCCACAGGTACGCCGATCTGGTCCAGAAACTGGCCGAGCTCGCCTAGCCGTGCGGGGCCGAACCTGGCCGACAGCTGCAACCAGTACGGCGCTACTCGCTGCCCCAGCGGCGCCAGCAAACGGGTGAAATCAAAGGCCGATTCAAGCTGATCACGCAGGTCACCCTCATGGCTGATGTCTCGGGGGAACTTGGCGGTGATACGAAAGTGCGCAGGCATGACCTGCGCCCAGCGCGCAATGGTGCGCTGCGCTGGACGGGCGTAGAAGGTGGTATTGCCTTCGACTGCGTTGAATACCTGGCTGTAGTAGCCCAACATTTCGTTGGTGCTGGCGTCGGCTGGGTACAGGTAGTCGCGCCAGGCGCTTTCGCTCCAGGACGGACAACCCAGGAAATAAGGCAGAGGGGGCGGATTCATCCGTCAAATGTACAGGTCGAGCCCTATCACTTCCATGTCCCAGTCGGTAAAACCGGCAGTGCTCAAGTAGCTGGCCAATGCGGTGGCCGTGCGGCGATCCCGAGCTCGTGGGAACACCATGTCCTGCTGGCGAGCCGGCACGCCAGCCGAGCGGCGGCGAGTAGTAGCTTCCATGGGCACTTCGTTGTCTTCGACCAGATCGGCATCTTCGACGCTCTCATCGCGCACCACGGCCTTACGCGGCGTGCGCTTGACCGGGTAGGACTGTGAGGAGAAACCGTCGATACGCATGAGATGAGCACTCAGGACCAGTGGTGGCAATTTAGCATCAACCGAGCCCCGTCGCTAATGCTCGATTGATAACTGGACCACAGTTTGCGCTGAAGGTTTATCGTCAGCAGCGATAACCGACGAATAGCCGTCAGCGCGCCTTTGGGGTGGCCACATTGTCGCGCAGGTAGACAGGGTGCGCCTGCGCGGCAGCCACTGCCTCGCCCCGTGCCCAGGCAAAGCGGGCCAGGCTCAGGATGTCCAGCGCATTGGGCAGCGCAGCTGGGTCACTGGAACTGGCGCTGACCGCCAGGCGCTCGGCATAGCACCAGCCAGTACCTGCGCCGAACCAGTCGCCGCCACTGCCGGCAGGCAAGGCCACGCGTTCGGGTGGCAAGACGGCCTCGCTGCCTTGCAGACACATTTCGCCGGCATGGGCCTGGTAACAGCCCCAATAGACTTCATCCATCCGCGCATCAATGGCAGCGGCTACCTGCTGCACACCGTGCTCGCGCAAAGCGCCCTGGGCCAAAGCGGCCAGGTTCGACACCGGCACCACCGGGCGCTCCAGTGCGAACGCCAGGCCCTGGACCACGCCGATCGCGATGCGCACCCCAGTGAATGCGCCCGGACCTCGGCCGAAGGCAATGGCATCCAGGGCACTGAGGGCCACGCCGGAATCGGCCAGCAGTTGCTTGATCATCGGCAGCAGCTTCTGCGCGTGCATACGTGGGATCACCTCATAATGGCTGGTTACCTCGCCGTCATGCAGCAATGCGACGGAACAGGCTTCGGTAGCGGTATCCAGGGCCAACAGGGTGGTCATCGAACGGGTATCCAGGTGCTAAGGGAAAGGCCGGCAGTATAAACGACAACGGCCCGCAAGCGGGCCGTTGTGATGCAAGGTAGCGGATCAGCTCAGCGCTGCCAGCACCTTGGCAGTGATCGCTTCGACCGAACCGACGCCTTCGATGTGGCTGTACTTAGGTTTGCCATCGTTGGCGGCCGAAAGCTTCTGGTAGAAGTCCACCAGCGGCTTGGTCTGGCTATGGTAGACAGACAGGCGATGGCGTACGGTTTCTTCTTTGTCGTCGTCGCGCTGGATCAGGTCTTCGCCGGTGACGTCGTCCTTGCCTTCCACTTTCGGCGGGTTGTACTGAATGTGGTAGGTGCGGCCCGAGGCCAGATGCACACGGCGGCCAGCCATACGGCCAACGATTTCTTCGTCGTCCACTGCGATTTCGACCACTGCGTCGATGTCGACACCTGCAGCGACCATGGCTTCGGCCTGCGGAATGGTACGTGGGAAGCCGTCGAACAGGCAGCCGTTGGCGCAATCCGGCTGGGCGATGCGCTCCTTGACCAGGCTGATGATCAGCTCATCGGACACCAGTTGGCCGGCATCCATGACTTTCTTCAGCTCCAGGCCCAGTGGGGTACCAGCCTTGACGGCGGCACGCAGCATGTCACCAGTGGAGATCTGTGGAATACCGAACTTTTCGGTGATGAACTTTGCCTGAGTACCTTTACCGGCCCCGGGAGCTCCCAGCAGAATTACACGCATCTCGTGCTCCTCAAATTTTTGTATGAATTTCAGTGGATTCGGCGACCAGGGCCAAGTCCGGAAAATCGGGTATGACCTATAAATCGGTCAGAAGGCTGCTCAAGATACACAGCGCCCGGCAGCCAGACAAGCGCCCGAAAGTTGCAACGACGCGTCATTCGGGGGCCTGTGGACGGGTGGTTGCGCCAGGCGCAACCACCTTTTCTGCACTGTGTTGGCCCATAAAGTGCTCGGGCGCACCGTTGTGGCCAACGGGCCTCAACCGGTATTGCGCAGCCCGGCGGCAATGCCGGCGACAGTCACCAGCAAGGCCTGCTCCAATGGGCTATCCAGAGCGGCTTCACGGCTACGCGAGCGGGCCAGCAACTCGGCCTGAAGGCGGTGCAGTGGGTCCAGATAGGTATTGCGCAGACGGATGAATTCCAGGGTCTCTGGGCTGTGGGCCAGTAGCACCGACTGCCCGGTAAGCCCCAATACCACCTGGCAGGACTGCGACAATAGGTCGCGCAGATGCGCACCTAAAGACAGCAGTTGCGGTTGCACTAGACGTTCGTCGTAGGCCTTGGCAATTTCCGCGTCGGCCTTGGCCAGCACCATCTCCAGCATGTCGATACGGGTGCGGAAAAATGGCCAGCGCTCACGCATTTGCCCCAGCAGCTCGCCTTGGCCGCGGGCCAAGGCATTGCCAAGCGCAGTCTCCCACCCAAGCCAGGCCGGCAGCATCAGCCGCGTTTGGGTCCAACCGAAGATCCACGGTATCGCCCGCAGGCTTTCGATGCCACCGGCGCGGCGTTTGGCCGGGCGACTGCCCAATGGCAGGCGGCCCAGTTCCTGTTCGGGGGTAGACTGGCGGAAGTATTCGACAAAGTCAGGGTGCTCACGCACCACGCCGCGATAGGCCTTCACGCCATCGGCTGCCAGTTGGTCCATCAGCGCCCGCCAGGCCGGCTCAGGCGGCGGGGGCGGCAACAGGGTAGCTTCGAGCACGGCAGCCAGGTACAGGTTCAGGTTCTGCTCGGCAATACCCGGCAGACCGAACTTGAAACGGATCATCTCACCCTGCTCGGTGGTCCGGAAGCGCCCTGCGACCGAGCCAGGTGGCTGCGACAGAATCGCGGCATGGGCTGGGCCGCCGCCACGGCCGACAGTGCCCCCGCGGCCGTGGAACAGCAGCAACTCGACCTGATGCTCGCGGCAGATACGCACCAGGTTTTCCTGGGCGCGGTACTGGGCCCAGGCGGCCGCCGTGGTGCCTGCATCCTTGGCAGAGTCGGAGTAGCCGATCATCACTTCCTGCGGCCCGCGAAGGCTAGTGCGATAGCCCGGCAGACCGAGCAGGCGCTGCATCACAGGGCCGGCGTTATCCAGGTCGGCCAAGGTCTCGAACAGAGGCACCACACGCATCGGCCGCGTCAGGCCAGCTTCTTTGAGCAGTAATTGCACAACCAGCACATCGGAGGCCGCGCCGGCCATGGAAATGACGTAGGAGCCCAAAGAAGCACCTGGCGCAGCCGCGATTTCACGGCAAGTGGCAAGGACTTCGGCGGTTTCGGCCTGGGGCTTGAAATGCGCTGGCAGCAGTGGCCTGCGGTTTTTCAGTTCGGCTTGCAGGAATTCGATACGACGCTCTTCGTCCCACTCGGCGTAACTGCCTAAACCCAGGTAATCGGTGATTTCGGCCATCGCGTCCCGGTGCCGGGCTGCATCTTGGCGCACATCCAGGCGACCAAGGAACAGGCCGAAGGTCACCGCCCGGCGCAGGCTGTCGAGCAGCGGGCCATCGGCGATCACGCCCATGCCGCATGCATGCAGTGACTGATAGCACAGCTCAAGGGGTGCAATCAGGTCGCGATTGTCCACCAGCACGTCGGCGCTGGGCGGCTGGCTGCTGCTGAGCGCAGTGTGGGCCCAGGCTCGGGTCGCGCGCAGGCGATCGCGTAATTGCTTGAGCACCGCCCGGTATGGTTCGGCGCTTTCACCCACCCGAGCTTGCAAGGCGGGGCTTGCTTGCTGCATGGACAGCTCCGCCGCCAGCGCGTCGACGTCGCGCAGGAACAGGTCTGCGGCCATCCAGCGCGCCAGCAACAACACTTCCCGGGTGACGGCGGCGGTGACATTGGGGTTGCCATCGCGGTCACCGCCCATCCAGGAGGCGAAACGAATGGGTGCCGCCTCCAGCGGCAGGTGCAGGCCGGTGGCCTCGAACAGCGCTTTGTCGACCTTGCGCAAGTGATTGGGAATGGCCTGCCAGAGCGAATGCTCAATGACTGCGAAGCCCCATTTGGCCTCGTCCACTGGAGTTGGCCGCGTACGGCGGATCTCTTCGGTGTGCCAGGCCTCGGCAATCAGCCGGCGCAGGCGCTCACGCACCTGCTGGCGCTCGGCCGGCGTCAGGTCGCGATGGTCCTGCGCCGCCAGTTGGGCGGCAATGGCATCGTATTTCTGGATCAGCGTGCGTCGGGCAACTTCGGTGGGGTGTGCGGTGAGTACCAGTTGGATATCGAGTTTGGCCAACTGCCGGGCCAGCGCATCATCCTTGTGCCCGGCCTGCTTGAGACGCGTCAGCAGTTCGGGCAGTACCCGCGCTTCGAAGGGCTCAGGCTGGCCGGCATCGCGGCGACGGATCAGTTGATACTGTTCGGCCATGTTGGCCAGGTTGAGAAACTGGTTGAAGGCCCGCGCAACCGGCAGCAGGTCCTCTTCGGCAAGGTCAGCCAAGGTCGAGCTCAACTGCTCGCCCGGCCCTCGGCGGTCGGCCTTGGCACTGTGGCGGATATCCTCGATCTTTTGCAGGAACGCCTCACCGTGCTGCTGGCGAATGGTTTCGCCCAGCAACTCCCCCAACACATGGACATCTTCACGCAAGCGCACATCGATATCAGTCATTGGCCCTCTCTTGAACGCGGTTCGCCCACGCTCCATTCAGAAAACAGCACTAGGCCAAGAGTGCCCACTGCCGAGTCTCAAAGGCAAGCCGTGATCGCGTGAAGCAAACTAAAGTCAAGGCGTAGCAGTCCGATGTGAAGCAGCCTTCTACGGCGTTGATAGAGGTCATCATGAAAATCCGCGAACTCGCCCAACACTGGGAACAGAATGCCGCCGGCACCCTGAGCCCCACCGGCCATGCTTTGCACTTGGACCTTGAGTCCGAGGCACGCCTGGCGGCTTTAATCGACATGTACCCCAAGCGCACCGCCGAGGAACTACTCGGTGAACTGGTGGCAGCCGCACTGGAGGAGCTGGAAGCCAGCTTCCCGTACGTGCAGGGTCGCAAGGTCATCGCTACCGATGAAGAAGGCGACCCGATGTACGAAGATGTCGGCCCTACCCCGCGCTTTTTGGCGCTGTCACGACAGCACCTGCACACGCTCAGCAACACTGGCGAAGACAACGGCCGCTGAGCGGCCAGGGTCGGATCCCAGGCGCGCAATGAGCCTGGGATACCCCTGCAAACATTGAAAGTTCCAGGCAAAGCACACTGACCGGTCAGTCAGAAAAACATACCCAGTCGTGGGAATTTTTTTCTGAACTATTCAAAAAAAGATCAAGTCCCAGCCAATAGCCATCACGCTAAAACCCTGCACACCTGCAATGGAGCATGGTCGGGGATTAGCGATGGACTGCTACGGATATCGTTATCAGGAGTGATCCAATGGAGCTGACCACCATGAACAGCCGCACTGCTAAACCTTCATTCTCCAACCTGCGCGGGCTCAAACTGGCCGCCCTGGCACTGGGCAGCAGCCTGGTACTGGCGGGCTGTGCAGGTAATCCGCCGACCGAACAGTACGCTGTCACCCAATCGGCCGTTAACTCGGCCGTCAGTGCCGGCGGCACCGAGTACGCTGCTGTGGAAATGAAATCGGCTCAGGACAAGTTCAAGCAGGCGGAAATCGCCATGCACGACAAGAACTACGAAAAAGCCAAGATGCTGGCCGAGCAGGCTGAATGGGATGCCCGCGTAGCCGAGCGCAAGGCCCAGGCAGCCAAGGCCCAGAAGGCCGTGCAGGACGCCCGCCAGGGTGTTCAAGATGTACGCCAGGAAGGCATGCGTAGCGCTCAGTGAACGCTGCCACGCCCCTTAAGCCTTCGCAATCGATCAAAGGATGAACACTATGCGCAATTACGTCATGATCCCCGCCCTGCTGGCCCTGAGCGTCGGTCTCGCTGCCTGCTCCCACGACCCGAACCCTAACCTGGAATCGGCCCGCACCAACTTCTCGGCCCTGCAAAGCGACCCGCAGGCCAGCAAAGTTGCCGCGCTGGAAACCAAGGATGCCCAGGACTGGCTGAACAAGGCCGACAAGGCCTACATGGACCGTGAGGACGAGAAGAAGGTCGACCAGCTGGCCTACTTGACCAATCAGCGCGTCGAAGTCGCCAAGCAGACCATCGCTCTGCGCACTGCTGAAGGCGAGCTGAAAAATGCCGCGGCCCAACGCGCCCAGGCCAAGCTCGACGCTCGCGATGCACAGATCGCCAAGCTGCAAGACAGCCTCAATGCCAAGCAGACCGACCGTGGCACCCTGGTGACCTTCGGCGATGTGCTGTTCGACTTCAACAAAGCCGAACTCAAGAGCAACGCCTACCCGAACATCACCAAGCTGGCTCAGTTCCTCCAGGAAAACCCTGAGCGCAAGGTGATCGTCGAGGGGTACACCGACAGCGTCGGCTCGGCCAGCTACAACCAGAGCCTGTCCGAGCGCCGTGCCAACAGCGTGCGCATGGCCCTGGTACGCGCAGGTGTCGACCCAGCCCGCATCGTCGCCCAGGGCTATGGCAAGGAGTATCCGGTTGCCGATAACTCCAGCAACTCGGGCCGTGCGCAGAACCGCCGCGTTGAAGTGACCATCTCCAACGACAACCAGCCGGTCGCACCTCGCTCGATGAGCCAAGCCAAGCAATAAGGTGTGGCAAATCCCAGCCCCCCGCTTCGCGGCTCGATGTGATTAATTTGAACCCTTGAGCCCAAGCCGGGAATCTGAAAAAAAATCCGATACCAGCAAACAGGTATCGGATTTTTTTTGCTCAGTCCTGAGCGAGGTGGACGCCGACAGGTCGAGCAGTGCACCTGCGCTGTATCAGGCCAAAGGGCGCTTCACAGGCCCCAGCCAACCACCGCCCCTAGGCGCTTACTGCACCTGCTGTGGCGTCTGTTCGCCCATGCAGCGCACTGCGCGCTTACGGCTGTCGACCAACACGCCCGTCAAACCCTTCTGTTCGGTATCGAACAGCACCAGTACCCCGTCCACGCACTGAGCCAACTGAGGCGCTGGATCCAGCGAAACCTTGTAATCCTCGCCTGGGATGGTCTTGAGCATGGTGAAATCCTGCAACAGCAGCGCATCCTCAGGCTTGGCGAAATGCAGGTAGCCGTAGTACCAGAGGGCCCCTACCGTCACGATGATGCTGCCGACACCGGTCAGAATCAGCGGGATGGCGTTGCGTTCTTCGCTCATTGGGTATTGCTCTCGTCAGGGTAGTTGGGTACTTCGGCAAGCCGCCGCAGGCCGTTGAAATGGCTGGGGTCATCGAGAAAGCGCAGCATCACCTGGCGCCACACCGGGTCCGCGAACGTTTGCACATGGTCGCCCCGGGTCAGCTGCAATACCCGCGGTGGGGGTGCTCGTTGATATAAGCGGATGCCACTGTCCATCGGCACCAGGGCATCGTCGATACTGTGAAAGAACAGCTTCGGCGGGCTGCTCAGTTGCCCGATCGAACGGATTGCACTGTCGCCATCGGGCACCAACCAGGACAACGGCACCTGCAGTGGCCATGTGAACCACGCGGTGCTCAACGCATAGCGCCCAACTTCACGGTAACTGGCAGGCACGCCATCGAACACCAAGGCGCTGAAACGCTGACGCTGATCGGGGTGCTGCGCCAGATAGTGGATGGCCATGGCCCCGCCCAGGCTCTGGCCGAGCAGCACCAGAGGATTGCCCTTGACCTCGGGGGCCTGGTCCAGCCAAACCATCGCCGCTTCTATGTCCTGGTAAACCTCAGGCAGTTTCGGTGAGCCTTCGGAAAGGCCATAGCCCCGATAATCGATCATCAACACCTGATAACCCTGCTCCGGGAGCCAGTAGCTGCCACCCAGGTGGCCTGGCAGGTTGCCGCCATTGCCGTGCAGGTGCAGCACCGTCCCTTTGACTGGCACGCCGGCCTTGGCCGGTAGCCACCAACCGTGCAGGCGCACACCATCGGCGGTGGTCAGGCTGATATCGCGGTACTCAAGCTTGGCCCGCGCTGGGGTGAATGCCTGGCCGGGTTCTGGGTAGAACAACAAGCTGCTGCAGCCGCCAAGGCCAAGCATGAGCAATGTCAGGGCGAGCAGGCGCCAGCGGTTACAGAATGTTTGCGTAATCAGCTTCAATGCGATCGAGGCTCAGGTGGTTGAGGAAGTTGGAGAAGCACATCCAGGCCGATAGTGCGTTGAGGTCACGGAACTGTTCCGGCAGATACTTGGGAGGCTCTACCAGCCCCTCTTCGACCAATTGGCGCAGGGTACGCATGTCTTCCAGGGTGGTTTTGCCACAGAACAACAGCGGGATCTGCTCGAGCTTGCCTTTCCTCACGGCCAATTGAATGTAGTTGTAAACCATGATGAAGCCCTTGAGGTAGGACAAGTCCTTGGTGAACGGCAGGCCATCAGGCACCGAACCGCGGAACACACGGCTGGCGTTACTGTAGCTCTGCTCGATCTCGAAACCCTGGCTGCGGAAAAAGTCGAACACCTGAAGGAAGTCGGCACCCTCCTCGACCATGTGAATGGCGCGGGTGCGATTGGTCAGTTTGCGCAGACGGCTGGGGTAGGAAGCGAACGCGATCACTTCCATCAGGATGGCCAGGCCTTCCTGGGTCACTGTCGAGGAGGGCGGCCCCTTGGCCAGGAAAGTGCAGATAGGCTGGTTCAGGCCGTTGAGGGTGGTTCCGACATGCACCAGGCCTTCGTGAACCTCCAGCGCACGCACGTCGCGGTTGTTGAACATGGCATCGGCGCGCACCTTGATGTAGTCGGCACCTGCGGCGGCATCGGCGACGATGCCGTCAGACTCGAACACGCGGATGGTTTCCTCGGCTTCGCCGAACACTTTGTTCAGGCGGCCCTGAAGAATGTCTACGGCCTGTTTGGCAGTGAGGTTCTTCGGCTCGTCCTTGAGATCGCCACGCCCGTCGATATTGTTCAGGTAGTCCGAAAGCATCAGCCCCAGGTCAGCCAGGGTTGGGTCACCGGCATGGAAAGCGTCGGAAGCAGCGCCGTACAGTTCCTGGGAGATCAGCCCGAAGTCTTCGGTGCCACGGGCTTCGAGCATGCGCACCACCATGCGGTACTCGCGGCACATGCGCTTCATGATTTGCCCGACCGGGTTGAACTGGCCGAGCTGACGAATGATGTCACGCTCGATGGCCTGGAACTCGGCCTTCACCGCACTGGAGTCGAACGCCAGCGGGCGAGCCTGGTAGTAAGCGCGATCGACAGCGGGTGGCTCCTTGCCCTTGGCCTTGAGAAAGCCCTGGCGAATGTTTTCATCCCACTTCACCGCATCCAGAACCCGGATCGGCGTCTGCGCCGTGACGATGCGGTCAGACAGGGCTCGGATGGTTTGCTGGTATTCGTCCACTTAGGCTCCTTTCTCGAACAAGATACCGGTACCGGTCACGCGGTCATTTGCCGGCGCGCTGGAAGCGCGCCACTTCCACGAACAGGTCAGAGTTCGCCGGGTCATCCAGGTATGCCAGCACACGGGGTGACGGGCTGTCGATCAGCACGCCCTGCTCATTTTCATCCGCGACTTGGGTGTTATGCCCGGAAAGCTCCTTGTTCTCGACCGCTTGGCGCACCTGCTCGACGTCAAGGTTATACAGCACCAGTTCTTTGCCATCGACGATATCGAACCCGCCTATCACAAAGTTGCCACCCTGCCCCTTGGGTACGCCAGCCGACAGGTACCAGCGGTTGCCATGGCGCGAGACGGTGAAGGTGTATTGCTCGGCCGCCTTGCCCTGGGCCTTGGCCACCGCTTTGTAGGCTCCGTCACCCATGCGGCTGATGGTCAGCTTCAAAGGTTCGCCCCAGGCGTCCTTGCTGCTCCATTTGCCGAGCAGGGCCTTGGGCGCTACCTGGTTGCTCGGCAGCGGCTCGTGGAAGGTCACCAGACAACCGCCCAGCAGGAGGAATGACAACGTCAACAACACCACACGCCAGGCTTTCATCAGGTTCTCCTTGAAAATTCGGTCTGTGCTCAGGCCGATGCCAACACCAGGTGCAGGTAACGGGTAAGCATAGCGAGCATCTGCCCATCGGCTTGCGCATCGGCATCCTTGAGCAGGCCCTGATATTCCATCTGCTCGATAATCGCCGTCAACATCTGGGCGTCCTGCTCCGGCTGCTGCGAACCCACCACTTGAAGCAATTGGCGAGCGCCATGCAGCAGAATCTGCTCATGGGCACACACCAGCTCTGCCAAGCGCGGGCACAGCAATGCCTCTTGCCGGAAGGCCTGCTCGGCCATCATGAAGTCGCGACGGTTGAGCAACTGGCGCTGAACGTAATCGACCGTCATGCGCGCGATTTCGTCAACCAGTCGCGCCCGCGACTGCACGCTGCCATCACCCTGGGCCAGCAGCTGGCGCAGCACGACTTCGGTATTGGCCCACAGCTTGGCCATATAGTCGGCGCTGCGTTTGACATATTGGGCGAAGGTATCGGTCAGCAGGTCCTCGATGTCCTTGAAGTAGTAGGTGGTGGCCGACAGCGGCACGCCCGCCTCGGCGGCCACGGCGCGATGGCGCACGCCCCGCACGCCATCGCGCACCACAATACGCATGGCCGCGTCGAGAATGAGCTGGCGGCGTTGTTCGCTGCCTTGACGGGCGGTCTTGCGCCCTTGGTACTGCACGCTTTCGGCGACGGCGGTGGCGATGCCGGCGGCGCCCTGATGAGGCATTGCGGGTGTCACAGGGGGTACCTCGTGAACAGTGTTCGACAGTGCTGGACTATTCGCGGCCAAAGCCGCTCCTACAAGGACCGCAAAGCCTTCGGGGCGTGCGCAGCCGGTGTAGGGGTGGCTTCAGCCGCGGGCAAGCCGGTACGGACAACATAAAGCTTCAGGCAAGAAAAAGCCGCCTCGAGAGGCGGCTGATTGGAACGACTCAGGCCTGTGGGCGCATGTGCGGGAACAGGATGACGTCGCGGATCGATGGCGAGTTGGTCAACAGCATCACCAGACGGTCGATGCCGATGCCTTCACCAGCCGTCGGCGGCATGCCGTACTCCAGCGCGCGAACGAAATCGGCGTCGTAGTGCATGGCTTCATCGTCACCGGCGTCCTTTTCGGCCACCTGGGCCAGGAAGCGCTCGGCCTGATCTTCGGCGTCGTTGAGCTCGGAGTAGGCGTTGGCGATTTCACGGCCACCGATGAACAGCTCGAAGCGATCGGTCACGGCGGGGTTTTCGTCATTGCGGCGGGCCAGCGGCGAAACTTCGAACGGGTACTCGGTGATGAAGTGCGGCTGCTCCAGCTTGTGCTCGACCAGCTCTTCGAAAATCATCACCTGCAGCTTGCCCAGGCCTTCGTGACCGAGCACCTTGGCACCGGCCTTCTTGGCGATCTCGCGGGCACGGTCGACGTCCTGCAGGTCGGCAGCGGTCAGCTCCGGGTTGTACTTGAGGATCGAGTCGAACACCGACAGACGGGCGAATGGCTCACCGAAGTGGAAGACCTTGTCGCCGTACGGCACGTCGGTGCTGCCTAGTACCAACTGCGCCAGCTCGCGGAACAGTTCCTCGGTGAGGTCCATGTTGTCGCGGTAGTCGGCGTAGGCCTGGTAGAACTCGAGCATGGTGAACTCAGGGTTGTGCCGGGTCGAAACGCCTTCGTTGCGGAAGTTGCGGTTGATCTCGAAGACCTTCTCGAAACCACCGACGACCAAGCGCTTGAGGTACAGCTCCGGCGCGATCCGCAGGAACATCGCCATGTCCAGGGCGTTGTGATGGGTTTCGAATGGCTTGGCCGCAGCCCCACCTGGAATGGTCTGCAACATCGGCGTTTCGACTTCGAGGAAGTCACGCTCGATGAGGAACTTGCGAATGTGCGAGATCACCTGCGAACGCACACGGAAGGTGTGGCGGGTTTCTTCGTTGACCATCAGGTCGACGTAACGCTGGCGGTAGCGTTGCTCGGTGTCGGTGAGGCCGTGGTGCTTGTCCGGCAGTGGGCGCAGCGACTTGGTCAGCAGGCGCACGTTGGTCATCTCGACGTACAGGTCGCCCTTACCGGAGCGGGCCAGGGTGCCTTCGGCGCTGATGATGTCGCCCAGGTCCCAGGTCTTGACGGCAGCCAGGGTCTCTTCCGGCAGGGTCTTGCGGTTGACGTAGACCTGGATGCGGCCGGTCATGTCCTGGATGACCATGAACGAGCCACGGTTGAGCATGATGCGGCCGGCAACCTTGACCGGGATCGCGGCTGCTTCCAGCTCTTCCTTGGTCTTGTCCGCGTACTGCTTCTGCAGGTCGTTGCAGTAGCTGTCGCGACGGAAGTCGTTGGGGAAGGCATTGCCCTTGGCGCGCTCTGCGGCAAGTTTTTCCTTGCGCAGTGCGATCAGGGCGTTTTCTTCCTGTTGCAGGTCTTGCGATTCGGTCTTGAGGTCGCTCATGTCGTCATAGTTTCCATCAGGTATTCGTTGCCCTTTTCGGGCAGGGCACGCGCTACCGGCAACTAACCAGGTAGCGCGGCAGTGGTGTGCGGCTTACAGCCCCTGCTTGAGGCTCGCTTCCAGGTACTGGTCAAGGTCGCCATCCAGGACCTTCTGGCAATCACTGCGCTCCACGCCAGTGCGCAGGTCCTTGATACGCGAGTCATCCAGCACGTAGGAGCGGATCTGGTGGCCCCAGCCGATGTCCGACTTGCTGTCTTCAAGGGCTTGGGAGGCGGCGTTGCGTTTTTGCATTTCCAGCTCGTACAACTTGGCCCGCAGCATTTTCATGGCGGTGTCTTTGTTCGCGTGCTGGGAGCGTTCGTTCTGGCAAGCCACTACGGTATTGGTCGGTACGTGGGTGATACGCACCGCCGAGTCGGTGGTGTTCACGTGCTGACCACCGGCACCGGAGGAACGGTAGGTGTCGATGCGCAGGTCGGACGGGTTGATCTCGATCTCGACCTTGTCGTCGATTTCGGGGGACACGAACACGGCCGAGAACGAGGTATGGCGACGGGCGCCGGAGTCGAACGGGCTCTTGCGCACCAGGCGGTGCACTCCGATCTCGGTGCGCAGCCAGCCGAAGGCATACTCACCCTTGATGTGCACGGTGGCACCCTTGATGCCGGCAACTTCGCCTTCGGACAACTCGATGATGGTGGCGTCGAAACCGCGCTTGTCGGCCCAGCGCAGGTACATGCGCAGCAGGATGTTGGCCCAGTCCTGCGCCTCGGTGCCACCGGAGCCGGCCTGGATGTCCAGGTAGGCGTTGTTCATGTCCATCTCGCCGCTGAACATGCGACGGAACTCGAGCTGGGCCAGGGATTCTTCCAGGGCTTGCAGTTCGGTCACGACATCGCTGACGGCGCCTTCGTCACCTTCCTCGACGGCCATGTCGAGCAGGTCCTTGCAGTCGGCCAGGCCGTTGGCCATGTTGTCCAGGGTCTCAACCACCTGGGCCAGCATGGCACGCTCGCGGCCCAGGGCCTGTGCGTATTCTGGCTTGTTCCAGACAGCGGCGTCTTCGAGCTCGCGGTTGACTTCGATCAGGCGGTCATGCTTGTGATCGTAGTCAAAGATACCCCCGAATGGACAGGGAACGCTCGGTGAGGTCCTTGATGGTGTTCAGAATCGGTTGGATTTCCATGGGCTGGCTACTCGTGCGAATTCGGTGAAAAGCCCGCGAGTATAACCGATCCAGGGAGCGGCGGCAGCCCGTTGGGCAGCCGCATCCGCCTCAGGCGATACCGACCTGGTTGCGCCCGCTGTTCTTGGCCAGATACAAACCCTTGTCTGCCGCTGAAATGAGTTGCCGGCAATGGCTGCCGATGGCCGGGACCTGGGTGGCCAGCCCGATGCTCACGCTCAGGCGCGAGTCGGCTGCCGGCGCGTTGTGCGCAATGTTCAGCGCGAGCACGCTCTGGCGCAGTTTTTCGGCCACCAGCCGCGCCCCGCCGGGCGAAGTATTGGGTAGCACCAGGGCGAACTCTTCGCCGCCGTAGCGCGCCGGCAAGTCGGTCGGACGCGAGCAGGAGCCGCGAATGGCTTCGGCCACCTGGCGCAACGCCTCGTCACCAGCCAGGTGGCCGAAGCTGTCGTTGAAGACTTTGAAGTAGTCGACATCGATCATCAGCAGCGACAATTGCTGCTGTTCACGCATTGCCCTGCGCCATTCAAGCTCCAGGTACTCATCGAAATGGCGACGGTTGGACAACCCGGTCAGGCCGTCGGAATTCATCAGGCGCTGCAACATCAGGTTGCTGTCGAGCAACTGCTGCTGGCTCACGCGCAGGGCGCGGTAGGCCTCGTCGCGCTGCAGCAGGGTCAAGTAGGAGCGCGAGTGGTAGCGGATGCGCGCCACCAGTTCGATGTTGTCGGGCAGTTTGACCAGGTAATCGTTGGCCCCGGCGGCGAACGCCGCGCTCTTGACCAGCGGGTCTTCCTTGGTCGACAGGACGATGATCGGAATGTCCTGGGTGGCCGGGTTGTTGCGGTACTCGCGCACCAGGGTCAGGCCGTCCAGGCCAGGCATGATCAAGTCCTGCAGGATGACCGTAGGCTTGATGCGCATGGCCTGTGCCACCGCTTGGTGCGGGTCGGAACAGAAGTGGAAGTCGATGTTGTCTTCCTGGGCCAGGCCACGTCGCACCGCTTCACCGATCATCGCCTGGTCGTCTACCAGAAGCACCATGGCCGAATTCTCGTCCGGTGTCGTGAAACCCTCGATCGGTAGATCAATCATCGGACGTCACCCGATCACTATGGCCTGGCTGACGCGATTCTATACGTATCGTCATTTTGCAAAGATTTCCATCAAGCGCCCGGCAATTCGCTCGAGCGGGCGGATTTCTACCGCTGCGTCAATCGCCGCAGCGGCCTTGGGCATGCCATAGACGGCGCTGCTGGCTTGGTCCTGAGCAATCGTCATGAAGCCTTGCTGGCGCATCAGCTTCAGGCCTTGGGCGCCATCACGGCCCATACCGGTGAGTAGCACACCCACCGCTTCGCCGTTCCAGTAACGCGCCACACTCTCGAAAAACACATCGATAGAAGGCCGGTAGATTTCGTTGACCGGTTCGGCAGTGTAGGCCAACTGGCCGCCCTGTAGCAGCCGGATGTGGTGATTGGTGCCTGCCAGCAGCACTTGCCCAGGCTGTGGCGGCTCGCCTTCGCGCGCCAGGCGCACGGGCAACCCGCTGGCACTGGCCAGCCACTCGGCCATGCCCGCGGCGAATACCTGGTCAACATGCTGGACCAGCACGATCGAGGCCGGGAAATCGCGTGGCAGCCCCTTGAGCAATACCTCCAGCGCAGCCGGCCCTCCCGCGGACGAACCGATTGCCACCAGAGCACAGCGCCGTGAGGCCTCGCGCATCGGCGCCGACACCGGCTTGCTCGGCCCGCAGCGCTGCTGGCCGATCAGCCAACCAATGTTGAGGATCTTGCGCAGCAAAGGTGCTGCAGCCTCGCGCGCATCGCCAGCCCCGAGTGCCGGAGTGTCGACCACATCCAGCGCGCCGTGGCCCATGGCTTCGAACACCCGGTGCACATTCTGCTTGCGATCGACGGTGACGATGACGATGGCGCAGGGGGATTCGGACATGATGCGCCGGGTAGCCTCCACACCATCCATCACCGGCATGATCAGATCCATGAGAATCAAATCGGGGGTGTCCTCGGCGCACTTGCGCACGGCTTCGGCACCATTGCCGGCCACCCAGGCCACCTGATGGGCAGGCTCGAACGCCAGTGCTCGACGCAACGCCTCTACGGCCATGGGCATATCGTTGACGATGGCAACTTTCATCCCTGAGCACTCCCGATCAGTTCCACCACGGCATCGAGCAACGCATCGTCGTGGAAGCTAGCCTTCGCCAAATAGTAGTCGGCGCCAGCATCGAGGCCGCGTCGACGATCTTCCTCACGATCCTTGTACGACACCACCATCACCGGCAACGACTGCAACCGTTGGTCGCGACGCACCAGGGTGACCAGCTCGATACCATCCATGCGCGGCATATCGATGTCGGTGATCAGCAGGTCGAAGGTTTCGTTGCGCAGGGCATTCCAGCCATCCATGCCATCCACCGCCACTGCCACGTCGTAGCCTCGGTTGCTCAGCAGCTTACGTTGCAGCTCGCGCACGGTGAGCGAATCGTCCACGACCAGAACGCGCTTGCGGCTGGCACCTCGCGCGCCCTGTACGCCATGCTCGATGCGTTCAAGGCGGCCGGTGCTCAGCAGTTTTTCGACCGAGCGCAGCAGGTCTTCGACATCCACGATCAATACCACCGAGCCGTCGTCCAGCAGCGCCCCGGCAGAGATGTCCTGAACCTTGCCCAGGCGCGGGTCCAGCGGCATGACCACTAGCACCCGCTCGCCCACCAGGCGCTCCACGGCAACGCCATAGAGCTGCTCGCGTTCACGGATCACCACCACCCTCAGGCTGCTCGCCTCACCTTGTACTGTCGGTCGATTGAGCAACTGGCTTGCCGCGACCAGGCCGATATGGCGACCCTCGTGCCAGAAGTGCTGGCGGCCTTCGATTTGTACGATGTCATCGGCCGCCACTTCCAGCGTGCGCTCGATGTGCGCCAGCGGGAACGCGTAAGCCTCGTCACCCACCTCCACCACCAGGCTGCGTACCACCGACAGGGTCAGCGGCACTTCAAGCTGGAAACGGCAACCCTGGCCCGGCACCTGGCTCAGCCCGATCGAGCCGCGCAGTTCGCGCACCATGTGCTGCACCGCGTCCAGGCCGACGCCACGCCCCGACACCTCGGTGACCTTGTCACGCAGGCTGAAGCCGGGCAGGAACAGGAAACTGAGCAGCTCCTCTTCGCTCATCTGCGCCACGGTGTCGGCTGGCGACAGGCCGCGCTCGACGATATTGCGTTTCAGGCGCTCAAGGTCGATACCGGCACCGTCGTCGCTCAGTTCCAGCATCAGCAGCCCGGCCTGGTGCGAAGCACGCAGGCGGATGGTGCCTGTTTCCGGCTTGCGCGCCAGCAAGCGCCGCTCAGGCAGCTCGACGCCATGGTCTACCGCATTACGCAGCAAATGGGTCAGTGGTGCTTCGAGCTTCTCCAGCACATCGCGATCGACCTGGGTTTTCTCACCTTCGATCTGCAATTGCACCTGCTTACCCAGCGACCGCCCCAAGTCGCGGACCATGCGGCTTTGCCCGGTGAGAACATCGGCAAAGGGGCGCATACGGCAAGCCAAAGCCGTGTCATAAAGCAATTGGGCGCGCTGGCTGGCCTGCCAGCCGAATTCATCCAGGTCGGCGGCCTGCTGCTGCAGGATCTGCTGCGTTTCCAGCAGCAGGCGCTGGGTCTGGGCCAGCGCGTCGAGTACTTCGGGGCTCTGGCCGCTGGCTTCAAGCTGTGTTTTCAAGCCGTCCAGCGCACGCATGCCTTGCCCGTGCATGCGTTTAAGGCGCTGCAAGGTAGCCAGGTAAGGCTTGAGTCGCTGGGTTTCGACCAGCGACTTGCTCGACAGGTCGAGCAGGCTGTTCAGGCGGTCGGCGGTCACGCGCAACACTCGCTCACCGCCCTCCCCGGCGCGTTTGCCGGACTTGCGCGGCACCGCAGCCTCAGCCTCGGCTTCAATGGCCGGCAGCGCCGAGGCTGGGGGGGACAGTGGGACATCGGGCACAGTAGGCGCCAAGGGCGGCGCAGCCGGCGCAGCGCCGGGGTCCAGCAAGCTGGCCATCTGCTGGAGGAACGCCGGCACCAGCGCCTCGCCGTTTGGGTCGCCGGGCGTGGCGATGTGCATCAGCAAATCGGTGCCACGCAGCAAGGCATCGATGTGTTCGGCACGCAATAGCAATCGACCTTCCTGAGCCGCGACCAGGCAATCTTCCATGACATGGGCAACACTCACACCGGCATCGATGCCGACAATGCGCGCAGCACCTTTGAGCGAATGCGCCGCACGCATGCAGGCTTCCAACTGGTCGGCCTGGGCCGGGTCGCGCTCCAGCGCCATCAGCCCAGCACTGAGTACCTGAGTCTGAGCTTCAGCCTCCAGGCTGAACAGTTCGAGCAGCGATGCGTCGCGCATTTGCTCTGGGGTCATGACAGGCTCCGCTGCACGGCAGACAGTAATTGCTGGTCGTCCAGCACCCGCACACTGCGCCCGCGCCACTGCAGCACTGCGGCTGTGAAGGGTGCGGCATCCTCATCGGCACCCAGCAGCGCGCTATCGAGGCGGTGAATACCGTCGATCTCGTCGACCGCCAGCACCACAGGCCCGCCTGACGCCGCCAGGATCAACATGCGCGGCATGGACCGGCCGCTCTGCGCAGGGTCCGAAGCACGGTCAACTCCAAGCAGCTCACCCAAAGACAGACATGGCACCAACGCACCGCGCACGTTGGCTACCCCTTTCAGTACCCGCGAACGTTGGTGCGGCAGCGAATGCACAGGTTGCACAGGGGCGATCTCGGCCAGGCAGGCGGTGGCCATAGCCAGCCACTCCTCGCCCAGGCGGAACAGCAGCAGCGAACGGCCAGCACAGGGTTCGGCAGGCGCATCTACATGGGCCAGGTCAGCGTCGATCAACGCATAACGGTCGAGCAGGCGCGTGGCCGCCGCCGAATAGACTTCGCAGTTGCGGCAATGAATGTGTCGTGCCAGCAGCGGACACGCTTTGTTGCCGTGTACACCAATGCGGTTCCAACAATCGTCAATACGTTCGTCGTCCACGGCCATCAGCTCGACCGCGTGTTCATCTTTCATCGTTCAGACTCCCGGCCAACTCGCGCCGCCCGCTCCTGCAGGCGACGGGCCCCAACATCGTCACCCTGGGCAGCCAACAGCGTGGCCAGGTGCAGCAGTGCCTCAGGATGCTGAGGCTCCAGATAAAGGGCTTTGCGGTAATGTGTAAGCGCTTGCTGTGCATCACCTTCGGTGTCGCTGAGCAGCCCCAGCCAATAGTAAACCTGGGCTGTCGGCGCGAACTGCCGCAGGTAGCGCTGGCAACTGGCACGGGCCTGGGAGCTGTCGCCGGCATTGGCCTGCCTGGCAATGGCGGCCAGCAACTCGCTCTCGCTCTCACGTGGCTGCACGGGTGCTGGCGCAGGCCCAGTGGCACGCACCGGCCAAGCGGGAACCCGCGTCGGACGGCTTGGGGTAATAGGCTGGGCAACAGGCTTGATCGGCAGGGCCGGCGCTGGTGGTGCATCGGCCGCTTGCCGCACGTAGGCAAACGACTGCGCGATACCCAAAGGCCGCATCCCCAATCGCGCCAGCAGGCTGCCCTCGGCAGGGCCAATGAAAAGCACCCCCTGGGGTTGCGCAAGGCGCTTGAGCACCTCGAACACCCGCTGCTGGGTGGCCAGGTCGAAGTAGATCAGCAGGTTGCGGCAGAACACGAAGTCGTACTGGCCATTGCGGCTGGCGAGCGCCGGATCGAGCACGTTGCCCACACTGAGGCTGACTTGCCGGCGTACCTTCTGATCCAGCTGATGGCCATCATCGCACACGTGGAAGTGGCGCTCGCGGAACGACAGCTCACTGCCACGAAACGAGTTGCGCCCATATGACCCCTTCACGCCTTTGGCAACCGAAGTTGGGCTGATGTCGATCCCGTCGATGTGAAAGTCGAGGGGGCTCAGGCCCGCGTCGAGCAGCGCCATGGCAAGCGAGTACGGCTCTTCGCCGGTGGAGCACGGCAAGCTGAGCAGACGCAATGGCCGCTCGCCAGCCAATTCGGCCAAGCGTTTGTGGGCCAGCCCTACCAAAGCGCTGAACGATTCGGGGTAGCGGAAAAACCAGGTTTCCGGAACGATCACGGCCTCGATCAGCGCCTGCTGCTCATCGGGCGATTGCTGCAGGCGTACCCAATAATCATCGAGGTCGGCGGCCTGAATCGCCACACAACGCTGGCTCAGGGCTCGTTCGACCATTGCCACGCCCACCGACTCGACATCCAGGCCGATGCGCTCCTGCAGGAAGCGGAAGAATCGTTGCGCGTTCATGGCAATACCTGCCCTGGCGCACCGGGGAACAACGATGCGCGCACAGCGTCGGTCAGCAGGTCATCCACCTCGATGCGTTGCAACAAGCCCTGGGCATCTTGACGCACCGGGCCCAGGTACGGCGCGTTGCCGCCATCCAGGCCATACGGTTGGAACTCGTCCGCCTGGCAACGCAGGGTCTCTGTGGCCTGCTCGAGAATCAGCCCCAGCACATGCTCACCGCGGTAACGCACCAGTACCAGGCGGGTACTGGCACGCTCGGCGGCGGGCTGGGCGAAGCTCAATGCGCTGAGGTCGACCACAGGCACCAGGTTGCCGCGATGCGCCAGTATGCCGGCGACCCAAGCCGGCGCCTGGGCAATCGGTTTCAAGGTGCGCCGGGGCAGCACCTCTATCACTTGGCGAACGTCCAGGGCAAAACGCTGCTGCTTGAGGCGAAACTGCAGATACAGTGTGCCCTTGGCGCTGGGTGTGACTGGCGGCTGGGCATGCAGGTGGTTCATGGCACTCAGACTTTGAAGCGCGATACACCACCGCGCAGGCCGGCAGCCACTTGGCTCAGTTCATCGATGGCAAAACTGGCCTGGCGCAGTGACTCCACCGTTTGCGTGCTGGCATCGCTGAGCTGGGCCAGCGCCTGGTTGATCTGTTCGGCACCGGTGGCCTGGGCCTGCATGCCTTCGTTGACCATCAATACTCGGGGCGCCAGAGCCTGGACCTGGTGAATGATCTGGCTCAATTGTTCACCCACCTGCTGCACCTCGAACATGCCGCGGCGCACCTCTTCGGAGAACTTGTCCATGCCCATCACCCCGGCCGACACCGCCGACTGTATTTCCCGCACCATCTGCTCGATGTCGTAAGTGGCGACCGCTGTCTGATCGGCCAGGCGCCGAACCTCGGTGGCGACCACCGAGAAGCCGCGGCCATATTCACCCGCCTTTTCCGCCTCGATGGCCGCATTGAGCGAGAGCAGGTTGGTCTGGTCGGCCACCTTGACGATGGTCACCACCATCTGCGTGATGTTGCTGGCTTTTTCGTTAAGTATCCCCAGTTTGGCGTTGACCAGATCGGCGGCCCCCATCACCTGGTGCATGGTTTCTTCCATCCGCGCCAGGCCCTGCTGGCCGGAGCCTGCCAGGCTCGATGCCTGGTCGGCAGCGCTGGTAACTTCGGTCATGGTGCGCACCAGGTCCCGTGAGGTAGCGGCGATTTCACGCGAGGTGGCGCCGATCTCGGTAGTGGTGGCAGCCGTTTCAGTGGCAGTGGCTTGCTGCTGCTTGGACGTGGCGGCGATCTCAGTGACCGACGTGGTGACCTGCACCGACGAGCGCTGGGCCTGGGCCACCAGATTGGCCAAAGCCTCGGCCATTTCGTTGAAGCCGCTTTCGATGGCGCCGAACTCGTCCTTGCGATCCAGGCTCAGGCGCATGCTCAGATCGCCGGAACGCAGTTTATCGAGCGCATGTACCACACGTTGCACCGGCGCGGTAATGGCCCGCATCAGCAACAAACCACAGATACCAGCAGCAACGATTGCCAGCAGCAGCGAGACCACCATGCTGCCCTTGGCGGTGTTCACGGCGTTGACTATTTCATGGGTGGCGGCGTCTGCAGACTGGCGGTTGCGCTCGATAACGGTATTGAGGTGCTTGCGACCATCCACCCAAGCTGGCGTGAGCGTCTCGCTGATCAACCGCTGCGCTTGGCTGTAGTCGTGCTGACGATAGGCATCGAGTACTTGCCCAACCGCCTTCAGGTAGTTTTCTTCGAGTTTGATGAAGGTATCGAAGCTTTGCTGATCTTGTGCGTCCTTGATGGTGCCTTGGTAGCTGGCCATGTACTGCTTGAGGCGATCGTCGAAGCTTTTGAACAGTTCGAGGTCCGCCTGGGTGAGCTCGCGGTGGTTGGACAGGCCCACCAATTGCTGGCTGGTAACGTAGCTGTCGACCCATGCGCTGCGGATCATCGAGCTGTAGTAGACCCCTGGAATGCTGTCTTTGCCTACCGCTTCCTCGGCGCTTTCGATGGTCACCAACCGCGAGTAGGCGGCAACGATCATCAGCAGCATGATGGCGATGATCACGGCGAAACTTGCCAGGATCCGTTGGCGCAAGGTCCAGTTCTTCACATTCAGCCCTCAGGAATTCACAACGAGCGGGAAAAATCGCCGAAGTATAGCCCACCCTTCCTACGCTTTTGCGGCTGAAATGCACGGTAATCAGGCCTGTTTTGTTTAATAACAAGCCTGACGGGTTCATTGGCCTGCGGCGAGCCGTACCTGATTTTCCAATTCCTGACGCAGGGCCGGGTCTAGCTGCAGCTGACGGGCCAGCTCGTCGAGGTAAGCGCGCTCCATGAAATTTTCCTGATCGACCATCATTACACTGGCCAGATACATCTCGGCCGCCATCTCTGGGGTTTGCGCAGCGCGGGCGACTTCGGCCGGGTCGAGCGGTTTGTTCAACTCGGCGTGCAGCCATTGCTGCAACTCCCGGTCGCTGTCCAGACGGGTGAACTCACCCTCGATGAGCGTGCGCTCGCGCTCGTCGATATGGCCATCGGACTTGGCAGCCGCCACCAGCGCGCGCAGCACTGCCTGGCTGTGCTGTTCCGCCTGCTCCGCAGGCAGTCGGTCGAGGGTCCGTGGTTCGGCCTGCTGGTCCGCACCCTGCTTAGCCTGCCAGTTGCCATAAGCTTTGTAGGCCAGCACGCCGAGCGCAGCCAAGCCGCCATAGGTCAGTACCTTGCCGCCATACTTGCGCGCCTTTTTGCTACCCAACAGCATGCCCAGGGCACCAGCCCCCAATGCGCCACCGCCGACGCCAGAGAGCAAACCGCCGAGGTTACCGCCACCGGCCGCTGGTTTGGCCGCACCAGACTGCTTGTTGAGCAGCTCCTGGCCGGATTTGAGCAATTGGTCGAGGAGGCCTCGAGTGTTCATGTGCACATCTCCACGGTACGCAAAGGAAAGCCGAGATTAAGGCCTGAGCCGTGACCCGCCACTGAAGGATTTGCTTCCAGATGTTGCATTAGCTGGCAAAAAGCCTACTAGACTCGTCTTCGTCGGCCGCTGCCCCAGGCGCCTACGCGCTTACCATCGCTTCACTGCTTCGTTGACGACTGCTGCGACCAAAATCTCCAACAAGAGGGAACACCATGTCAGTGCACAACACCGCATTGCTCGGCGCTGTCATCGGCGCGCTGTCGGCCAGCGCCGGCCTGCAGGCAGCCGAGATGCCCAAGGCACTGGGCGCCGGCGAAGGCCGGCTGGACATCGTCGCCTGGCCCGGATACATCGAGCGCGGTGAAAGCGACAAAGCCTATGACTGGGTCACCGGGTTTGAAAAGGAAACCGGGTGCAAAGTCAGCGTAAAGACCGCAGCCACCTCAGACGAGATGGTCAGCCTGATGGCCAAAGGTGGCTATGACTTGGTCACCGCCTCCGGCGATGCTTCGCTGCGCCTGATCGCCGGCAAGCGAGTGCAGCCGATCAACACAGCGCTGATCCCCAACTGGAAGACCATCGACCCGCGCCTGCAGAACGGAGGTTGGTACGTGGTCGATAAACAGGTGTACGGCACACCCTATCAGTGGGGCCCCAATGTGCTGCTGTACAACACCAACACCTTCAAACAGGCACCGACCAGCTGGGCGGTGGTGTTCGAGCCGCAAGCGCTGCCCGATGGCAAACCCAACAAAGGCCGTGTGCAAGCCTACGATGGGCCAATCTATATCGCTGACGCCGCGCTATACCTGAAATCCGCCAAGCCAGAGCTAGGCATCAAGGACCCGTACGAGCTCGACGAAACACAGTACAAGGCAGTGCTTGAACTGCTCCGCCAACAGCAACCCCTGATCCACCGTTACTGGCACGATGCAACGGTGCAGATGAGCGATGTGAAAAACGAGGGCGTGGTCGCCACCAGTTCCTGGGGTTACATGGTCAATGGCCTGAAGGCCGAGAACCAGCCGGTGGCCTCGACCATACCCAAGGAGGGCGCCACTGGCTGGGCCGACACCACCATGCTGCACAGTGAAGCCAAGCATCCCAATTGCGCCTACAAGTGGATGGACTGGTCGCTGCAGCCGAAGGTACAGGGCGATGTAGCGGCCTGGTTCGGCTCGTTGCCGGCGGTACCTGCCGCCTGCACCGGCAGCGAACTGCTGGGCGCCGAAGGGTGCAAGACCAACGGCTTCGATAATTTCGACAAGATCGCCTTCTGGAAGACGCCACAGGCCCAAGGCGGCAAGTTCGTGCCCTACAGCCGCTGGACCCAGGACTACATTGCGATCATGGGCGGGCGCTAACTGGAGGGGCCTCTTCTCAAGCCCCCTTCCCACGAGGGCTGCGCACGTTTTGAGGTGCCCAACCCTGTAGGGGCGGGTGCAGCTAAGAAGAGGCCGGCACCAGCAGACCAGCTACTTGCTCTCACAGGGACGGCGCCTCATGCACGGCTGGCGCTGTACCTGTGAAGCGGCCCGAACAGCAGACAGCTATTTTTCCGGAACCTGCGTATGCCTCTAGCCGTTCAGTTCACCCAGGTTTGCCGCACCTTCGGCGAGGTCAAGGCTGTCGACCAGGTCAGCATCGACATCGAAGATGGCGAATTCTTCTCCATGCTTGGCCCTTCCGGCTCGGGCAAGACGACTTGCCTGCGCCTGATCGCAGGCTTCGAGCAACCAAACAGCGGCTCTATTCGTATCCATGGCGTCGAGGCTGCAGGGGTGCCGCCCTATCAACGTGACGTCAACACGGTATTCCAGGACTACGCGCTGTTCCCGCACATGAACGTGCGCGACAACATCGCCTACGGCCTCAAAGTCAAAGGCGTGGCCAAAGCCGAACGCCTGGCCCGTGCCGAGCAAGCGCTGAACATGGTTGCCCTGGCAGGCTATGGCGAACGCAGGCCGGCACAGCTTTCCGGCGGCCAGCGCCAGCGCGTGGCCCTGGCCCGCGCGCTGGTCAACCGGCCACGGGTGCTGTTGCTCGATGAACCGCTTGGCGCACTGGACCTGAAGCTGCGCGAACAGATGCAGGGCGAGCTCAAGAAACTGCAACGCCAGCTTGGCATCACCTTCATCTTCGTCACCCACGACCAGACCGAAGCGCTTTCGATGTCGGATCGGGTGGCAGTATTCAACCGTGGGCGCATTGAGCAGGTCGACACGCCACGCAACCTCTACATGAAGCCTGCCACCACCTTCGTGGCCGAGTTCGTCGGCACTTCGAACGTAATCCGCGGTGATCTTGCCGAACAACTTTGCGGCAGGCGCACGCCGTTTTCCATTCGCCCCGAGCATATCCGCCTGGTGGATCAACCTGGGCAAGTGCAGGAGGTTCAGCTAGCGGGCGTGCTGCGCGACGTTCAGTACCAGGGCAGTGCCACGCGCTATGAGGTGCAGCTGAGCAGCGGCCAGTTGATCGCTGTCAGCCAAGCCAACGACCGCTGGCAGGTGCAAAGCCAGCCCTTGCAGGTCGGCCAGCCAGTACAGGTGCGCTGGCCACGCGAGGCAATGACTGCGCTTGAGGAAACCCTCATAGGCCAGGACCACTGACATGCGCCAGCTCAGCGACCTGTTGTACCGGCGCCCCAACCTCTACCTGGTATTGCTGTTGATTCCGCCATTGACCTGGTTCGGCGCCATCTATCTGGGCTCGCTGCTGGGTCTTTTGTGGCAAGGCTTCTACACCTTCGACGACTTCAGCATGACGGTCACCCCGCAGCTGACCCTGAGCAATTTCGTCGCGCTGCTGAACCCGTCGAATTTCGACATCATCCTGCGTACCTTGGCCATGGCTGTGGCGGTATCCCTGGCCAGCGCTGTGCTGGCCTTCCCCATCGCCTACTACATGGCGCGCTACACCCGCGGCAAGACCAAAGCGTTTTTCTACATCGCCGTGATGATGCCGATGTGGGCGAGCTATATCGTCAAGACCTACGCCTGGACCCTGCTACTGGCAAAAGGTGGGGTAGCCCAGTGGTTCGTCCAGCAGTTGCATCTGGATGCCCTGCTGCAAGCCATTCTGGCGGTACCGGGCGTGGGCGGTAGTACTTTGTCGACCTCGCACCTGGGGCGTTTCTTGGTATTCGTGTACATCTGGCTGCCGTTCATGATCCTGCCGATCCAGGCCTCGCTCGAACGCTTGCCGCCGTCGTTGCTGCAAGCCTCGGCAGACTTGGGTGCCAAGCCAGGCCAGACGTTCTTCCAGGTCATCCTGCCGCTGTCGATCCCAGGTATTGCCGCCGGGTCTATCTTCACCTTCTCACTGACCCTGGGTGACTTCATCGTGCCGCAACTTATCGGCCCGCCAGGCTACTTCATCGGCAGCATGGTCTATGCCCAGCAGGGTGCGATCGGCAACATGCCGATGGCCGCTGCTTTTACCTTGGTGCCGATCGTCCTGATTGCGGTTTACCTGTCGATCGTCAAACGTCTGGGGGCATTCGATGCACTCTGAAAAAGCATCCATGGGCCTGCGCGTGGCGGCTTGGGGCGGCTTGCTGTTCCTGCACTTCCCGATCCTGATCATTTTCCTGTATGCGTTCAATACCGAGGACGCAGCGTTCAGCTTCCCGCCCAAAGGTTTCACCCTCAAGTGGTTCAGCGCAGCTTTCGCCCGGCCCGATGTGCTCGACGCAATCAAACTGTCGCTGCAGGTGGCTGGCCTTGCCACGCTGATAGCCTTGGTGCTCGGCACCCTGGCATCGGCGGCACTGTACCGGCGCAACTTCTTCGGCAAAGAGAGCATCTCGCTGCTGCTGATCCTGCCCATTGCCCTACCTGGCATCATCACCGGCATTGCGCTGCTTTCGGCGTTCAAAAGCCTGGGCATAGAGCCTGGGGTATTCACCATCGTGGTCGGCCACGCCACCTTCTGTGTGGTGATCGTCTACAACAACGTGGTTGCCCGCCTGCGGCGCACCTCGCAAAGTTTGATCGAGGCGTCCATGGACCTGGGTGCCGACGGTTGGCAGACCTTGCGCTACATCATCCTGCCCAACCTGGGTTCGGCACTGCTTGCCGGTGGCATGCTGGCCTTCGCCCTGTCGTTCGACGAAATCATCGTGACAACCTTCACAGCCGGCCACGAACGCACCTTGCCGATCTGGCTGCTCAACCAACTCAGCCGCCCACGCGATGTGCCAGTGACCAACGTAGTTGCCATGCTGGTAATGCTGGTGACCATGCTGCCGATTCTCGGTGCCTATTACCTGACCCGTGGCGGCGAAAGCGTTGCGGGCAGTGGCAAGTGACCCATAAGGAGCCCCCGATGCAAGTCAAAATGCTGATCAACGGTCATCTGGTAGCCGGCGAAGGCCCGGCATGGACTGTGCTCAACCCCGCCGAGGGTAGCGCCCTGGCACAGATCAACGAGGCCACCGAGGCACAGGTCGATACCGCCGTGCGAGCCGCCGACCAGGCTTTTGCTGGTTGGTCGCAGACCAGCCCCAAAGAGCGCTCGATGGCGCTGCTGGCAATCGCCGATGCCATCGAGGCCCATGGCCAAGAGCTGGCCCGGCTGGAATCGCAGAACTGCGGCAAACCGTTCGCCGCAGCCCTGAACGATGAAATCCCTGCCATCGCCGATGTGTTCCGTTATTTTGCCGGTGCCGCGCGCTGTCTCGGCGGCTCGGCGGCAGGTGAGTACCTGCCGGGCCATACGTCGATGATCCGCCGAGACCCTCTAGGTGTGGTCGCTTCGATCGCACCTTGGAACTACCCATTGATGATGCTGGCCTGGAAGATCGCCCCGGCCCTTGCGGCAGGCAACACCGTGGTCATCAAGCCCTCCGAATTAACTCCGCTGACCGCCCTGCGCCTGGGCGAACTGGCCCAGCAGCTGCTGCCACCTGGGGTGCTCAACATTCTGTTCGGCCGTGGGCAAACGGTGGGCAACCCACTGGTGACTCATCCCAAGGTGCGCATGGTGTCCCTGACAGGCTCCATACCTACCGGTGCCCACATCATCGGCGCCACCGCCAGCAGCGTGAAACGCATGCACATGGAACTGGGCGGCAAAGCACCGGTTATCGTATTCGACGACGCCGATGTCGAGGCGGCCATCGAGGGTATTCGTACTTTCGGCTTCTACAACGCCGGCCAGGATTGCACCGCAGCCTGCCGCTTGTACGTGCAGTCGGGTATCTATGACCGCTTCGTCGAGCAGTTGGGCAAGGCGGTTTCCAGCCTCAAGGTGGGCGTGCAGGATGCCGAGGATACCGAGCTGGGCCCTCTGATCAGTGCCCAGCACCGCGACAAGGTCGCAGGTTTGGTCCAGCGCGCCATCGCCCAGCCCCATATACGCCTGGTGACCGGCGGCAACGCCATTGCGGGGGACGGCTTCTTTTTCGCGCCCACCGTGCTGGCTGACGCCTTGCAGGATGACGAGATCGTGCGCAACGAGGTGTTCGGCCCGGTGGTATCGGTCACGCGCTTCAACACCGAGGAACAGGCGCTGGAATGGGCCAACGACTCCGATTATGGCCTGGCATCATCGGTATGGACCCGCGACACCGGTCGTGCCCACCGGCTGGCGGCGCGCTTGCAGTATGGCTGCACTTGGGTCAATACCCACTTCATGCTGGTCAGCGAAATGCCCCACGGTGGGCAAAAGCATTCCGGGTATGGCAAGGATATGTCGATGTACGGGCTGGAAGACTACACCTGCGTGCGGCATGTGATGATCAAGCACTGACGGGGCGGGACTGCTGGGCCATGGGGTGCTCGATGCCAACGAGCTTCGAGCACCGCGCGGGCGGCGCTCGACTTGCGCCACACCGCCCCACTACAGCCTTGAACCCTCAGTAAAAAAACCTAATCGCGCAGATCCGATTCATGAATCGGATTGGCCCGGCTGGTCGCCCGTTGGTACTGCGCAGGCCAGGTGGCCTTGTTGCCGCCCAGGTCGTCATCGGCGTGCAGCGGCCAGTAAGGGTCACGCAGCAGTTCCCGCGCGAGGAAGATCAAATCAGCCTGCCCGGTGCGCAGAATGTGCTCGGCTTGTGCCGGCTCGGTGATCATGCCGACGGTGCCCGTGGCAATCTCGGCCTCCTTGCGCACACGCTCGGCGAAGCGGGTCTGATAACCAGGGCCTGTAGGGATTTCGGCATTGACCGAGGTGCCACCTGAGGACACGTCGATCAGGTCGACACCCAGCAGCCGCAGACGGCGCGCCAGTTCTACGGTTTCGTCCGGGTTCCAGCCATCCTCGACCCAATCGGTTGCCGAGACACGCACGAACAGCGGCAGCTCTGCAGGCCAGACCTTGCGCACGGCTTCGACCACTTGCAGGGTCAGGCGAATGCGGTTTTCGAAGCAACTGCCGTATTCGTCGCGCCTCTGGTTGCTCAGCGGTGAGAGAAACTGGTGCAGCAAATAACCGTGGGCGGCATGGATTTCGACCACCTTGAAACCAGCTTTCAGTGCCCGCTCGGTCGAGGCAACGAATGCTTCAACCACCTCTTGAATTTCGTCTTTGCTCAGCTCCCGCGGCGGTGTGTGCTGTGGGTCGAACGCGATCTTTGACGGCCCCACCGGCTGCCAGCCACCGTCCTCGATCTTCACGCTACCGTGCTTGCCCAGCCAAGGCTTGAAGGTACTGGCCTTGCGCCCAGCATGGGCCAACTGGATGCCCGGCACGGCGCCTTGGGCGGTGATGAAACGGGTAATGCGCTGCAACGGCGCGATCTGATCGTCGTTCCACAGGCCAAGGTCTTCGGCAGTGATACGACCATCGGCAGTCACTGCGACGGCTTCGCTGATGACCAGGCCCGCGCCACCCACGGCGCGGCTGCCCAGGTGTACGAGATGCCAGTCATTGGCAAGGCCATCGACCGAAGAATACTGGCACATCGGCGAGACCGCGATGCGGTTGGGTAGCTTCAGCTGACGCAGGGTGTAAGGCTCGAGCAGCAGGCTCATGAGGGCACCTCCCAAGGACTCCAATGGTGATCGGCCCGGACGCTCAGAAGCACATCCTTGGCCCGGTGCCGGTCATTAACCAGACTAGACCAGATTGGTTGGGGTAAAGGTTCCGTGCAATCGCAGGGTATACGCCCAAAGGTGCGCGGGGCGTTCCAGGTTGAGGGTCACCCGAGCATCGCCCACGTTCAGCCGCCCTTGACCTTGACCCTTACACTCAAGCCCTCAGCGCGCCTCCATGTGCGCGATCATCAGCTGTACACTTTCGTTACCGCGGAACTCGTTGACATCCAGCTTGTAAGCCAACTCCACCCAACGCACCGTCGGGTTCGGCCAAACCTCCCGGTCGATGCCGAAGGCAATGCCGTCCAGCCGAACGGAGCCGCACTCGCTTTTAAGCACCACTTTCAAGTGCCGCTCACCGACCACACGCTGCTCCACCAGTTGGAACACGCCATGAAACAGCGGCTCGGGAAAATGCTGCCCCCAAGGCCCGGCGTTGCGCAAAGCCTTGGCCAGGTCGAGGTGAAACTCCTCCACCGCCAGGCTACCGTCGGACAGCAGACGCCCGGTCAGGTCGTCCTCACGCAATTGCCTGCGCACTTCTTCGTCGAACGCCGCGGCAAATGCCGGGAAGTGGCTTTCAGGCAGGGACAGGCCTGCCGCCATGGCGTGGCCGCCAAACTTGCTGATCAGCTGCGGATGGCGCGCCGCGACTGCATCCAGCGCATCGCGAATGTGCAAGCCTGGCACAGAACGTGCCGACCCCTTGAGCATGCCGTCGCCGGCGTCGGCAAAGGCGATGGTCGGCCGATGGTAACGTTCCTTCAACCGCGACGCGAGAATCCCGATCACGCCTTGGTGCCAATCGGCATCGAATAGGCACAAGCCATACGGCATGGACTCGACGGGCAGGTCCTTGAGCTGGGCCAGCGCCTCGCGCTGCATGCCCTGCTCGATCGACTTGCGGTCCTGGTTCAGCTCATCCAACTGTTGCGCCATGGCCTGGGCCAGAGCCGGGTCATCGCACAGCAGGCACTCGATACCCAGGCTCATGTCGTCCAGACGCCCGGCTGCATTGAGCCGTGGGCCGAGGATGAAACCAAGGTCAGTGGAGGTAATGCGCCGGTGGTCGCGCCGCGCTACCTCAAGAATGGCCTTCAGCCCCGGGCGCGCCCGGCCAGCACGGATACGTTCCAGGCCCTGGTGCACGAGGATGCGGTTGTTGGCATCCAGCGGCACTACGTCGGCAACGCTACCGAGGGCAACCAGGTCAAGCAGCTCACCGATATTCGGTTGCGGCTGGGTCTCGTAGCGGCCAAGGCTGCGCAGGCGTGCGCGCAGCGCCATCAGCACATAGAAGATCACCCCTACTCCGGCCAGTGACTTGCTGGGGAAGCTGCAGCCAGGCTGGTTTGGGTTGACGATGGCATCGGCGTCGGGCAACTGTTGGCCCGGCAGGTGGTGATCGGTGACCAACACCTTCAAGCCGGCGGCCTTGGCAGCGGCAACGCCTTCAACGCTGGAGATACCATTGTCCACGGTTACCAGCAAATCTGGCCGACGTTCGAGAGCGACCTGGACGATTTCAGGTGTCAGTCCATAGCCATATTCGAAGCGATTGGGCACCAGATAATCGACATGGGCTGCGCCCAGCAAGCGCAGGCCGAGCACCCCTACGGTGCTGGCGGTAGCGCCATCTGCGTCGAAGTCGCCCACGATGAGGATGCGCTGGCCCAGGTCGATGGCAGCGACCAACAAGTCGACAGCGGCCTCGATGCCTTTGAGTTGCTGGTAGGGCAGCAGCCGCGCCAGGCTCTTGTCCAGCTCGGCCTCGTTCTGTACGCCGCGGGCTGCATACAGGCGGGTCAGCAACGGTGGCAGATTACCCAGGAACGGCAGGGTCGTTGGTAATGGGCGGGGTTCGATACGCATGGGGTCTTCGGCAGTCAAATGTCAGTCGGTTCAACCACGCTCGCCGAGCAGCCATTGCAGCTGCACTTCATGCTGGCCACGGTCGTCGGTGACGAACACCGTGCCTTCGCTGATCATCACATCCCACTTGATGGTACGCGGCATGTCGGTCGCCAGCACTTCCAGCACTTCTTGCGGCACAGCGGCAATGCTCAGGTTCTTCAGGCCCTTGACCGCCCCCACCACCTTGCCTTCCCACACCCGCAGGCTGCCATAGGCCAGCAGGCTGGTGCGCTCGGTACGGCGCGAGCACCAGGTCAGGCGATCGGCATCTGGCTGGCCCACTTCGATCCAGTGCAGAATGCGGTCGTCCAGGCTTTTTTCCCACAGCGCCGCTTCATCGACATCGGAAAGACCACGGCCGAACGACAGGTTCTCGTTGTACCACAAGGCGTAGGCAAGCAGGCGCACGGCCATGCGCTCTTCGGTTTCCGAAGGGTGACGAGCGATGGTCTGGCGGACGTTTTCGTAAACGCCGCGATCAAGATCGGTCAGGTTCAGTTCGAATTTGTAAGTGGTGGACGGCTGGGCCATGGTCGACGGGGCTTCGTGCTTGGAGAAAAGTCACCTAGTCTACCCGATCCTGCCTGCGCTTGCGCCGCAGCAGTATCGGGCGCCACAGAGCTGTGCTAAAACCACCGCTCTGAACACTTGCCACGGATGCCCAATGTCGACGCCCAGCAAACCCCTCGCCGGCCTTAAAGTCATCGAACTCGGCACCTTGATCGCCGGGCCGTTCGCCTCGCGGATCTGCGCCGAATTCGGCGCCGATGTGATCAAGGTCGAGTCGCCCGACGGCGGCGACCCGCTGCGCAAATGGCGCAAGCTGTACGAGGGCACCTCCCTGTGGTGGTTCGTGCAGGCCCGTAACAAGCAGTCGTTGACCCTTAACCTCAAGCATCCCGAAGGCCAGCAAGTGCTCAAGCGGCTACTGAGTGAGGCCGACATCCTGATCGAGAACTTTCGCCCTGGCGTGCTGGAAAAACTTGGCCTGGGCTGGGATGTGCTGCATGCACTCAATCCGCGCCTGGTCATGGTGCGCTTGTCGGGTTTTGGCCAGACGGGGCCAATGAAGGATCAGCCAGGCTTCGGTGCAGTCGGTGAGTCGATGGGCGGGCTGCGCTACATCACCGGCTTCGACGACCGCCCGCCGGTGCGCACGGGCATCTCCATTGGCGACTCGATCGCGGCATTGTGGGGCGTGATCGGCGCCCTTATGGCGCTGCGTCATCGCGAAGTCAACGGCGGCCTGGGCCAGGTGGTGGACGTAGCGCTCTACGAAGCTATCTTCGCCATGATGGAAAGCATGGTGCCGGAGTTCGACGTGTTCGGTTTCATCCGCGAACGCACCGGCAATATCATGCCGGGCATCACGCCCTCCTCCATCCACACCAGCGCCGACGGCAAACATGTGCAGATCGGTGCCAACGGAGATGCCATCTTCAAGCGCTTCATGCAGGCCATCGGCCGTGCGGACCTGGCCGATGACCCGAGCCTGGCCAGCAATGATGGCCGCGACGCACGGCGCGACGAGCTGTACGGGGTGATCGACCGCTGGGCCAACAGCGTGCCGCTTGAGCGAATGCTGACGGTACTCAACGACGCCGAAGTCCCGGCCAGCCGCATCTATTCGGCCGAAGACATGTTCAACGACCCCCAGTACCTGGCCCGCGAAATGTTCCTGCAGGCACGGCTGCCTGACGGCAAGCCGTTCAAGATGCCGGGCATCGTTCCAAAGCTTTCCGATACACCAGGGTCTGCCGATTGGGTTGGGCCGACGCTTGGGGAACACACCGATAGCGTGTTGGCGGCGCTGGGCTACGACCCGGCGGCGATTGCCAGGCTGCGCCAGGCGGGCACTGTCTGAGTTTGCCGCCCATGCGCTCGTTGGCCCTGTACTGCGCATTGCTGCTCGCACAGGTAGTTGCGCCTGCCCAGGCCAAGGATCGCCTGCTGTGGCTGGTGCGCGACCTGCCGCCGTTCACCGTGTTCGAGGGCACGGAGAAAGGCCAGGGGGTCATTGATCAAATGCTGCCGCTGCTGATCGAACAGATGCCCGAGTACGACCATAGCATTGTCCGGGTAAACCGCGCGCGCGGCTTGCAGATGCTTCAGGACCCGCGCACATTCACCTGCGATCCCATGCTGCTGTGGACCGCCGAACGAGCGAAATTCGTGCAGTTCTCGCAACCGACACTGGGCGTGCTCAGCAGTGGCGTGGTGACGCTCAATACCTCGCAGGCGTTGCTGGAAAACTGGCTGCAACACCAGCAGCTCGATCTCAAAGGCCTGCTAGGCAACACGACGTTGAAGCTGGGCATCGTCGCCGAACGCAGTTACAGCAGCCAGGTCGATGAGATCTTGCGCCAACTGCCCGATTCGGCCTTAAGCCGCCACTACGGCAACGATGCCACGGCAAATCTGTTGCAGATGCAGCAGTTAGGGCGCCTGCAAATGGTGCTGGGCTATTGGCCGGAGCTACGCTACCTGATTGAGCAACAGGGAGGCTCGCCGGCCGATTACCAGTTTCACTCCATCCAAGGTACCGATCGCTACCAGTTCATGTACGTGGGCTGTTCGGATACGCCGCTTGGGCATGCTGCAATCAGCCACATCGACCAACTCTTACCGGCGTTACGGCTGCATACGCTGCCGGCCCAATACGCGCGCTGGCTTGACCCGCAATCGCGGGCAACTTACTTGATCGACAGCAAAAAATTCTTCGAAAAACGCTGAACGGCAGACAAAAGAAACCCCGGACGCTGGGGAGGACGCCCGGGGCCAATCGAAAGTCCTGACGGACTCACCGCGCCCACCGGCCAGTACCGGAGCTGAGCACCGGCCGACTGCGCTTGGTATTTAGGAAAGGTAACTCAAGCAAAGGTTCCCTGAGGCTGCTGACGCTGCTGAACGGCAGCGATCACGCAGGGCTGCAAGCGCCCTTCGACAATCTGCAGGTCTCGATGCAACCCATCCACCAGGTCGATCAGCAAGGTTTGCTCTTGTAATTGGCGGGCACTGACGGTGCGCTTCAAAGCGGTGCCACCCAGGGCGTCAAACAGGGTCAATTGGCGGTTGCCATTGGCATCCGGGGCGCCCAGCATGGCCTGATATGGAGTAAGGGCGTCGTTGAGCAGTCTGCAGATTCGTTCCATCCGGATCACTCGCTTATTAGTGGACATGAATGAACTGACCAGCAAGCGCAGCGGAAAGTTCGCTACCCGTGGCGGTGTCAGTGAGCGTGCCCTGCGCGAGTGACAGTTTGAATACGTTGCAACGCTTGTTGCCAGCGCCCGGCCGGCAGTGGCCAAGGGAGATCGGCAACCACCCACAGGCCTAGGCGCCTGGCTTCATCGGCAAGATTGGGGCAGCCCGCGTCGGGGTGCCCGACGAACAACACGGCGCGGCTGCTGCTGGCCCGCTCGAGCAAGGCCAGGCCATCGCCCGCGGCATGCTCGACGATCAGCAAATCGGCGTTTGGCTTGCGGGCCAGGCAGGTATCCAGATCGGCCAGGTCTTGTGTGACGCGCACGTTGAACAAACCATGGGCGTTGCAGGCCTGGTGAAGAAGAATTTGATGGGAAGGGTGTGCAGGGTGAATCAGCACGTAGGGCTGGCGCATGAACCGCTCCTTGGGGCAAGGAGCGGTCACTCTAGGCAAATCTTCCAGGCGCTTATGTAGGACGATTCTCAAAAAAACCAAAGACTCGTCTTGGCGGCCGCATCGCGGCCGCCAGACTCAAGCCCTTACAATGGCTTGCCGCGGTTGCCATGCTGGCTGACGAACGCCTGAACGGCCTTCAGATCATTGGCCAGCACCGTGCAACGTTCTTCCCGGCTGAACAGGTCGCTCAGGTGCGCCGGCAGCTCCAGGGCCTTGCCGACACCGGCTTTCTCCACCGCTTCGGGGAACTTGACCGGGTGCGCAGTACCCAGCACCACCATTGGTGTGTCCAGGCTGCGGCGGCACTCGCGGGCGGCCTTGACGCCAATGGCGGTATGCGGGTCGAGCACTTCACCAGTGGCAGCGAATACCTCTGCAATGGTTTCGCAGGTCTGCTCGTCACTGACGGCCAGCGAATCGAATAGCTTGCGCGCCTCGGTCCAACGGTCTTGCTCGACGCTGAAGCCGCCACCTTGCTTGAAGCTCGCCATCAACTCGGCCAGCGCTGCACCATTGCGCCCGTGCAGGTCGAACAGCAGGCGCTCGAAGTTGGACGACACCATGATGTCCATCGACGGCGACAGGGTCGCATGCAGGGTTTCCTTGACGTACTGGTTGCCGCTCATGAAGCGGTGCAGGATGTCGTTGCGGTTGGTGGCCACGATCAATTGGCTGACCGGCAGGCCCATATTGCGCGCCAGGTAACCGGCAAAAATGTCACCGAAGTTGCCGGTTGGCACCGAGAACGCCACCGAACGGGCTGGGCCGCCCAACTGCAACGCCGCGTGGAAGTAATAGACGATCTGGGCCATGATTCGCGCCCAGTTGATCGAGTTGACCGCGACCAGGCGTGTGCCTTTGAGGAACGACTGGTCGGCGAAGCTGGCCTTGACCATTTCCTGGCAGTCATCGAAGTTGCCTTCGATGGCGATGTTGTGCACGTTGTCGCCGAACAGCGTGGTCATCTGGCGACGTTGCACTTGCGACACACGCTGATGCGGATGCAGGATGAAAATGTCGACATTCTCGCAGCTGCGGCAGCCTTCGATGGCGGCGGAGCCGGTGTCACCGCTGGTGGCGCCGATGATCACCACGCGCTCGTTGCGCTTGGCCAGTACATGGTCGAGCAGGCGGCCGAGCAGTTGCAGGGCAAAGTCCTTGAATGCCAGGGTTGGGCCGTGGAACAGCTCCAACACCCACTCGTTGCTGTTGAGCTGGCGCAGCGGGGCGACCGCAGCGTGGGCGAACTTGCCGTAGGTTTCTTCGAGGATCTTCTTGAAGTCGGCATCGGCGATGCTGCCTTCGACGAACGGGCGCATCACCCGGAAGGCCAGCTCGTGATAGGGCAGGCCAGCCCAAGAAGCGATTTCTTCCTGAGTAAAGCGTGGCAGGTTTTCAGGAACATACAGGCCACCGTCGCTGGCCAGGCCAGCCAGCAGCACGTCTTCGAAATTCAGGGCCGGTGCCTGGCCGCGGGTACTGATATAGCGCATGGGTGCAAACCTTCGATGCTAGGGCCGCCAAGCGGCCCGAGTGGCAAATTAATTCAGCTGTTCGACGCGGATACGCACGACCTTGCCGACTACGTCCTGCAGGCCTTCCAGAGCGACGATGGCGTCGTTGATGCCCTGCTCGACCACACGGTGGGTCAGCAGGATCATCGGTACCAGGCCGTCCTGTTCCTCGGCTTCCTTCTGCATGATCGACTCGATGTTGATGCCACGCTCGGACAAGATGCTAGCGACCTGGGCCAGCACGCCTGGGTGGTCCTTGGCCTGAATGCGCAGGTAGTAGGCACTTTCGCAGGCTTCGATCGGCAGGATCGGGTGGGCCGACAGCGAGTCTGGCTGGAAGGCCAGGTGCGGTACGCGATTTTCCGGATCGCAGGTCATGGCACGAACCACATCGACCAAGTCGCCGACCACCGACGAAGCGGTTGGCTCCATGCCGGCGCCAGCGCCGTAGTACAAGGTGGAACCTGCCGCGTCCCCGTTGACCATCACCGCGTTCATCACGCCGTTGACGTTGGCGATCAAGCGATCGGCTGGGATCAGCGTCGGGTGCACGCGCAATTCGATGCCCTCGGCGGTGCGGCGGGCCACACCCAGGTGCTTGATACGATAGCCCAGCGCTTCGGCGTAGTTCACATCGGCAGTGGTCAGCTGGGTGATGCCCTCGGTATAGGCCTTGTCGAACTGCAGCGGGATGCCAAAGGCGATGGACGCCAGGATGGTCAGCTTGTGCGCGGCGTCGATGCCTTCCACGTCGAAGGTCGGGTCGGCTTCGGCATACCCCAGGGCCTGGGCTTCGGCCAGCACATCGGGGAAGGCACGGCCTTTTTCGCGCATTTCGGTGAGGATGAAGTTACCGGTGCCGTTGATGATGCCGGCCAGCCAGTTGATGCGGTTGGCCGACAGCCCTTCGCGGATTGCCTTGATCACCGGGATGCCGCCAGCAACGGCCGCTTCGAAGGCGACGATGACGCCCTTCTCGCGGGCTTTGGCGAAGATTTCGTTACCGTGCACGGCGATCAACGCCTTGTTGGCGGTGACCACGTGCTTGCCGTTTTCGATGGCTTTGAGCACTAAATCGCGGGCAATGGTGTAGCCGCCGATCAGCTCGATGACAATGTCGATTTCCGGGTTGTTCGCCACTTCGAACACGTCAGCGGTAATGGGGGTACCGGTAATCTGGCAGTTCGGGTTCTGCGAGCGCATGGCAATCTGTGCCACTTCAATACCGCGCCCGGCACGGCGGGCGATCTCCTCGGCGTTGCGCTGAAGTACATTGAAGGTTCCGCCACCGACGGTCCCCAACCCACAGATGCCTACTTTGACCGGTTTCACTGTGAACTCCCCATTGAACGGCCGGTGCCTTCACCGACCGTGAAACATGCCGTCACCCCATGACGACGGCGTACTGAATGAATTACTTGGCGGCCTGCTCGCCTGCCAAGGCCAGCTTGGCCACTTGCGGTGCCGGTTGGTAACCCGGAATGACGTGCCCGTTCTCGAGCACGATGGCGGGCGTACCGTTGACACCGATCTGCTGGCCAAGCTGGAACTGCTTGGTGACCGGGTTGGCGCACTTGGCGGCCTTGATTTCTTTGCCTTCGACCATCTTGTCCATCGCCGCGCGGCGGTCGCTGGAACACCAGACTGCCTGCAACTGCTGATCGCCCGGCGAGCCCAGGCCCTGACGCGGGAACGCAACGTAGCGCACTTCGATACCGCGGCGGTTGAGCTCGGGTACTTCGGCGTGCAGCTTGTGGCAGTACGGGCAGGTAGTGTCGGTGAACACGGTGATGTGCGACTTGGTTTCGCCTTTGGCAGGATAAACCACGGTTTCGGCGGCAGGAATGCCATTGATGAGCTTGGCAACACCCTGGCGCTCGGCCTTCTCTGTGAGGTTCACCGGCTTGCCGTCCTGCAATTGGTACAGATAGCCCTGCATCACATACTGGCCATCAGCGCTGGCATACAGCACACGACCACCTTGCAGCTTGACTTCATAGAGACCGTTGAGCGGGCTGCTGCCGACGCTCTCCACGGGCACTTCGAGTTCAAGGTTCTGCAACGACTTGCGAATGGCCTGCTCGGGGCTGGTGTTGCTATCGGCCGCGGCAACGGCAACGGTGCTGGCCAGCGCCAACATGGCGACGGCGAAAAACTGGGTCACGCGCATGGAAAACTCCTGGAGGCGGACAAGGGCCGGAAACGTCAGCTGCGGCAAAAACCCGGTGACCGTGCAGCCCTTGATGCAAACCGCCCAAGACTATCACATCACGCTACTGATAAAGCGGCCTGCTAGGACCAGTCGGCGGAACATGAACAACATTCATCCACGTGGATGGTGTTGGGCATGCAGTTGTTGCAGCCGAGCCTTTGCCACATGGGTGTAGATCTGCGTGGTCGACAAGTCGCTGTGGCCCAGTAGCATCTGCACCACGCGCAGGTCGGCGCCATGGTTGAGCAGGTGAGTGGCGAAAGCATGGCGCAGGGTATGCGGCGACAGCGGCTTATCGATACCGGCTACCCGAGCGTGATGCTTGATGCGATGCCAGAAGGTCTGCCGGGTCATCTGCTCACCGCGCTGGCTGGGAAACAGCACATCGCTGGGGCGGCCGTTGAGCAGCTCGGCGCGGCCATCGCGCACGTAGCGCTCGATCCACAGCACTGCCTCCTCGCCCATCGGCACCAAGCGTTCCTTGCTGCCCTTGCCCATTACCCGCAGCACCCCCTGGCGGAGATTGACCTGGTCAAGGGTCAAACCCACCAGTTCGGTCACCCGCAAGCCGCAGGCATACAGCACTTCGAGCATGGCCCGGTCGCGCTGGCCAATCGCCTCACCCAGCTCCGGTGCATGCAGCAATGCTTCGACGTCGGCTTCTGACAAGGATTTAGGCAAAGGGCGGCCAAGCTGCGGCATGTCCACCTGTAGAGTGGGGTCGACAGCAACCAGCCTTTCCCGCAGCAAATAGCGAAAAAAACCACGCAGGCCGGACAGAAAACGCGCTGTGGAGCGAGGCTTGTAGCCTTGGTCAAGACGCCAGGCCAAATGATCGAGAATCAGATCACGGCCCGCATCCGGCAACGCCACCGTGCGCTCCTGTAGCCAACCGTTGAACAAGGCCAGATCACTGCGGTAGGAGGCCCGGGTGTTGTCTGACAGGCCCTTTTCAAGCCACAGGGCGTCGAGGAACTGGTCGATCAGGGGATGGTCAAGAGCTGGCATGAATTCACAGTGGCAAACAACATAATGGCGCTTAGTCTTTCATAACATCGTCGGCATAGGGAGCCCGCATGAACGAACAGCAGATACTTCTGAGTGTGGGCGGCATCGGCGCGGCGGCGCTGGCCTGCCAGTGGCTAGCCTGGCGGCTGAAACTGCCTGCCATTTTGTTCCTGCTGTTGTGCGGTATCGTTGCCGGCCCGGTACTGGGCTGGCTGTCACCCGAAGCACTGTTCGGCCCGTTGTTGATGCCACTGGTTTCACTGGCCGTGGCATTGATCCTGTTCGAAGGCAGCCTGACTTTGCATTTGTCGCAGTGGCGGGATATCGGCAGTGTGGTGCATCGGCTGGTCACCCTTGGCGCCTTGGCCACGTGGCTGGTGATCGCCGTCGCCACCCACTGGCTGCTTGCATTCGAGTGGCCGCTGGCGATCCTGTTCGGCGCCCTGACCCTGGTCACCGGCCCTACCGTGATCGTGCCCATGCTGCGCGTGGTCCGGCCCAACGCCACGATCGCCAATATCCTGCGCTGGGAGGGCATCGTCATCGACCCGATCGGTGCCTTGCTGGCGGTGGTGGTGTACAGCTTCATTATCGCCAGTGGCAGCGGTGAGGGCTTGAGCCAGAGCCTGATTACCTTCGCCGGGGTCATCCTGTGCGGCAGTGCGCTGGGGGCAGCCGGTGGCTGGCTGCTGGGCCAGGTGATGCGCGAGCAGTGGCTTCCGGAGTACCTGCACAATCTGGCCTCCCTGGCCGCCGTGCTGGGCATCTTCATTGCTGCCAATCAGATCGCCCACGAGTCCGGGCTGCTGGCGGTCACGGTGATGGGCATGTGGCTGGCCAATATGCGTGGAGTGGATGTGCAGCAGATCCTGCACTTCAAAGAAAACCTCAGCGTCCTGCTGATTTCCGGGTTGTTCATCCTACTGGCTGCCCGCCTTGACCTGCAGGCCTTGTTCTCACTGGGCCCTGCGGTCATCGTCCTGCTGCTGGCCATTCAGTTGCTGGCCAGGCCGTTGAATGTGCTGGTTTCCACAGCCGGTTCCTCGTTGAAGTGGCGTGAACGCGCGCTGCTGGCCTGGATCGCGCCGCGGGGGATAGTTGCCGCGGCGGTGTCGGCGGTGTTCGCCATCCGCCTGGATGAAGCCGGTCACCACTCGGCCTTGCTGCTGGTGCCACTGACCTTTGCCGTGATCATTGGCACGGTGGTGCTGCAAAGCGCTACCGCCCGGCCGCTGGCGCGCCTGCTCAGGGTTGCCGAGCCTGCCCCCAGTGGCTTTCTGCTGGTGGGTGCCAACCCGCCGGCACGCACTCTGGCCAAGGCATTGCAACAGCTGGGTTGCCGCGTGCTGCTGACCGATTCAAGCTGGGAAAACATCCGGGCGGCACGTATGGATGGCCTGCCGACCTACTTCGGCAACCCGGCATCCCAGCACGCCGACGCACACCTGGACCTGGTGGGCCTGGGCCATTTGCTGGGGCTCTCCCCAGCAGGTGAACTCAATGCCCTGGCGTGCGCACGGTTTCGTCACGATTTCGGCCACAAACGGCTGTTCGTGCTGGCCAGCGGCCTGGAAAACCAACGCAGCGACAAACACCGCGCCAGCGAACAACACAGGGGCCAACTGCTCGGTTCAAGCCCGATGACCTACCTGCAACTGGCCAACCGCCTACATTTGGGGGTCGAACTGTTCAGTACTACGCTCACTGAAGCTTTCAGCTGGGAACAGTACCAAGCACTGCATGGCGAGAGGGCGACCTTGCTGTTCGCCCGCGACGCCAACGGCTGGGTACATGTCGCGTGTCCGGACACCCCGCTCACCCCGCAAGCGGGCTGGACGCTGGTTTCGCTGATCGACCCACAGCGGCAAGACGGCCAGCCCGAGCAGTGAGGCTCAACTGCCGGGTAACACCGGCACAGGGCGCTTGTCTTCGTCGATTGCGACAAAGCTGAACACCCCGTGAATCGCCCGCTCGCGGCCGTCCAGGTACATGTTTTCGACGAACACATCGACTTGCACCTGCAGGCTGGTATTGCCGACTTTGATCACTGTGCCCACCAGCTCGACGATCGACCCCGCCGGGATCGGGTGCTTGAAGTCGATGCGGTCGGTCGACACGGTCACCAGCGGCAGCCGGCAAAAGCGCGTAGCGGCGATGAAGGACACTTCGTCCATCCACGCCAGCGCGGTGCCGCCGAACAGGGTGTTGTGGTGGTTGGTGGTGTTGGGGAACACCGCTTTGGTTACTCGGGTCACCGAAAGCTCGGTGCGGCGCTGGATTTCCTGATCTCGACTGGTCATGGGCGTCACTCTTCACAGGTTTCAGAATGCAAAAAAGCAGCCCGAAGGCTGCTTTTTTCTCGCAAGGCGGCCTCAGGCCACCAGGCAAACTGTACTCAGGACAGTTTTTCCTTGATGCGAGCGGCTTTGCCGGACAGGTCGCGCAGGTAGTACAGCTTGGCTTTACGCACGTCACCACGACGTTTCACGGCCAGGCTGTCGATCTGCGGGCTGTAGGTCTGGAAGGTACGCTCAACGCCTACGCCGCTCGAGATCTTGCGCACGGTGAAGGCGCTGTTCAGACCACGGTTACGCTTGGCGATGACAACGCCTTCGAATGCCTGCAGACGGGAACGATCACCTTCCTTCACTTTAACCTGAACGACGATGGTGTCGCCTGGTGCGAAGGTTGGGATTTCCTTGCTCATCTGCTCTGCTTCGAGCTGCTGGATGATCTTGTTGGTCATGCTGTGCTCCTAAGATGGATACGTGATCCACCATCGATACGTTTAACTATCGTCCCGCTCGCGGAGATATTCCTCGAGCAGCTTCTTCTCTTCTCCAGAAAGCGAGCGACTTTCCAGAAGATCGGCGCGTCGTTCGAAGGTCCTACCAAGGGACTGCTTCATCCGCCAACGCCGGATATGTGCATGGTTGCCACTTAGCAACACGTCGGGAACACGCTGATCCGCATACACCTCAGGCCGGGTGTAGTGCGGGCAATCGAGCAGACCGTCAGTGAAGGAGTCTTCCTCCGCCGAGTCCACATGCCCTAAAGCTCCGGGCAGCAGCCGCGTAACCGCATCGATCAGTACCATGGCCGGCAGCTCGCCACCGGAAAGCACATAGTCGCCAATCGACCACTCTTCATCGACATGAGCCTCGATAAAACGCTCGTCGATGCCTTCATAACGACCGGCGATCAGGATCAAAGATTCCTGTTCGGCCAGGCCTTTGACCGCCTGCTGAGTCAGCTTGCGGCCTTGCGGCGAGAGATAGATCACCTTCGCCGATGCTCCAGTCGCTTGCCTGGCGCTAACCAGTGCGTCTTCCAGAGGCTTGATTTTCATCACCATGCCCGGACCACCGCCAAACGGCCGATCATCCACGGTATGGTGGCGATCTGTGGTGTAGTCCCGCGGGTTCCAGCAGGTCACCTGAAGCAACCCCTGTTTCACCGCGCGGCTGGTAATGCCGTACTCAGTGATGGCCGAGAACATCTCAGGGAACAACGTGATGACGTCTACGCGAAGGTTACCCATCGTTTAGAAGTCCGCATCCCACTCAACCCGCATCACACCTGCTTCCAGGTCGATATCGAGCACGCATTGCGCCGTATAGGGCAATAGACGCTCGCGATCATCCAGGCTGCCTGCGCAGGGCTTGACCACCATTACATCGTTCGCACCGGTCTCCAACAGGTGATCGACCTTGCCGAACAGATGTTCGTCCTGGTTGATGACCTTGAGGCCCACCAACTGGTACCAGTAGTACTCGTCAGCAGCCAGGTTGGGCAAAAGGCTCCGCGAAATGCAGATTTCGTAACCGCTCAGAAGACGGGCTTCATCACGATCATCGAGGCCTTTGAGCTTAACGACCAGGCCCTTTTGGGAGCCACGACCGTTGACCAGCTCGACCTGCTTTACCTTGCCTTCGTGCCGAAGCGTCCAGCGCGGATAATCCAACAGGTTTTCAATCGGATCGGTAAAGGAATACACCTTCACCTCGCCGCGAACGCCGTGAACCGAAAAAATCTTGCCAACGACGATCAGGTCGTCAGCCTTTTCTGGCGTCGCGTTCATACTGCTCAGGCAGCAGCCTTGGCAGCGTCCTTCAGCAGCTGAGCAACGCGCTCAGACGGCTGTGCACCCTGGCTCAGCCAGTAGTTGACGCGCTCTTGGTTGACCGACAGCTTGACTTCGGCGCCAGCAGCGATCGGGTTGAAGAAACCTACGCGCTCAACGAAACGGCCGTCACGGGCGTTACGCGAGTTGGTCACGGTCAGGTGGTAGAATGGGCGCTTTTTCGAGCCGCCACGGGCCAGACGAATGGTTACCATGTGAACATCGTTCCTATAGTCGGTGCTGCAGTTCATACAGCAGCTGGTACTGCAAATCTGAATGCCAAATAGGCACACGGGTGCCCAAAAGGCCGCATATTCTCAGGGAATATACGGACATTTGCAAATGCCTTTTTCGGCAGAGGCATGCCCTACCGTCCAGATTTGCCGGTTAAGCCACGCATCGCGCGGCCGTCACCCCGCCGCAGCGGGGGTTTCGGGCGCCCACCTGGATGCAGGCAGGCGCCCAAAAACAAGTGTTACAGCTTGGGCATGCCGCCACCTGGCAGCATCCCGCCAAGGCCGCGCATCATCTTGGCCATACCGCCCTTGGCGGAGAATTTTTTCATCATTTTCTGCATCTGTTTGTGCTGCTTGATCAGCCGGCCGATATCCTGCACCTGGGTGCCGGAACCGAGGGCGATACGGCGCTTGCGCGAACCGCTGATCAGGTCAGGGTCGCGACGTTCGGCAGGGGTCATCGAGTTGATGATCGCTTCCATCTGCTTGAACTGCTTCTCGGCCGCGCCCTGGGCGTTGCCCATCTGCGACAGGTTGACCCCACCGATGCTCGGCAGCTTGTCCATCAGGCCGCCCAAACCACCCATGTTTTTCATCTGCTGCAGCTGGTCGCGGAAGTCTTCGAGATCGAAGCCCTTGCCCTTCTTGAGCTTCTTGGCCAGTTTGTCGGCCTTGGCCTTGTCGATGGTCTGCTCGGCCTGCTCGATCAGGCTGAGCACATCGCCCATGCCGAGGATGCGCGAAGCCACACGGTCGGGGTGGAACGGTTCGAGCGCTTCGCTCTTCTCGCCCATACCGATGAACTTGATCGGCTTGCCGGTAATGGCGCGCACCGACAGCGCAGCACCGCCACGGGCGTCACCGTCGACCTTGGTCAGCACCACACCGGTCAGCGGCAGGGCTTCGCCGAACGCCTTGGCGGTATTGGCGGCGTCCTGGCCGGTCATGGCGTCGACCACGAACAGGGTTTCGACTGGCTTGACCGCGGCGTGCAACGCCTTGATCTCGTCCATCATGTCGGCATCGATATGCAGGCGGCCAGCAGTGTCGACGATGACCACGTCGATGAACTTGAGCTTGGCTTCGCGAATCGCAGCTTCGGCGATGGCCACCGGCTTCTGGCTGATGTCGGACGGGAAGAAGGTCACGCCGATGTCGTTGGCCAGGGTTTCCAACTGCTTGATCGCCGCCGGGCGGTAGACGTCGGCGGACACCACCATCACGCTCTTCTTCTTGCGCTCCTTGAGAAAGCGCGCCAGCTTACCGGCGGTGGTGGTCTTGCCCGCACCCTGCAGGCCGGCCATCAGCACTACGGCCGGCGGTGCGGCGTTGAGCGCGAGGTCTTCGTTGGCCGCGCCCATCAGGCTTTCAAGCTCAGCCTGGACAATCTTCACGAAGGCCTGGCCCGGGGTCAGGCTGCGCGACACTTCGGTGCCGACTGCACGTTCCTTGACGCTGTTGACGAAATCCTTGACCACCGGCAGGGCAACGTCGGCCTCGAGCAGGGCCATGCGCACTTCGCGCAGCGTGTCCTTGATGTTGTCTTCGCTCAGCTTGGCCTTGCCGGTGACATGGCGCAGCGTCTGTGACAGGCGGTCGGTCAGGTTTTCGAACATGGTGATCCTTTCAGGCCCAATAAAAGCCGAGGTTTGTCAGGCGCCTGCGGGGCAAATGCACACCCGCCAGGCACAGCAAGGCGGCGATTATAACCAAGTGAGCCGACGGCGCACACCTCGCTACCGATCGGTCTGGATGGCCGGTGTCGTTCTATGCCAAACTCCGTCTCTTTCAGGGCTCTGCAACCAGGACTTATGGTCTCCTCACCCAGCCTCATTCCCAATCTGATCGCCGCCGGCCTCTATATAGCCGCGGCGATCTATCAGGGCTCCCATCTGGCCCAGGGTCGCAAGGCCGACAAACGCCTGCTGGGCCTGCTTGGCGCCCTTGCCGTGCTCGCCCAGGGCGGTGCGCTGTTCTTCCAGCTGATTACCCCACTGGGGCTTAGCCTGGACTTCTTCAGCGCCGCCGGCCTGATTGCGGCCGCAGTCATTACCTTGACGCTGTTGGCATGCCTGCGCATCCCGGTGGAAAACCTGCTGGTGCTCTTGTTCCCCCTTGGCGCAATCACCGCCTTGCTGGCGCAGTTCGCCCCAGCCGGCACGGTGCCACTAATCGACGAAGAGCCCGGCATCCTCGCGCACATTCTGCTGTCAATTCTGGCCTACGGCCTATTCACCATCGCGGTGTTCCAGTCGCTACTGTTGCTGCTGCAAGACCACCAACTGAAGAACAAGCACCCCTCGGGGCTAATTCGTAACTTCCCGCCGCTGCAGACAATGGAAAGCCTGCTGTTCGGTTTTCTCTGGGCAGGCTGGTGCCTGCTCTCGCTATCGCTGATTTCCGGCTGGCTGTTCCTTGAAAACCTGTTCGCCCAGCACTTGGTGCACAAAACCCTGTTGGCCTGCGTGGCCTGGGTGGTGTTCAGCGTGCTGCTCTGGGGCCGCACCCGCCTGGGCTGGCGCGGCCACAAGGCGATCCGCTGGACCCTGGCAGGGTTTTGCCTGCTGATGCTGGCCTATTTCGGCAGCAAGCTGGTCCGCGAATTCATCCTGCATATCTGACGGCCGCCCATGGACACCCTGCCGTACGCACCGCTACTCGGCATTCTGGCACTGGCACTGCTGTGGTCGGCATTGTTCACCGCCGTGGATGCCGCCCGCCTGCTGATCAACGCCTCACCGCGCCATGGCGATGAGGGCCAACCATCGCTGCCGGTGCCAGCCCTGGTGCTGTGCGCAAGCTTGGGCAAGCTGCTGGTGCTGGGCATGGCTTGCCTGATCGGCGAGCGGCAGAGCGGCGAGCACGGCTTTTGGCTGGCTGGCCTGGCCGCCGTGGCAGCGTTGCTGGTGTTCGCCGAGTTTCTGCCAAGGCGCCTGGCCCGCCGCAACCCTCAAGCCTTCATCAGCCTAGGTCTGAGCCTGAGGCCGTTTCCCCTGGCTCTGCTGCAACCGCTGGCTTGCCTGTTCGACGGCATCGCCAAGCTCATACTGCGGCCGTTTCGGGCCCAGCCTACGGCAGTGGCCCTGCACCCGCAGGAAGAGGACGAGTTCGACGAGGACGCCCCCCATGAGGCGCCGCGTCATGGCCTGCTGGACGGCCTGCAGTCACTGGACAAGGTCACCGTCAACGACATTCTGGTCCCACGCAACGAGGTGGACGGCATCAACCTCGATGAGCCCATTGGGCACATCATCGAGCAACTGATCGTTAGCCGACATACCCGCCTGCCGGTCTACCACAGCGACATCAACCAGGTAGAAGCGATCCTCAACACCAAGCTCATCAGCCACCTGCTACCCAAGGCCGAGCTGACCCACGAGCAACTGTTGGGCGCGTGCTACGAGCCCTACTTCGTCCCGGAAAGCACCCCGCTGCAGATGCAGCTGCTGAACTTCCACAAGCAACAGCGTCGCCTGGGCGTAGTGGTAGACGAGTATGGAGAGGTGCTGGGTATCGTCACCCTGGAAGACATCCTCGAAGAAATCGTCGGCGAGTTCGAAGACGAGCAGACCCTGGACAACCCCCATGTGCATGCCCAGCCTGATGGTACTTTCGTTATCGAGGGCGCTGCCTCTCTGCGGGAAATCAACCGCACCCTGGGCTGGCACCTGCCGTGCGATGGCGGGCCGAAGACCCTCAATGGGCTGGTCACCGAAGCCTTGGAAAGCATCCCGGAAAGTGCGGTTTGCCTGAAAATCGGCCGCTATCGCCTGGAAATTCTCGAAACCGAGGACAATTGCGCCAGCAAGGTACTGGTGTGGACCGTGACCCGGTAGCTATACTCGGGTCACGCTTACCCAGCCCCGCCGCAACGCCTGCTACCCGCACTCGGCGCCACTCGGCCAGTCCGCTGCACTGACGCCCTACGCGGTCCTGCTTCAATACCCCGAAACAGTACCCGCTCCCATCCTTATCCCCTCTGGGCTATCGTCAGCCAGCGAACACAAAAACAATGCGCTCCGGTGCCCGCCATGCCGTGCCTGCCTTGGTTTCTTGCACGTGCTGCGGGCAACTGCCCACGGAGCCAATCAGACTGTTAGGGACCTACTTAATGACAACCAGCAGCACTTACTCCCAGGCGCCTGCCACGCCGGTCAACTCACCTGCGCGAGTCGCCACCGCCAGCTTCATCGGCACCGCGATCGAGTTCTACGATTTCTACGTCTACGCTACCGCCGCCGCACTGGTGATCGGCCCGGTGTTTTTCCCGTCCGAATCGGGCACCGCGCAGATGCTTGCAGCATTCATCACCTTCGGCATCGCATTCCTCGCCCGCCCACTGGGCTCAGCGCTGTTCGGCCATTTCGGTGACCGCATCGGGCGCAAATCGACGCTGGTGGCGTCACTGCTACTGATGGGCGTGTCGACCACGCTGATAGGTGTGCTGCCGGGCTATGACAGCATCGGGGTTTGGGCACCGATCCTGCTCTGCCTGCTGCGCTTCGGCCAGGGCCTGGGCCTGGGCGGTGAATGGGGCGGTGCAGCGCTGCTGGCCACCGAGAACGCACCCCAGGGCAAACGCGCCTGGTTTGGCATGTTCCCGCAACTGGGGCCGTCGATCGGCTTTCTTGCGGCCAACGGCCTGTTTCTGACCCTGGCCATGCTCCTCAGCGACGAACAGTTCCGTGAATGGGGCTGGCGCATTCCGTTCCTGCTTAGCGCAGCGTTGGTGCTGGTGGGCCTGTACGTCCGCCTGAAACTGGAGGAAAGCCCAGTGTTCGCCAAGGCTGTTGCTCGCCATGAGCGGGTGAAGCTTCCGGTAGTGGACCTGTTCGCCAAATACTGGCTGCCGACTTTGCTAGGCGCAGCTGCGATGGTGGTGTGCTACGCGCTGTTCTATATCTCCACGGTATTTTCGCTGAGCTACGGCGTGACGACCCTGGGCTACAGCCGCGAAACCTTCCTGGGCCTGCTGTGCTTTGCCGTGGTGTTCATGGCCCTGGCGACCCCCCTGTCAGCCTGGCTGAGCGACCGCTTTGGGCGTAAGCCGGTGCTGATCGTCGGTGCTTTGATGGCGGTGGCCTCAGGCTTTGCCATGGAGCCACTACTGACCTCGGGTTCCACCGCTGGCGTGGCACTGTTCCTGGCCATCGAGTTGTTCTTGATGGGGGTGACCTTCGCGCCGATGGGCGCGCTGCTGCCGGAACTGTTCCCAACCCACGTGCGCTATACCGGGGCCTCGGCAGCTTACAACCTGGGCGGCATCGTTGGAGCGTCGGCGGCGCCGTTCTTTGCCCAGAAACTGGTGAGCATGGGCGGGTTGAGCTGGGTGGGGGGTTATGTTTCGGCGGCGGCGCTGATCAGCCTGATCGCCGTCTTGTGCCTGAAAGAAACGCGCGATACCGAGCTGTGAATGATTGGGGCCGCATCGCGGCCCCTGCGGCGTCGCATCAGAACTCGACTTTCACCGCCTGCGAGGCACGGGTCGCTTTGGCCCGCGCTGCTTCGACCGACTCATCGCGCGCCAGGCACACACCCATCCGCCGGGTGCCGTTGATTTCCGGCTTGCCGAACAGGCGGATGGCGGTGTCCGGCTCGCTCAGGGCCGCGCCCAGGTTGGCGAAGCTGGTCTGCTGCGACTGGCCTTGCGGCAAGATGACCGCCGAAGCCGACGGGCCGAACTGGCGCACCACCGGAATTGGCAGGCCAAGAATGGCGCGGGCATGCAGCGCGAATTGCGAGAGGTCCTGGGAAATCAGGGTCACCAGGCCAGTATCATGAGGGCGCGGTGACACTTCGCTGAACCACACCTGGTCGCCCTTGACGAACAGTTCCACACCAAACAGACCACGGCCCCCCAGTGCATCGGTCACCGCTTTGGCCACACGCTGCGACTCGGCCAGGGCTTTCTCGCTCATGGCCTGTGGCTGCCAGGACTCTTGGTAATCGCCTTTTTCCTGACGGTGCCCGACCGGCTCCAGGAAAGTGGTGCCGCCCACGTGGCGCACGGTCAGCAAGGTGATCTCGTAGTCGAAATCGATGAAGCCTTCGATGATCACTCGGCCTTTGCCGGCACGCCCACCCTCCTGGGCATAGGCCCAGGACTGCTGCAGGTCAGCGTCGCTGCGCAGCAGACTCTGCCCCTTGCCAGAGGAGCTCATCACCGGCTTGACCACACAGGGGTAGCCGACATCGGCCACGGCTGCCGCGTAGTCTTCGTAAGTGTCGGCGAAATGATACGGCGAGGTCGGCAGGTCAAGCTCTTCGGCAGCCAGGCGGCGGATACCTTCGCGGTTCATGGTCAATTGGGTTGCCCGAGCGGTGGGCACCACATTGAAGCCTTCGTTTTCCAGCTCGACCAGGGTGGCGGTGGCGATCGCTTCGATTTCCGGCACGATGAAGTGCGGTTTTTCCGCTTCGATGATCGCACGCAGGGCCACACCATCGAGCATGTTGACCACATGGCTGCGGTGGGCCACCTGCATGGCCGGGGCATTGGCATAGCGGTCGACGGCGATCACTTCGACGCCCAGGCGCTGCAGCTCGATCACCACTTCCTTGCCCAGCTCGCCACAGCCGCAGAGCAGTACACGGGTCGCGGTTGGCGACAATGGGGTTCCGATACGGGTCATTTCAGGTCCTCGAAGGCGTCCGGGGCCGCGCCAGGCTTGGCAAGGCCCGCTGAAAAAGGACCGATATTCTACACCATCAACCCGCCACAGCGGCCCGCCGCGCACGAAATGCCATGGCCAGCCACACGGCCGTGACACCGGCGAACTTCGATGCCATGGCGGTGCCGATCACCGCTGGAGTCAGGGCGCCGATCATGCCGAAGAAGATGAAGGTATCCACCGGAATGCTCAACGCTGAGCTTAACCACAAACGGTCACGCAGTGGCCGGCGAGTAATGCTGAACACTAGCCAGTCGATAAGCTCGGAGACGAAGAACGCGGTGGCGCTGGCCAAAGCAATGGCCGGCTCAGAGGTCGCGTACGACAGCACCAGGGCCATCAGCATGGCAATCAGCGCGCCATGGCCATAGCGGGTTTGCACCATGTCACGCAGGATGAACACCAGCCCGCCCCAACAGGACCAGATGATGTCCAGGTGCGGAGCGCTCGAGAAGGCGTAGTTGATCAGCACCACGCTACTGATATAGGCAATGAGATAGATCATGGGTTAGTTTTCTGTGGGCAAGCCCGGCAGATTACCGCTGGCTCGTTCGCGGGTAAACCCACCCCCACACAGATCGAACCTGTTGCAGGGGCTACAACCGGCGCACCGTCACGCCCCGATGATCAACCCGGCCGCCACCGCCCGCTCATGGCAAAGCTGGAGCACCGCCCGCCGCTCGGTATTGTCCATCCGCCCCCAGCGGCCGATCTCGGCCACCGTGCGTTGGCACCCCGTGCACACATCCTGTTCGTCCAGGGCGCAAATGCTCACGCAGGGCGACGGCACCGGCCGCTCGACTATCACGTCACTCATCGTCAGCCACCAACTCACGGGCATAACGTTCGGCATTGTGCACATAGTGCGCGGCGCTGGCCTCGAGCATGCGCTTTTGCTGCTCGGTCAGCTCGCGCACCACTTTGCCAGGCGAGCCCATCACCAGTGAACCGTCGGGTATATCCTTGCCTTCGGGAATCAGCGCATTGGCGCCGATGATGCAGTGCTTGCCAATGCGTGCGCCATTGAGAATGACTGCATTGATGCCGATCAGGCTGTAATCGCCCACCGTGCAGCCATGCAACATGGCGTTGTGGCCAATGGTTACACCCTTGCCCAAAGTGAGCGGCGAGCCCATATCGGTGTGCATCACCGTCCCGTCCTGGACATTGCTAGCCTCACCGATGTCGATCAGCTCGTTGTCACCGCGCAGCACGGCACCGAACCACACGCTGGCACGGGCCTGCAGGCGCACCTTGCCGATCAGGGTGGCGTTGGGTGCAGCCCAGCTGGTGGGGTGACATTCGACCCGATGGTCGCCCAGGCGGTATTTCATGTTCGATCCTCAGAGGTTCACGCAGACGGCAGGGTGTGCCCGGCTCAGATTTCGATGTAGCGCTCAGGGGGTTGGTGCAGGCTGATTCCGGCGTCGAACAGCAGATTGACCAGTTCGACGATCATGATCGCCGAGAGCCCCCAAATCTTGTATTCACCATAGCGATAGCTGGGCACATACCAGCTGCGGCCCTGATAATCGATGCGATGAGTATGATCACGCGGGTCCTGACGGAAGAACTCCAGTGGCACGCTGAAGACTGCCGCTATTTCCGCGTCATTGGCGCGGTATTCGACGAAATCCGGTATCAAACCGACGAACGGCGTCACCTTCAGTCCGTGCAGTGATACCAGGGGGCTGAGCGGGCCGATCACCTCCACCAAGCCAGGTGGCAGACCGATTTCTTCCTCGGCCTCACGCAAGGCGGTAAACACCAGGTCTGGGTCTTCCGGATCGCGTCGCCCTCCCGGGAAGGCTACTTCGCCGCCGTGAGTCGACAGCCCCTTGGCACGCAAGGTCAGTACCAGTTCGGGCGCTTCGCTGCGGGTAATGGGCAAAAGTACCGCCGCCTCGGGGAACCTTCGGTCGGTTTCCAGTGAAGCGGGTTGGTGGTTGCTCATACGGCGAAGTAGCTCGTCCAGCATCGCGCACTCTCGTATCCAAGGCCTGCCTCGCATGATGCACCAAAGCCGCGACGCACCCAAGCCCCGCACGCTTGCAGCAGGACCGCCCGGCACGCCAAGATAAGCCGGTCCACTAGGAATAAAAGCATGAAATTCTGCAGCGCGTGCGGCCAACCGGTCATTCAGCGGATCCCCGAAGGCGACAGCCGCCTACGGTTCGTCTGCGAGCATTGCCAGACCATTCATTACCAGAACCCCAACATCGTTGCCGGGGTGTTACCCACATGGGGCAGCCAGGTACTGTTGTGCCGCCGTGCCATAGAGCCGCGCCGCGGCTTCTGGACGCTGCCGGCTGGCTTCATGGAAAACGGCGAGACCCTCGATGAGGCGGCCCGTCGCGAAACGGCCGAAGAGGCGTGCGCCCGGGTCGCGCAGATGACCCTGTACCAGCTGTTCGACCTGCCGCATATCAATCAGGTGCATGTGTTCTTCCGTGCCGAGCTGGCCAACCTGGCGTTCGACGTCGGCGTCGAAAGCCTGGAAGTTCGGCTGTTCGAGGAGCACGAAATCCCCTGGAACGAGCTGGCTTTCCGCACCGTCACGCGCACACTAGAATGCTATTATCGCGACCGCATCAGGCAGCACTACCCGATAGGCCATGAATACCTGCCGCCGATGAACGTCTCGCCCATCCCTTGAGCCTGCAGGTACTGTTTCATGCGTTGGTTGTTCGCCCTTTTCTGCCTTTGCGTTGCCACTGCATCCCAGGCGGCATTCACGGAAGTCATCATCCGCAAGCCGCAACCGCCGGCACCAACGCAGTCACACTCGCAGACGGCGATGCAGCCGCTGATCGACAAGGTGCTGGTGATCAAGTCCGAACGGCGCCTGCAGCTGATCAGCCGTGGCGAGCCGTTGAAGACCTACCGCATCTCGCTGGGTAAACAACCTAAAGGTGCCAAAGAGCGCGAAGGCGACAAAAAGACCCCTGAAGGGCTGTACTGGCTGGACTGGCGCAAGCAGAGCGACCGTTTCAATCTGGCCATGCACATCACCTACCCGAACATCAGCGATGCCGCCCGCGCCAACCGCGAGGGCTGGAGTGCCGGAAGCATGATCATGATCCATGGCACGCCGATCAACGATGACTACCCTGAATGGTACTTCCACACCCTCGATTGGACCGATGGCTGCATCGCCATGCGCAACAGCGACATGCGAGAAGTGTGGGACCTGGTTCGCGACGGCACTTTGATCGAGATTCGTCCGTGATAGTCCACAACGCGGATTGAGCCTGCAAGACTCTTCCCCCTTTCTGCCAAAGGCCTGCCGAATTCTGCGCAGCCTCTGCCACGTCTGCCTTGGAATGATCAGCACTCGATTTTGAAGGTGCCGCCCGCCTCAAGGCAGGCGCATCCAAGCTCTGCTGCCGACAATGCGCAACTTGCCAGCCCCTTAGCCATTTCGACCCACGAATCGTCACAGTAACGCCATAAAGTCGGGGTTCGCGACTACTCAATCACCACAAGGACACCCTGATGAGTCGAGACACCGGCGACAACCTGGACCGCAATCACAGCACCAACCTGCCGATGGCCAGCGTCATGGACGCTTACCTGAGCCGTCGCAGCGTGATCCGCGGCAGCCTGGGCGCAGCCATAGCCATGATTGCCGGCACCGGTCTGACCGGCTGCCTGGACAGCGAGCCTGTCTCTCCCCAACCGCCCTCCCCCCAACCCGATAAGCCGAAACTGGCACTGGGCTTCCAGTCCATTGCTGGCTCGCGTACCGACGCCTGCGTGGTTGCTGCCGGCTACAGTGCCTACGTGCTCGCGCCCTGGGGCACACCACTAAATGGCAAGGCCAGCCCCTGGAGAGCCGACGGCAGCAACACGTCGGTCGACCAAGCCAATGCCATGGGCATGCACCACGACGGCATGCACTTTTTCCCAATCAACGGCAGTTCACAGGACGGCCTGCTGGCGATCAACTTCGAATACATCGACACCGCTGCCCTGCACCCCAACGGTCCAACCGTCGACGCCAGCGGCAAGCGCCCTGCTGAAGAAGTACGCAAAGAAATCAACGCCCACGGCGCTGGTGTGGTCCGCCTGAAGAAAATCAACGGCCGCTGGCAGGTGGTCGAAAACGACCCGCTCAACCGCCGATTCACTACGGCGTCGCGTATGGAGCTGACCGGGCCGATGCGCGGCACCAGCCACGTCAAAACCAAGTATTCGGCCGACGGTATCCACTGTCGCGGTACCAATAACAACTGCGGCAACGGCTACACGCCGTGGGGTACATATTTGACCTGCGAAGAGAACTGGCCAGGCATTTTCGTCAACAGAGGCTCACGCCCGGACGATCAGCGCCGTATCGGCGTGGGCACCGCCAATGGCCAGTATCAGTGGGAAAGCGCTGCCGGTGACAGCACTGAAGTGGATGACGAGTTCGCCCGCTTCGATGTCACCGCCAAAGGCGCTCACGCCAGCGAAGACTACCGTAACGAAGCCAGCACTTTTGGCTACATCGTCGAAATCGACCCGTACAACAGCGACACCCTGGCCACCAAGCGCACGGCCCTGGGGCGTTTCCGCCATGAAGGCTGCTGCCCGGGCCTGCCGGTGGTCGGCAAGCCGCTGGTCTGGTACATGGGTGACGACTCGAATAACGAGTACCTGTACAAATGGGTGTCCGCAGCCCTGTGGGACGCGGCTGATGCCACCCCGGCCGACCGGCTCAAAACCGGTGCCAAGTACCTGGACCACGGCAATCTGTACGTCGCCCGCTTCGATGCCGACGGCACTGGCGTTTGGCTGCCGCTCGACGTGAACACCCCCACTACCGCCGGTAGCACCCTCGGCGCATTGTACGGTGACCTCGCTGGCATCATCCTCAATACCCGAGGTGCTGGCGATGCCGTTGGCGCCACGCCCATGGACCGACCCGAGTGGACAGCCGTCAACCCGCTCAATGGCGATGCCTACCTGACCCTGACCAACAATAGTGTGCGCACCCCGGAGAAGGTCGATGCCGCAAACCCGCGGGGTCCGAACCGCCACGGTCATATCATCCGCTGGCATGACAGCGACGATCACCAAAGCTTTACCTGGGACATCTTCGTCTTTGGCGCCAACGCCACCGGCACGGCAGACATCAACCGCTCGGGGCTCAGCGAGCTCAATCAGTTCGCCAGCCCCGACGGCATGAGCTTCGATAGCCGTGGCGTGCTGTGGTTTGAGACCGACAACAGCGAGCCTACGCTCACAGACTATACAAACGACCAACTGTTGGCCGTGATTCCCACCGAACTGATCGATGCCAACGGCAAGCAGATACCAATCGATGCCCAAAATCAGTCGGCCCTACGCCGGTTTTTCGTCGGGCCAAACGGCTGCGAGGTGACGGGTATAACCTTCACACCGGACAACAAGACCCTGTTCATCAACATCCAGCATCCGGAAAACTGGCCGTACAGCGACATGGCGACAGACGCCGCGCCCTCCGGCACCAAGGTCAGGCCCCGGGCATCAACGGTTGTGATTCAGCGTGACGATGGCGGCCAGATCGGAACTATCTGACCAGGCCTAGCAGGCAGCAAGCAGGCGTTGAGAAGGTCGACTTTCCTGGGCAGGTAATGCTGCTCTGTTCAACCAGGCGGGCCGCTGAACGAGGCTGGGCGTCCAATTCTCCATGGAACGACGCTCATGTCCTCTGAAACCGAAGTTAACCAGCCTGCACTGCACAGCGACTACATGCTCGAACGCTTGCAATCTGTGGCAAAGAGCACCGACGAAACACTGTTCAGCGTGCTGATCATGTCAGTATTCGGTTCGCACGTTTCCTCTCACGCCTGCCAAAAACTGCAGACTGCACTGTGTGAGGGTGCCATAGCCAATCCGCAGTATCGGGTCGAGGCGCAGAGTACATCCCTTGCCCACTACGACAGCGATAGCCGCACGATCTGGGTGACCGAGCCGGCATTGATGCAGGCCCGCGCGCACGATATCGACAGTGCACACCTGTACAACGCGCTGGCCAGCGCATTCGGCAACTATCTGTACCAAGTGATCAAACAAGACTTCACCGACCATTCACAAGATATCGAAAACCCAGGGCTCGAACAGATTGGCGCCGATTATGCCGCCATGATGTTCTTTTACGGGCCCAAGATCGAAGATGGGACAGTGTTCGGTATGTACGACAATCAAGCCGTACGCCTGACCATCCCCGCGCTCCAGCCCGTCCCGATACCGCAGAACTTCTCTGCAGGCCCAGGGGACAAACCTGGCTCATTTGGGCATGAATCCTTGGAGAAAGGCTTGGCATCTGTCGGCTTCACGGATGAGGAGCGCCGTAGCATCTACTTTGGTAACTGGCTGCGTGACTATTCGCAATTGCTTGATCCCAAGCTGGTGCGCAAGCCCGATGCCCCCAAGAACTTCCCTTCGAAGCTCTCGCGCAGCGCTCTGACTCAACTGGTCGATCTGCTGGCGCTCAAGGAGTTTCACGACCTGCAGGACACACCTGAGGGTCGGCAGGCGTATACCGTGGTCCCAGAAATGCTGGGGGTGTACCGCCCCAGCGAACATATCGACAACCCGCTGAACCCCTCGGCCGATGCGACCGACCCACGGGAGATCGATAGCGACTTCGAGCCCTTGGTTTCCCACGGCCACGCGTTACTGGAAGTGGACGCGCAACGCTCGCTCAGTAGCTATATAGACAATGCCACAAGTTACATGCGTCAAAAGCTGATCGACGCCATGCTGGCGGGTAACAGCATCGAGGGCAGGCGTTATTTTGGCGAAGCGTTGCATGTGCTCGAGGACTATTTTGCACACTCCAACTTCGTCGAACTGTGTTTGCGCAAACGTGGCCATGACGTGCTGCCTTGGACTACCGAAACTGACTGCAAACATCGGCTGCCCGTGGTGACTGGCATGTTTGGTGGCCTGGATGTGGTCGCCAGCATCGCCGAACCGCTGGGCAAAATCCTTTTCGAGGTGCAAACGCTCGACTTCAAGCGCACTCGGCCGGGCGATCGAAGCGATGTGGAAAAAGTACTGCTGATATTGCTCGAAGAGCACCAAAGCGATACACCGCTCAAGCTGCTCCAGGCATTTCTCAAGATACGCGATGACGCGGCAGAAAGTCCGCTTTACGGTCTGTATGAAGCAGCCAGTTGGGTGGCAAAAACGCCACTTGCCATGCTGCAGAATGCTAACAATGCGGTGATTCAGGGGCTGCTGAGTTGGGTGGGCGACAATATCGACGAGTTCCAGACCCTTTCCGGGCATAACCCCAATGTCGTACCTGGCTTGCATCCTACCCACTCACAACTGGCCAAAGACCACGACACGCACCCGTTTCATGACTTGGCGGCGTATCTGGCGACCTATGCGGTGCAGATGGTTGGTCAGGCGATGTATGAATACTGGCAGGGCAACACCGAACGCGACCCCGCTAGCGTGGCCGTGGCGTTCATTCTGCACCCCAATGATGACAACTGGCATGACGACATCGTCGCGGCATGGGAAGCCATGGACCGGGCGCGTACCAAAGAAAAGATTCGCCTCGCAGGTAGCATTGGCGACTTGGCAGAACTGCAGAAGCAACTGGAGAAGGAGGAACAGGACAGGGTCAGGGTACTGGGCGAAAGTTTCCGCAACGCCCCTAACACGGTTTCGGAAATTATCGGCAATGCGTTTCCGTTTGGATGACGCCTAAAGGTCGTGGAGCCGCCAGACTTCATAGGCTGGCGTCTCATACGGGTGGCTCAGCCTGAGGGCAGCGACGACCTGATCAATCAGGTCATCGGCCACCACCAGCTCCACCTTCCACTCCTCGACCACCTCGACCTGGCCAGTTTGCCCAAGAAACGGCTGGCTACCGTCCAATGGGCGAAACTGGCCTTGGCCCAAGGTCTGCCAGGCACAGTGGTCATAGCCGCCGATCCGCCCACCACCAGCGGCGAACACGGCAGCCTTGACACCTTCGACATGGCTGGCCGGGACGAAGAAGGCGAGCTTGTACACGCCTTAGTTCACCCACACCCGCGCATTACGGAACATACGCATCAGCGCGGCATCTTCCTGCCACTCATCGGGGCGCCAGGAGTTCTGCACGGCGCGGAACATACGTTCCGGGTGCGGCATCATGATGGTCACGCGGCCATCGCGGCTGGTGAGGCCGGTGATACCACGTGGCGATCCGTTCGGGTTGGCCGGGTAGGCTTCGGTTACCTTGCCGTGGTTGTCGACATAGCGCAGGGCCACGCAGCCAGACGCATCGGCCGCCAGCAGTGCGTCTTCACTGGCGAACTCGGCATGGCCTTCACCATGGGCGATGGCAATTGGCATACGGGAGCCTGCCATGCCCTGGAGGAAAATGGAGTTGGACTTCTGCACCTCGACCATGGCCACGCGTGCCTCGAACTGCTCCGAGCGGTTGCGCACGAAGTGCGGCCAGTGCTCGGTGCCCGGAATCAGCTCGTGCAGGTTGGACATCATCTGGCAACCGTTGCACACGCCCAGGGCAAAGCTGTCGGCGCGCTCGAAGAATGCCTGGAAGGCATCGCGGGCGCGGGCGTTGAACAGTGCCGACTTGGCCCAGCCCTCACCGGCACCGAGTACGTCACCGTAAGAGAAGCCACCGCAGGCGACCAAGCCTTTGAAGGCCTCGAAGTCGACGCGCCCGGCAAGGATATCGCTCATATGCACATCGACGGCTGCAAAACCTGCGCGATCGAAGGCGGCTGCCATTTCAACCTGGCCGTTGACGCCCTGCTCGCGCAGGATGGCCACTTGAGGACGCACCCCCGTCTTGATGTAGGGCGCTGCCACGTCGTCATTGACGTCGTAACCCAGCTTGACCGACAGGCCTGGGTTATCTTCCTCCAGCAGCAGGTCGAACTCCTGGTCTGCGCAATCGGCGTTATCACGCAGGCGCTGAACCTGATAGCTGGTTTCGGCCCACTGGCGCTGCAGCATGCGGCGCTCGTCGTCGAACAGCACTTCGCCGTTGAGGCTGATGGACACTTCGCCGTTGTTGATCGGCTTGCCGATGACTGCAACGCATTGTTCTCCGAGGCCGGCAGCGCTGAACTGCGCCAACACGTCTGGCGTGGCATCCTGGCGAACCTGAATGACCGCACCCAGCTCTTCGTTGAAGAGGATGGCAGCCACGTCAGCCTTGCTGTCGGTCAGAGGATCGAGTTGCAGGTCGAGGCCGCAGTGGCCGGCAAAGGCCATTTCCAGCACGGTGGTCAGCAGCCCGCCATCGGAACGGTCGTGGTAGGCCAACAGATGACCGTCGGCGTTCAGGCCCTGGATCACGGCGAAGAACGCCTTGAGGTCTTCGGCATCGTCGACATCCGGTGCCTGGGCCGCGATCTTGCCGTAGGTCTGAGCCAGGATCGAGGCACCCATGCGGTTCTTGCCACGGCCCAGGTCGATCAGGATCAGGTCCGTCTCGCCCTTGTCCATGCGCAGTTGCGGGGTCAGGGTCTGGCGAATGTCGGCAACCGGAGCGAAGCCGGTGATGATCAGCGACATCGGCGAGGTAACGCTCTTCTCGACGCCATCTTCGCTCCACTTGGTTTTCATCGACATCGAGTCTTTGCCGACCGGAATGGTAATGCCCAATTCCGGGCACAGCTCCATGCCCACGGCCTTGACGGTGTCGTACAGGCGCGCGTCTTCACCTGGGTGGCCGGCAGCGGACATCCAGTTGGCCGACAGCTTGATGTCCGACAGCTTGTCGATACGGGCAGCAGCCAAGTTGGTGATGGTCTCGCCAATTGCCATACGGCCCGAAGCCGGGGCGTCCAGCAGCGCCAACGGCGTGCGCTCGCCCATGGCCATGGCTTCACCGGTGTAGACATCGAAGCTGGTGGCAGTGACGGCGCAGTCCGCTACCGGGACCTGCCACGGGCCGACCATCTGGTCACGGGCAACCAGGCCGGTGATGGTGCGGTCGCCAATGGTGATCAGGAAGCTCTTGCTGGCCACCGCCGGGTGGCTGAGCACGCGCTGCACGGCGCTGTCCAGGTCAAGTTGGCTCGGGTCGAAATCGTCGCCCAGCTCGGCCTCGCGGGTAACCGAACGGTGCATGCGCGGCGGCTTGCCAAGCAGCACATCGAGCGGCATGTCCACCGGAGTGTTGTCGAAGTGGCTGTCGGTGACGGTCAGGTGTTGCTCTTCGGTAGCCTCGCCGACCACCGCGTACGGGCAGCGCTCACGTTCGCAGATCGCCTGGAAGCGCTCGAAGTCCTCGGCGCTTACCGCCAGCACGTAACGTTCCTGGGATTCGTTGCTCCAGATTTCGTGCGGGGCCATGCCCGGCTCGTCGTTGGGCACGTTGCGCAGCTCGAAGCGCCCGCCACGGCCGCCGTCGTTGACCAGTTCAGGGAACGCGTTGGAAATACCGCCGGCACCCACGTCGTGGATGAAGGCGATCGGGTTCTTGTCACCCAACTGCCAGCAGCGGTCGATGACCTCTTGGCAACGGCGCTCCATTTCCGGGTTTTCGCGCTGTACCGAGGCGAAGTCCAGGTCAGCAGAGCTTGCACCGGTGGCCACCGAGGAGGCCGCGCCGCCGCCCAGACCGATGAGCATGGCCGGGCCGCCGAGCACGATCAGCTTGGCGCCGACAGTGATCTCGCCCTTCTGCACGTGATCTTCACGGATGTTGCCCATACCGCCTGCGAGCATGATCGGCTTGTGGTAGCCGCGCACTTCTTCACCATGGGGGGTGGCGATGGCCTGCTCGAAGGTACGGAAGTACCCGGTCAGAGCCGGGCGCCCGAATTCGTTGTTGAACGCAGCGCCGCCCAGTGGGCCTTCGATCATGATGTCCAGGGCATCGACGATGCGCTCTGGCTTGCCGTAGGCCTGCTCCCACGGCTGCTCGAAGCCCGGAATGCGCAGGTTGGACACGGTGAAGCCGGTCAGGCCGGCTTTAGGCTTGGCGCCACGGCCGGTCGCGCCTTCGTCGCGGATTTCGCCACCGGAGCCGGTGGAGGCGCCGGAGAATGGGGCGATCGCGGTTGGGTGGTTGTGCGTTTCGACCTTCATCAGAATATGCACAGGCTCCTGCACCGCACCGTATTGGCGGGTTTCAGGGTTCGGGAAGAAGCGCCCGGCAACGCTACCGACGATGACCGATGCGTTGTCCTTGTAGGCCGAGAGCACGCCTTCGTTGTGCATCTGGTAGGTGTTTTTGATCATGCCGAACAGGCTCTTTTCCTGTGCCTGGCCGTCGATGTCCCAACTGGCGTTGAAAATCTTGTGACGGCAATGCTCGGAGTTGGCCTGGGCGAACATCATCAGTTCGATGTCGTTCGGGTTGCGCTTGAGGCCCTGGAAGGCGTTGACCAGGTAATCGATCTCGTCTTCAGCCAGAGCCAGGCCCAGGTCGATGTTGGCCTTGGCCAAGGCGTCACGGCCACCGCTGAGGATATCGACCGAAGTCATTGGCTTGGGCTGAGCGTGGCTGAACAGATCGGCTGCCTGCTCCAGCTTGGCCAGCACGCGCTGGGTCATGCGGTCGTGCAGCTCGGCAGCGACCAGCTCGGCATCGGCGTCGCTCAGGTCACCGGCGACATAATAGGCAATGCCGCGCTCCAAGCGCTGGATCGACTGCAAGCCGCAATTGTGGGCGATGTCGCTGGCCTTGCTGGCCCAGGGCGAAATGGTGCCCAGGCGCGGCACGACGAGGAACAGGCGGCCGGTCGGCTCCTGTACCGGCACGCTGGGGCCATACTTGAGCAGACGGCCCAGCACCTGCTGCTGGTCGGCGGACAGTTCGCCTTCAACATCGGCGAAGTGGGCAAATTCGGCATACAAACCAGTAACAGCGGGGACTTTCTGGCTCAGTTGCTCGAGTAATTTACCGTGGCGAAAGGCAGAAAGGGCAGGAGCGCCGCGCAGGATCAACATCGTCGGGACAGCCTCAGGAAGGGGTGTGCTTAGAGGCCGTGCATTCTAGCCTAATTCGAGCGCTTTCGGCACCCGCTGTGAGCCACGGCTGCCGGGCGGCGGAACCGGACTTGCGGGTCAGAAATCTGCGGGGTTTGGCTGTGGAAATTCTGCGCCTATGAGATCGAGCACCGCGCGGGGGCGCTCGATCTCATAGGCGCCATCTCTCTGATTGCATAACCCAACCACATAACCCGCTACCAGACAAGCTAACCGTTGTCGAGATATGGCACGGCCAGTCCTTTGCGTATACTGCATCCTATGTTCGCCCACACTGCTTTGCGCCAGCGTTGCGCCAAATGGCTTCTTGCAACCGGACTCTTTCTGCTGCTCGGTGCCTGCGTTGAAAAACCCAGCACCCTCGAGCGCGTGAAGGAGGACGGTGTGCTGCGCGTCATAACGCGCAACAGCCCGGCCACCTACTTCCAGGATCGCAATGGCGAAACCGGCTTCGAATATGAACTTGTGCAGCATTTCGCCGACGATCTAGGCGTCAAGCTGCAAATCGAAACCGCTGACAACCTCGATGAACTGTACGACGCGCTAGGCAAACCGTCCGGGCCGGTATTGGCAGCAGCTGGCCTGGTCAGCAGCGACCGGCGCAAGGCCCAGGTCAGGTATTCGCATCCTTATCTGGAAGTGACCCCACAGGTGATCTATCGCAATGGTCGCCCCCGCCCCACCGATGCCAAAGGCCTGGTCGGCAAGAAGATCATGGTGCTCAAAGGGAGCAGCCACGCCGACCAGTTGGCCGAGCTGAAAAAGCAGTACCCAGGGCTGGAGTACGAAGAATCCGACGCGGTGGAAGTGGTCGACTTGCTGCGCATGGTCGATGAGGGGCAGATCGACCTGACCTTGGTCGACTCCAACGAGCTGGCGATGAACCAGGTCTACTTTCCCAATGTGCGGGTCGCCTTCGACCTGGGCGATACCCGTGATCAGCGCTGGGCAGTAGCTGCCGGCGACGACAATAGCCTGCTCAACGAAATCAACCGTTTCCTCGACAAAGCACAGAAGAACGGCACGTTGCAGCGCCTGAAAGATCGCTACTACGGGCATGTCGACGTACTCGGCTATGTCGGCGCCTATACGTTCGCCCAGCATCTGCAGCAGCGTTTGCCCAAGTACGAGAAGCATTTCAAGAGCTACGCCAAAGTCGAGCAGGTCGACTGGCGCCTGCTCGCCGCCATCGGCTACCAGGAATCGATGTGGCAACCGGAGGTCACCTCCAAAACCGGCGTGCGCGGCCTGATGATGCTGACTCAGCGCACCGCTCAGGCCATGGGTGTATCCAACCGCCTGGACCCAAGGCAAAGCATCCAGGGCGGCGCCAAGTACTTCATGAAGATCAAGCAGGAGCTAGACGACAGCATCCAGGAGCCTGACCGTACCTGGTTCGCCCTGGCCGCCTACAACGTCGGCAGTGGCCACCTGGAAGACGCCAGAACCCTGGCCAAGCGCGAAAAGCTCAACCCGAACAAATGGCTGGACGTGAAAAAGATGCTGCCGCGCCTGGCCCAGAAGCAGTGGTACCGGCAAACCAAGTACGGCTATGCCCGTGGCGGGGAGCCGGTGCACTTCGTCGCCAACATCCGCCGCTATTACGACATCCTCACCTGGGTGACCCAGCCGCAACTCGAAGGTCAGGTGGCCGAGGGCAACCTGCATGTGCCTGGTGTCAACAAAGACAAGCCGGCGGATCAATCGCCGCCGATGTAACCTTGTCAGGGCCTGTTCGCGGCTAAGCCGCTTGCCCAGGTTGGCGCGCATGCCTGGCCATGCCCAGCCCTGGAGGGTGCGGGTTTACTCGCGATAATGCCGGCACAGCTCAAACCTTGGCTCGGCGCGCCCTGAAGAAGTCACTCAGAATCTGCCCGCACTCTTCAGCCAGCACCCCACCCTCCACCATCACCCGGTGATTGAGAAACGCCTGCCCGAAAAACTGCCCCTGGCTTTGCACGATGCCTGCCTTGGGTTCCAGCGCGCCAAATACCACACGCATAACTCGAGAATGCACGATCAACCCGGCGCACATGCTGCACGGCTCCAGGGTTACATACAGGGTGCTGCCCGGCAGGCGGTAGTTGCTCGCAGACTTTGCAGCCGCACGGATCGCCACCATCTCGGCGTGGGCACTGGGGTCACTGTCGGCGATCGGCCGGTTGAAACCTTGGCCGATCACCTGGCCATGCTGCACCAGCACGGCTCCCACCGGCACTTCGCCCATGGCTGCGCCTTCGCCAGCCAACGCCAGGGCCAGCCGCATGAATTCCTGATCGCGGCTGCGATCGATGATCTGCGGGCGCATCACACCACCGCGATCGCGGCCATCAGGCCGGTTTCCATGTGGTCGATGACGTGACAGTGGAACATCCAGGTACCGGGGTTATCCGCCACCAGGGCCACCTGGGCACGCTCGTTCTTGCCCAGCAAATAGGTGTCGGTGAACCAGGGCTCTTTGATGTCGTGGCGGTTGGAGGCGATCACTTTGAAGCTCATGCCATGCAGATGAATCGGATGCTGGTACTGGGTCATGTTCTTCAGCTCGAAGATATAGCTCTTGCCCTGCTTGAGGGTAGCGATGGGCCGGTCGGCACAGGTTTTGTCGGTGATGTCCCAGGCCTGGCCGTTGATTTGCCACATGCTCGAGGGTTTGTCTGGGTCAGGTGTGACCGTGACGTTGGCCGCCCACTCGAAATTGAAGTTCAGTTTCTCGGCATTCTCCAGGTCAGGCTCGGCAATCGGATTGGCCGGCAAAGCCTTGGGCCAGTCGCCGGGCGCTTCGCTACTGGCCACCGAACGCAGGGTGCCCAGGCGCACGAAGCCGTCGCGCAGGGAAATCTCCTCGCCCGGGTCAGGGATACGGATGGCCAGGCAGATCCGCATGCCAGGGCCCAGCCAATAGTCGTCGTGCAGTGGCCTTGGGGTCACCGGGTTGCCGTCGAGGGCGTAGATCTTGGCCTCGCAGTTACCCTTGAGGTTGATGCGGTAGGTCCAGGTGTTGTCCAGGTTCAGCAGGCGGACTCGCACTACCTGGCCTGCCGGCAGCTCGGTGACCGAATCGGCCTGGCCATTGATGGTGATCAACCGCCCTGCGGTGCCGTTGCGCGCAGCCTCTCGGGGAATGCTGAAGGGCAGCCAGCCACCCTGCTCGTCGACATGCCAGTTTTTCAGGCTGAGCGTGCGTTCGTGCTCAAAGCCGGTCGGTTCACGCTCCTCGACGATCAGCGGGCCGACCAGCCCGCGTCCTAGCTCCTCGGAGCTGCTTACATGAGGGTGGTACCAATAGCTGCCAGCATCCGGCACACGGAATTTGTAGTCGAAATATTCGCCAGGCTTGACCGGCAACTGTGAGACGTAAGGCACCCCGTCCATTTCCAGCGGCAGGCGGATGCCATGCCAGTGAATGGTGGTTTCCACCGGCAAGTGGTTGATGAAGCGAACCCGCAACCAGGTACCCTGACGCACCCGCAACTCGGTGCCAGGCGCCGACGGGCCGAAGGCCCAGGCCTGGGTCTTGAAACCAGGCACCAGTTCGACGTCCAACGGCGCTGCGATCAACTCGTAGTCATGACCGGCGTTGTCGTCCTCGACCTTGCCCAACCAGTAACGCGCCGCGCCACCGGCGCCCAGGCCTACAACAACCAGGCCGGTAAGCCCCTTGAGCATTTGTCGACGGGTGAAGGACATCGGTGCGGGTACCTCGTGTTCAGCGCAATCAAGCTGCCAGCACGGCTGGCGGTGAAGGGCGAATACGATACACCTGCGAATGGGAAATATTAAGTGAAGTCTCCCCAGCCCTCGTTTGCAGGCGCCTGGCAAAGCAGATTGAACCACTGCCGGTCACTGCCTGAGGGTTGGCGCAGGGCGGCCTGCAGCAGCGGCGCGTCAAGCAGCACGTTAAGGTTGTCGAGCCGCGCGGCGATGGGCGGGTGGGTATCGAAGGGATGGGCCATGCTCAGCTCGAGTACAGCCTCGTCCAGGTGTAGCGCAACGTGCTGCAGGTGCCGATCCAAAGCCACCGCCAGCCCTGCACCACCCTGTTCAAGCAACAAGGCATCGACCACGCGGCCCAGGGCAATCGCCCGCAGCAGCGCCTGAACGAACAAGTGCGCGCCATGCACCTGAGCACCGGCGCGATCTGCCAGCAACTCTTGGGCGCGCCCCCAGTGGTGTACTGCGAGCTGGGACCGATGCAGAAATTGCCCAGCCATCCACTCCACAGGCTGTGCTACCCAGCGCATCGTCCGGCGGGTATCGACGATGGTCGAGAACTGTGCACACATCATGCTAAAGCGCACATTGGTCTGGCTGGCCAGCTCTGTGTCGCGGCTGCGCAAATGCCCAAGCTCATGACCAATGATCGCGGCAGCCTCTTGCTGGCTCAGCACGCTCAGATAAGGCAGTGGCAGATACAGGATTCGCCCGTTGAGAACCGACTGGCCAGGTTGCAGTACGATCGGCATGCTGGTGACGAAAAAGCCCTGATCGATCCCGACCACGATATGGTCCGGCACTGGCGCCTGCAGCCGCCCAGCCAGCTCTTCGATCCACTGCCAGAGCGCTCCAGCCTGCTGGCGCTGAAGTTCCTGGCCGAGAAAGCTGGCGTTACCCTGCCCCATGCCCGGCCATTTTTGCCTCAAACGCCAAAAAATACTCAGGCAAACGATCAGCACTGCGGCCAGGGGCAGTACCACGATCAGTACGGCCAAGCCGCCCTGCGCGGCATTGCTTACGCCAGCGCTGACTTCGTAGAGCAATGAAACGGCCAGGGAGGCTGCGAGCAAGCCCATATAGGCGCTTAGCCAGCGCCCCAGTACCCGCCAGTTGGCGGTCATGCGTTGGCGCAAGTACTGTGCCGACCGCAAGGCGCGCCATGCGTCGGCCCTGAGCCTGAGCCAGGCGCAGACACCCGCCATCAAAGCACCCAACGCCATCAAGCCGCTCAGGCTAGCCATCCACCGGCGTGTGCTGAGCCAATAACGGTCCTTGTCGAGCTCGCTCAGCTGCCGTTCCAGCACTTGGCGGGTGTCGATGCGCCCGGCAAGTTGTTTACGCGCGGCCCAAGGCAATGCCTGGAGCAAGGCATCGCTAGGTTCTGCCAGCCATTGTCGAGTGATGCGTGCCTGCTCTTGAGCCGTTTCAGCCC